>NZ_JBFAXQ010000011.1:0-258825 GCF_040680855.1 Kribbella sp. NPDC051952
GGTTGCGTGCGGTTGACGACGCCTTGCAACGTTGTCAGCAGCGTCTGGTCGCCACCGCTCAACTTGCTCACGTCGCCGTAGTCCAGGTGTTTCGGCTGGTGCTCGACGGCCGGATCCACCCGAGCCGGATCGAGGAGATCTACGAACGCAGCAAGGCCGAGGTCGCCGAGCTGTGTGAGCGGGCCGCCGAGGATGCGATGGCCGAGGTCGGCATCACCGACCTGCACCCGGAGCTGATCCGGACGATGGGTCTGCTTCGCTACCGGACGTCGTACGGGCAGAACGTGCTGAAGCACCTGATCGAGTCGGCGCACATCGCCGGGATGATGGCGGCCGAGCTCGGGCTGGATCCGAAGCTGTGCAAGCGCGGTGCGTTCCTGCACGACATCGGCAAGGCGCTCACGCACGAGTCCGAGGGCAGTCACGCGATCGTGGGTGCCGAGCTGGCCCGCAAGTACGGCGAGAACGACGACGTCGTGCACTGCATCGAGGCCCACCACAACGAGGTCGAGGTGCGTACGGTCGAGGCCGTCCTCACACAGGCCGCGGACGCCGTGAGCGGTGGACGGCCCGGTGCGCGCCGGGAGTCGCTCGAGGCCTACGTGCAGCGGCTCGAACGACTGGAAGAGATCGCGATGCACCACGACGGCGTCGAGAAGGTCTTCGCGATGCAGGCCGGCCGCGAGATCCGCGTGATGGTCCTGCCCGACGCGGTCGACGACATCGCCGCCCAGGTGATGGCCCGCGACATCGCCAAGCAGGTCGAGGAAGAGCTCACCTACCCGGGCCAGATCCGTGTCACCGTGGTCCGTGAGTCCCGCGCTACCGAGGTGGCTAAGTAGCGTATTGCGCCCGCCACTCCGGCGCCTCGAAAGGGGCGCCGTAGATGCGGGTCTCCCGGGCGATCCGACCGTCGCTGAACTCGACGATGTTGGCGACGTAGTAGATGTCGCCGCCGTAGTCCGAGCGTCCGAGTACGACGAAGTGGTCGCCCTCGCCGGTGATCCGGAGGATCTGGATCGACGGTGGTGCCGGGTACTCCTGCTGCATGGCGCGCATCCGATCCCGCCCGACGATGCGTTCACCGGACTGCGGCATCTCCAGCACGTAGTCCTCGGCGCGCATTTCGTGTTCCGCCTCCGCCGACAACGCGAGCTGCCCGTCCGTCGGCCACAACCGCTCCAGCAATGCACGATTCCGGTCCATGCTTTCAGGATGCGCCCCACCCTTCAGCCAGCCTTAAAGCAGGATCAGGCGATGCTCGCAGCCGAGGCGGTGAACGTGTTGCAGGCCGACGGCGCGGCCGCGTCGAACCCGCGACGGGTCCAGCGACTGTGGTTGCTGGCCTTGCCGTGGCTGCGGGTCGGGTTCCACTCGTCGCCACGGTTGCGGATCGTCCAGGTCCAACGCGCCATCCAGGACCCGCTCACCGGGAAGTAGCTCCGGTCAGCACCCAGATACGCCCCGCTGAAGCAGGAGGCCTGGAGCTCGATCCGGCGGCTCTCCGCCAGCGCGGCATCTCCGGTCAGGGTCGCGGACCGAGCCGCCGACGCCGCAGAGATCCCGACCAGGCGCTGGATGTGGTGGCCGTACTCGTGCGCGACCAGATGCGCCATCGTCGTACGGGTCCAGAGCTTCTCCTGGTTGCGGTAGTTCTTCAGGTCGAAGTCCGCGCTCATCGAGATGACGCCCTCGCTGCAGTACGCCGCTGAGTCCGTGACGCCGCAGCCCGGCCGGGTCGGGCCGGTGAAAACCTCCAGGCGAGGCGCCCAGAACGTGAAGCCTGCCTTCTGCACGATCGGTGCCCACACCTTGTTGAGACACGTCAGGAAGTCGGTGTAGTACTTCCGTACATTCGCGAGCGAGGTCGGACGGCTGGACGGCTCCTTGCAGTGCGAGGCCGGCAGCGCACCCACGCTGTACAGCGGATTGCGCTGCACAGCCCGGTTCTCGGTCGCGAGGGTCTTCGCGGTGATGGTCGACGTCGGGCTGCTCGGCTTGGTGCTCGGAGGCACGTAGGTAGGCAGCCGGGTCGGCGTCGCGGAAGGGGACGGTGAGGCGGAAGGGGACGGCGTCAGGCTGACGATCTTCCCGGCGCTGACCTGGTCGTCGCTGCGCGCAACCTGCCGTACGACGATGCCGCCCGCCGCGAGCAGCACGACGACGACGCCGCACACCACCGCTATCCGACCACTCTGCTGCGCCACGCGCGGAAGCCTAACCCCGGCAAGCGGTCAGCGGTGATCCTCGCGCAGATGCGTAGGCGTCACGTCGATGGGCTGGTCGGCGACCTGCTTCGGCGGAGTGGTGTCGTACTGCTTCTCCACCTCCGGATCGAGGACCGTCGGCTCGTGGTTCCGGCGTTGGTTCGCCAGCCGGTACGACAGCCAGATCCCGGCGATGCCGGCCAGCATGATGATGATCCCCAGGGCGGTCAGGTTCAGCGTGTCGGATGTGTCCCGTACAGCGAACGCGATGATGGCACCCGCCGCGATGAGAGCGATTCCGGCTCCGATCCGCATACCCGCTCCTTCCCGAACACTAGGAGTAGTCGATCTCACACCCAGTGCCCATATCGGGCCAGGAGCATGCGCCGGCGGTCAGCGGAAGGCGGCGTGACCGGTCAGAGCCTGCCCGATCACGAGCTGGTGGACCTCGGAAGTCCCCTCGTACGTAAGCACCGATTCGAGGTTGTTGGCGTGCCGCATGATCGGGTATTCGCCGCTGATGCCGTTCGCGGCCAGGATCGTCCGGCACTCCCGCGCGATCGCGATCGCCTCACGAACGTTGTTGAGCTTGCCGACAGAGACCTGCTCGGGCCGAAGCGAGCCCTTCTCCTTCAACCGGCCGAGGTGGACGGCGAGCAGGATGCCCTTGTTCAGTTCGACCGCCATGTCCGCGATCTTGGCCTGTGTCAGCTGGTACGCCGACAACGGCTTGTCGAACACCGCCCGCTCACCGGCGTACGCGATCGCCGTCTCCAAGCAATCCCGCGCCGCGCCCATCGCCCCGTAGATGATCCCGAACCGCGCCTCGTTCAGGCACCCCAGCGGCCCCGACAACCCCTGCGCCTCAGGCAGCTGAGCCGACGCCGGCAGCCGGACATCCTCGAGCACCAGCTCCGACGTCACCGACGCCCGCAGCGACATCTTCCGGGTGATCTCCGGCGCCGAGAACCCAGGCGTAGCAGTCGGTACGACGAAGCCGCGCACGCCCTCGTCCGTGCGGGCCCAGACCACCGCGACGTCCGCGACCGAGCCGTTGGTGATCCACATCTTCGAACCGTTGAGGACCCAGTCGTCGCCGTCGCGGCGGGCGTTCGTACGCATGCCGCCCGGGTTCGAGCCGAAGTCCGGCTCGGTCAGCCCGAAGCAGCCGATCGCCTCACCGGCGGACATCCGGGGGAGCCACTCGTTCTTCTGCTCCTCGCTGCCGTACTTCCAGATCGCGTACATCGCCAGCGATCCCTGGACCGAGACCAGCGACCGCATCCCGGAGTCCGCGGCCTCGATCTCCAGGCACGCCAGCCCGTACGCGACAGGACCGACGCCGGCGCACCCATAGCCGGTCAGGTGCATGCCGAGGAACCCGAGTGCGCCCAACTCCTTCGCCAGTTCACGCGCGGGAATCGTCGCCGTCTCGAACCACTCGGGCAACGAGGGCCGCAACCGCTCGTCCGCGAACCGTCGTGCGGTCGCACGGACGTCGATCTCCTCCTCGGTCAGCAGCGAGTCGACATCCACGAGGTCCAGCGAAACGGTCATGGCCAAACGCTAACCGCAAACCTGGCTGTCGATCACTTCCGGTACCAGGGCCACCACCAGTGCCGCTTGCGCGGGTGGCGGATCACGATGCTGCCGTGGCGGGCCTGTCCGGTCACCCGCAGCCGAACGCCACCGGCCTTCGGCGGGCCGGCCTTGTTCTTGGCGGTGCTGTGCACCATGTCGACCTGGTCGATGTCGACACTCCAGCCCTCCGGGATCACCATCACGACCGAGCTGTGCTTGGCGTGCGCGTCGACATGGATCACCGACCACTGCACCAGCGCATCGGTGAAGTCGAGCTTCACCTGCGAGTGCTCCGCGATCGCGGTCAGCTGCTCCGGCACGGTCCACGCGCCCTCACGCTTCTGTGCGCTGTGCTTCGCGCGGAGCGTCAGCGCGGCGGAGTTGCCATGTGCGACGGGCACCAGGTCAGCCGTCGCGTTCCGCAGCTCGAGCTGGGTCTTCGCGGTGTAGATCTGAGTCAGACGCTCGTCGAACTCCTCGAAGTCCAGCCGCCCGTCGCTATGCGCTTCCTGGACCACGGCGGCGGCACGTTCGCGGTCGTTGTCGGACGCCCGATGCCCAGGCGGCGGCTGCTCCAGACTCATGCTCCCAAAGGTAGCGCTCTCTCAGTTCGCGAGGTCGAGGAATCGGCCGACCACCGTGGACCAGGTCCGGTCCAGTTCGGCCTCGTACTGCTCGGCCTCGGCGAACACCGTCTCGGGCGTGAAGCCCCAGGACCGCAGGGTGTCGACGTTCCAGCGCCGTACCCGCTCGACTGTCACCTCGGGATGGAACTGAACACCCCAGCTGTGACCGATCCGCAGCATCTGAAGGGCGCAGCGTTCGCTGGACATCAGGTGTACGGCGTTGTCCGGCAGCCGGGTGATCTGGTCCTGATGGCTCTCGATCGCGCGGACAGGTGTCGAGAGGTCGGCGAGCAGTGGGTCGCCGGCGGCGCCAGGCAACACGGTCAGGTCGGTCACACCCTTCTCGGGCAGGCCGTACTTACCGCGCACTTCACCGCCGAAGGTATGCGCCAGCAACTGCGCACCCAAGCAGATCCCGAGGACGGGCACGCGGTCCTGCGCGGCGCGCAGTAGGTCGCGCTCGTCGGGCAGCCACGGTGACGCGTCGTCGGCGTCGGGCAGCATGCCGCCGCCGAGCAGGATCAGCGCGGCATGGTCGCCGGCATCGGTCGGTATCGGCTCACCGGACCAGGCACGGACGACGGTAGGCGCGATGCCCCGGTCGTCGAGCCAGTCGAGGATCCGGCCCGGACCACTACCGGGATCGTTCTCAATGATCAGCACTGTTGTCATCGATCTCACAGCCTAGTGTGGCCGCGGCACACCGAGATCAGCCGTACCGGAGTCGTCGTTCCGGGATACTTGATCGCCGGGGGTGACCATGGAGCCGACGTCTGGATTTATCCGCGCTGTGGTGGGCGATGTGGCCTTCATCTTCGGCAAGGGGATGGTGGGCGCGTTCTTCCTGGCGCGCCGCAAGGACAGGTCGTTGGAGCCGCAACTCAACGTCCTGGTGCGGTCCCACGGCCAGTACCTGCCGTTGTCCGTCCCCACCGGAACAGTCCCCGCAGTCGACCGGCTGGTCGGGTTGGAAGAGGTTCGCCCGGCGCCCTTGCTCACGGTCGAGTTCGGTCCGGGCGACACCGGGGCCGAGGCGCACCTCACCGCGCACAACCCGGTGCTGATCACGATCACCGATGTCAGTCACGCCGAGTACGACGCTCTGGTGCTCACGACGTCGCTCGGCGGTGCGGCGTACGCGCAACTGCCGCCGGGGTATTACCACGTGTCCGCTGTGGTCATCGACGAGTACGACGACCTTCTGCTCGCGTACGGCGCTCAGCACAACCTGCATGTGGACAAGGGCGACGACCTGATCGTCTCGCTGCCCATCCGTACCGGGGGAGTCCCGGAGATTGCGGCGGCGTTGGAGGCCGGGCCGCAGCCGGTGCTCGTGGGTCCGGACGGCGACGTCGTGCCGCTGCTGGACCTCGTCCGGATCGGACGCGCTGCGGACTGCGATGTGATCCTGGAAAGTCAGGAGGTGAGCCGGCACCACGCCGAGCTGCTCCGGATCGACGCGGACAGCTACGAGGTACGCGACCTCGGCTCCACCAACGGCACGCACGTGAACGGCGAGCAGATCAGTACGGCGATGGTCCGCGACGGCGACGAGATCCGCCTCGGCGCCTTGGCGCTGCGTCTCTACATCGCGTAGCCGCACCGGATCGTCACCAGCGTCGTCACCGGCGTCGTCACCAGGGGTGCAGACCTGGAACAATGGCGTCGTGAACCCGCGAACCGTCGTCATCCTCGGCTCCACCGGCTCGGTCGGAACCCAGGCCCTCGAGCTGATCGGGCGTAACCGGGACCGGTTCCACGTACTCGCGCTCTCCGCCGGCGGCGACAACGTCGGGATGCTCGCGGAGCAGGCGCTGGAGTTCGAGGTCGAGGTGGTGGCGGTGGCGAAGGCCACGGTCGCCCAGGACCTGCAGCTCGCGTTCTACGCCGAGGCCCAGCGCAAGGGCTACGCGCAGGGCGAGTTCAAGATCCCGAAGATCATCACCGGGCCGGATGCTTCGAGTGAGCTCGCGGCGATGCGGTGTGACGTGGTTCTCAACGCGATCACCGGTTCGGTCGGGCTGCAGCCGACGCTGACCGCCCTGGATGCGGGGACGACGCTCGCGCTGGCCAACAAGGAGTCGCTGGTCATCGGCGGTCCGCTCGTCACCCGCCGGGTGAAGCCGGGCCAGATCGTGCCGGTCGACTCCGAGCACAGCGCGATCGCCCAGTGCCTCCGCGGCGGCACGGCCGAGGAGGTACGGCGCCTGGTGGTGACCGCGTCGGGTGGTCCGTTCCGGGGCCGGTCGCGGGCCGAGATGGCCGACGTCACCCCGGAACAGGCGATGAACCATCCGACCTGGGACATGGGTCCGGTGATCACGATCAACTCGGCCAACCTGGTGAACAAGGGGCTCGAGGTGATCGAGGCCCACCTGCTCTACGGACTGCCGATGAGTCAGATCGAGGTCGTCGTACACCCGCAGTCGATCGTGCACTCGATGGTCGAGTTCGTGGACGGGTCGACGATGGTCCAGGCCTCGCCGCCCGATATGCGGTTGCCGATCGCGCTCGCGCTCGGGTGGCCTGACCGGATTCCGGACGCTGCGGCGCCGTGTGACTGGACCACGGCGGGGAGCTGGGAGTTCGAGCCACTGGATAACGAGGCGTTCCCAGCGGTCCAGCTGGCCCGGGAGGCGGGGACGCGTGGCGGCACCGCACCGGCCGTGCTGAACGCCGCGAACGAGGTCTGCGTCCAGGCGTTCCGGGACGGGCGACTGCCGTTCCTGGCGATCGTCGACACCGTGGCCCGGGTGGTGACCGAACACGACGTACCCTCGTATGAGGAACTTTCCATCGACGACGTACTCGCCGCGGATGCTTGGGCCCGCGGTCGGGCCCACGAGCTGACTGGCGTACAGGAGACTACGAAGGCATGACCGCTCTGCTCACCGTCCTCGGCATCGTGCTCTTCGTGGCCGGCATCCTGATCTCGGTCGCGCTGCACGAGCTCGGCCACATGGTGCCCGCCAAGGCCTTCGGGATGAAGGTGACGCAGTTCTTCGTCGGCTTCGGCCGGACCACCTGGTCGTTCAAGCGCGGTGAGACCGAGTACGGCTTCAAGGCGATCCCGGCGGGTGGCTTCGTCCGGATCATCGGCATGATGCCGCCGGCGAAGGGTCAGGACCCGACCAAGGTCCGCAAGGCCAACACAGGCCCGATCCAGTCGATGGTCGAGAACGCGCGCAGCGCTGAATTCGAGACGATCGCCCCCGAGGACGATGGCCGGCTCTTCTACCAGAAGGTGTGGTGGAAGAAGCTGATCGTGATGGCCTCCGGCCCGCTGGTCAACGTGGTGATCGCGTTCGTCCTGTTCGGCGGCCTCTTCATGCTGTACGGCGCCAACGTCGCGCAGACGACCGTTGCCACCGTCACCGATTGTGTGATCCCCGCCTCCCAGGCGACCGCGGACCGCAAGTGCCAGGACGGTGACAAGGAATCGCCGGCCAAGGACGCCGGGTTCGTCGTCGGCGACAAGATCGTCTCGTTCAACGGCACCGCGATCTCCAGCTGGGACCAGCTCACCCCGCTGATCCGGGCCAACACCGACAAGCCCGCCACGATCGTTGTCGAGCGCAACGGCCGGCAGGAGACGCTGAAGACGAACACGATCGTCAACCAGGTCCAGGACCAGGCCGGGTCGGACAAGGTTGTGTCGGTCGGCTTCCTCGGCGTCTCGCCGGAGATGAAGCTGGAGCGGCAGGGCTTCGGGTTCGTCGTCGACAAGATGGGCGAACTCACCGTCGCGACGGTGAAGGCGATCGGCAACTTCCCGCAGAAGCTGGTCGGCGTGGCCAAGTCGATCGTCGGCGGCGACCGCGACGAGGACAGCCCGATGAGCGTGGTCGGCGCCAGCCGGGTGGCCGGCGAGATCGCGTCGAACCAGTCGCTCACCGGTGGCGAGCGGGTCGCGTTCCTGGTCTCGCTGCTCGCCTCGCTGAACCTGTTCCTTGCCCTGTTCAACTTCATCCCGCTGCTGCCGCTCGACGGCGGTCACATGATCGGCGCGATCTGGGAAGGCATCCGGCGCGGCTTGGCCAAGCTGTTCGGCCGCCCCGACCCCGGCTACGTCGACGTGGCCAAGCTGCTCCCGATCGCGTACGTCGCGGCCAGTGTGATCGTGGTGATGGGCGTCCTGCTCGTCATCGCCGACATCGTCAACCCCATCAAGCTCTTCAACGGCTAGCCGCTCACAACGGCCTCACCCAACGGTTAAGGACACATGAGCATCAACCTGGGCATGCCCGCGCTGCCGCCGCCGACCCTCGCACCACGCCGCAAGACCCGCCAGATCAAGGTGGGCAAGGTGCTGGTCGGTGGCGACGCGCCGGTGTCGGTGCAGTCGATGACGACGACCCCCACCAACGACGTCAACACCACGCTGCAGCAGATCGCCGAGCTGACCGCGGCCGGCTGCGACATCGTCCGGGTCGCCTGCCCGCGGCAGGAGGACGCCGACGCGCTGGCGGAGATCGCCAAGCACTCGCAGCTGCCGGTGATCGCCGACATCCACTTCCAGCCCCAGTACGTGTTCGCCGCGATCGAGGCCGGCTGTGCGGCGGTCCGGGTGAACCCGGGCAACATCCGCAAGTTCGACGACCAGGTGAAGGAGATCGCGGCCGCCGCGAAGGACCACGGCACGTCGATCCGGATCGGTGTCAACGCGGGTTCGCTGGACAAGCGGCTGCTGGAGAAGTACGGCAAGGCGACGCCGGAGGCGCTGGTCGAGTCGGCCGTCTGGGAGGCGTCGCTGTTCGAGGAGCACGACTTCCACGACTTCAAGATCTCCGTGAAGCACAACGACCCGGTGATCATGGTCCGCGCGTACGAACTGCTGGCCGAGAAGGGTGACTGGCCGCTGCACCTCGGCGTGACCGAGGCCGGGCCGGCGTTCCAGGGCACGATCAAGTCGTCGGTCGCGTTCGGTGCGCTGCTGTCGAAGGGCATCGGCGACACCATCCGGGTCTCGCTGTCCGCGCCGCCGGTCGAGGAGGTCAAGGTCGGCCTGCAGATCCTGCAGTCGCTGAACCTGCGCGAGCGCAAGCTCGAGATCGTCTCCTGCCCGTCCTGCGGCCGCGCCCAGGTGGACGTCTACACCCTCGCCGACCAGGTCACCGCCGGCCTCGAAGGCATGGAGGTGCCGCTCCGCGTCGCCGTCATGGGCTGCGTCGTGAACGGCCCCGGCGAGGCCCGCGAGGCCGACCTCGGCGTCGCCTCCGGCAACGGCAAGGGCCAGATCTTCGTCAAGGGCGAGGTCATCAAAACCGTCCCCGAAGCCGCCATCGTCGAGACCCTCATCGAAGAAGCCATGCGCATCGCCGAGTCCATGGAATCCTCCACCACCGAACCAGGCAACCCCACCGTCTCCGTCGGCTGATCGGTGCGATGACCGAGTATCTGGTGGTTAGTGCGGTGGCTGGGGAGGCTCGGTATGTGCCGGCGGGGGTGCCGGTGGTGGTTACCGGGGTGGGGAAGACTGCGGCGGCGGTGGCTGTGGGGCGGGCGTTGGCGGGGCGTGACACCTCGGATCTGGTGGTGCTGAATGTGGGGACCACGGGGGCGCTCAGGGATGGGTTGTCGGGGTTGTTCTTGCCCAGCACCGTGATCAATCACGATGTGAACGCGGATGCGATCCGGGCGATCGGGTTGGATCCGCAGGATGAGCTGACGGTTGAGGGTGGGGACGGGACGGTGCTCGCGTCGGGGGACGTGTTCGTGACGGATCCCGTCGTACGGGCGCGGTTGGCGGAACGGGCGCATCTCGTCGACATGGAGGCGTACGGCGTCGTCTATGCGTGCCGTGAGTACGGCGTACCGGTCCGGGTCGTGAAGCATGTCTCGGACTCCGCGGACGAGGCCGCCCTCGACTGGCCCGCTCTGGTCGACGCCAGCGCCAAAGTGCTGGGGGAGTGGGTCAGCGACCACGTGCGCTGAGCCATTCGAGTACGGCGGTCTCCCGCACGAGCCAGCGCATCACCCCAACACCGCGCGCCTGCACGGCCCGGTTGGCCGCGAGTGCCTCATCCACCGTTACCCAGCACGGCGTGAGTTCCAGCTCGGCCTCGTATCCCTCCAGCTCCTGCCGACCCGCGGGCACTCCACCTGAGCACTCGAAGTAGTGCGAGGTCATGCCGAACACGTCGTACGCCGCATCGAGCGCCGGCACCTCCTCCCGGGTCGTGCCGAGTTCGACGCCGACCACCACGTCGGCGTACCCGCACTCCTCGCCGAACTCCCGGGTCAGCGCCGCCGCGAACGACTCGCCGGGCTCGATCCCGCCGCCGGGGAACTTGTAGTCACCGTGACGGGACGAGAGCAGCAGCAACTCCGGTCCGCGAAACAGCACGCCGCGGACCGCGATGCGCTCGATCACGCGTCCGCCTGGCGAGAGTTCGGATGAGCGAAAGGTCCCCAGCAGCATGCGGCCTATGCTGACGGAACCTTGACCCGGGCGAAACCTCGCCGAGGTGCACGCCCCTGGAATCAGCCACTGCCCTGGAGGTCCGCATGACCGGTTCGTCGCCCTTGTCGGTACTCGTCGCGGCCCTCGCCGACGGATCGATCGAGGTGGTGGATCTGACGTCGCCGTTGTCCGCGTCGACACCGGTGATCCAGCTGCCGCCGGAGTTCGGGCAGACGGCGAAGTTCGCACTCGAGGAGATCAGCCGGTACGACGATCGCGGGCCGGCCTGGTACTGGAACAACTTCACCAGCGGCGAGCACACCGGCACCCACTTCGACGCACCGAACCACTGGGTCACCGGCAAGGATCTCGCCGACGTCGCGTCGGTCCCGGCGAACCGGCTGATCGCGCCGGCCGTCGTCCTCGACTTCAGCGCCGAGGTCGAGCAGAATCCCGACTTCCTCGTCGAGGTCGACCACCTCAAGGCCTGGGAGGCGGAGAACGTACCGCTGCCCGCCGGCGGCTGGTTGTTCGTACGCACGGGATGGGACGCGCGGTCGCATTCCCAGGAGGCGTTCATCAATGCCGACGAGACCGGACCGCACACGCCAGGCCTGTCGCCGGAGTGTGCGCGCTGGGTCGCGCAGGAGTCGCCCGTACTCGGCCTCGGGGTCGAGACCGTCGGTACGGACGCCGGCAAGGCGCACTCGTTCGACCCGCCGTTCCCGTGCCACTCCTACTTGATGGGCAGCGACAAGTACGGGCTGACCCAACTGCAGAACCTTGCCCAGCTGCCGCCGACCGGCGCCGTCATCATCGCCGGGCCACTGCCGATCGTGAGCGGATCCGGCGCGCCCGCCCGCGTGCTTGGGCTGGTCGAACGCTGATGAACGTCGCGGATGCCGTCGGGCGGGCGTTGGCGGCCGCGGGTGTCCGCCAGGTGTTCGGCGTGATCGGATCGGGCAACTTCCATCTGACGAACGCGATGGTTGCCGGCGGCGCGCAGTTCGTCGCGGCCCGGCACGAGGGCGGTGCGGCCACCATGGCAGACGCATACTCGCGGATGAGCGGCGCCGTCGCTGCGGTCTCGGTCCATCAGGGTTGCGGCCTGACGAACGCGATGACCGGGATCGCCGAGGCGGCGAAGAGCCGGACGCCGATGATCGTCGTGGCGGCAGAGGTGACCGAGCCGCGGTCGAACTTCTACGTCGACCAGGAGGCGCTGGCCCGCGCGGTCGGTGCGGTGCCGGTCCGGATCACCTCGGCAGAGACGGCGGTCGCCGAGGCAATGGGGGCGGTGGCGACCGCCGTTGGTGAACGCCGGACTGTCCTGCTGAACGTCCCGCTCTCCCTGCAGACGTTGGAGACTGAGGCACCGATCGTCGCGCCACCGTCCTCGAAGGACCGGGTGGCGCCGGACGCCGCCGCGCTGACCGCCCTGCTTCAAAAGGCGGAGCGACCAGTGTTCGTCGCGGGACGCGGCTCCCGCGGAAGCCGAGAACCTCTTGAATTGCTGGCGGAACGATCCGGCGCACTCCTCGCGACCTCAGCCGTCGCGCACGGTCTCTTCGAGGGCAATCCCTGGTCGCTCGGCATCTCGGGCGGCTTCGCCTCGCCAAGGACCGCCGAGCTGATTCGCGCCGCCGACCTCATCGTGGGCTGGGGCTGCGCGCTGAACATGTGGACGATGCGGCACGGTCAGCTGATCAATCCCGACGCGACCGTCGTGCAGGTCGACGACGACGCGTCCGCACTCGGCGTCCACCGCGAGATCCACCTGGGCGTCACCGGCGACGTAGAGCTCACCGCCAGGGCAGTCCTTGATGCGTACGGCGACCAGCGGGTGGGCTATCGCACGACGGAGCTCGGGAGCGTGCGCTGGCGGGACGTCGCGTTCGACGACGAGAGCACGGCAGAGCGGATCGACCCACGGACGTTGAGCCTCATGCTCGACGACCTCCTCCCGGCCGAACGCGTGATCGCGGTCGACTCCGGCAACTTCATGGGCTACCCGAGCGCTTACCTCTCGGTGCCGGACGAGAACGGCTTCTGCTTCACCCAGGCGTTCCAGTCGATCGGCCTGGGGCTGGCCACCGCGATCGGCGCCGCGCTGGCGCAGCCGGACCGCCTGCCCGTCGCCGTACTCGGTGACGGCGGTGCGCTGATGGGCGCCGCGGAGCTCGACACCGTACGACGACTGGGCCTGCCGATGCTCGTGGTCGTGTACAACGACGACGCGTACGGCGCCGAGGTCCACCACTTCGGTCCCGGCGGGCACCCGTTGGACACGGTGACGTTCCCACCGACCGACATCGCCGCGATCGGCCGGGGATACGGCTTCGAGGCGGCGACCGTGCGTACCGCCAAGGACCTCGTCGCGGTCGAGGACTGGCTGAACGGACCACGGTCCGCGCCGATGCTCGTGGACGCGAAGGTCGTCGGGGACCATCCCTCGTGGTGGCTGGAGGAGGCATTCCGAGGCCACTGACTATCCTGGCTTGACCTTGACCCCAGGGGCAAGGTTTAGCGTCGGGGTGAAGGAGGCGGGATGCGGATCAGTGATCTGGCGGCCGAGGCCGGTGTGACGGTCAAGGCCGTGCGGTACTACGAGGCGCAGGGGCTGCTGAAGCCACAGCGGGAGTCCAACGGCTACCGGTCGTACGACGCCGGCGATGTGCTGGTCGTCCGTGAGGTGAAGGCGCTGCTGAGCCTCGGGCTGACCGCGGAGCAGACGTACCCGTTCATCGAGTGCCTGCGAGCCGGGAACGAGCGGGCGGACGTGTGCCCGGCCTCGTTGTCGGCGTACCGGACCCGGATCGCCGATGTGGATCGGCGGATCACGGAGCTCACCGAGCTGCGGGCCCGGCTGACCGACCTCCTGACCGATGCCGAGAGCTGGAGGATGAACCAACTATGAGTGACCTGCAGGCGGTCGACGAGACCACCTTCGACGACCTGGTGCTGCGTTCGGACAAGCCGGTCCTGGTGGACTTCTGGGCCCAGTGGTGCCCGCCCTGCCACCAGATCGTCCCAGTGCTCGGCCAGATCGCGTCCGAGCGCAGCGACCACCTCACGATCGTCAAGCTGAACTCCGACGAGAACCCGTCCATCTCGGCGCGCTACCGCGTGATGGCGCTGCCCACCCTGATGCTGTTCCACCGCGGCGAGGTGATCTGGTCCGTCGTCGGCGCCCGCCCGAAGGCCAAGCTCCTCAAGGAACTGGACGACGCCCTGCTGACCGCCGTCTAGTTCAGTTGAACTTGTAGAGCTCCACCAGCACGCCGTGCGGGCCGGCGACGTACGCCGTGGTCGTGCCCCAGTCGGTGTCCGTCGGCTCGAGGGCGATCTTGCCGCCGCGGCCGCGGATCTCCTCGACGTCGGCCCGTACGTCGTCGCTGCTGAACTGGAGCAGGGTGCCTCCATGTGGGCCGAAGCCGTCCACCATCGCGCCGGTGTGCAGCGCGATCGTGATGGCGCCCGCCTTGACCTCCGCGTACCCCTCGCCGGCGTTGCCCGAGACCTCCAGGCCAAGCACGCCTGAGAAGAAGTCGGCCAGGTCCTGGTTCTTCTGGTTGGTGTCGGAGAGCAGGCCCAGGTGGTCGAAGCTGAGGTTCATCGCTGTACTCCTCGAGGATTGACTGGTAGCTGTCTAGGATGCTAGCAATATAGCCATGGCGGATGACGGTGGCAAGAAGGTGCAGTTCAACGTGTATCTGCCGCCGGAACTGGTGCGGCGGGTGAAGCACAAGGCGATCGACGAGACCGCAAGTCTGTCGGCCCTGGTCGAGCAGGCACTGAGCGAGTACCTGGACAAGCATGGGGAGGCCAGAGGATGAACGACGTGGTGATCAGGCCACTGCGGTTCACGACAGATGTGGACGCGATGCGCGCGTTCCTGGAGGCGCTCGGCCTGCGGTCGCGGATCGAGTCCGAGCGGGGCGGCTGGGTGGACATGCTCACCGGTCGCGGCATGGTCGCGCTGCACGACGCGGCCAGCAGCAGCACCGGTGGGCAGCCGGGACAGACGAATCTGTCCTTCGAGGCGGACAAGATCGACGAGCTGAAGGGCCGGCTGGAGGAGGCGGGCTTCCTGGATGCGACCGTCTTCGACGAGGCGTACGGGCGCGTTCTGTCGGTGACCGGTCCCGACGGAGTCGTGATCTGGGTGGACGAGCGCAGCGAGGACCTCTACGGCTACAAGGTGCACGACGCGAACCCGGACGAACGCTGGACGGTCACGCCGCACCTCACCGGGGCGGACGAGGCCGGGTGGGGTCGCTTCCTCGACGCGGTCGGTGCGGATGCGTCGGTCCGGTTCGGGCCGGCCGATGCGGAGTTCGCCGTACGACTGGATCTGACCACCACCGAGGATCTGGACGACGTCGTGCGACGGATCGGCACGGCCACGCGGACGGATGAGGGCCTCGAGATCACGGACCCGGACGGCCAGCTGGTGGTGATCCACGGATGATCCGGCCCGCAGAACTCACCGACATCGACGCCGTCAGGCAGATCGGACTGACCACCTGGCCGGTGGCGTACGCCGGTCTGGCCTCGGACGAGTTCATCACCGACGGGCTCGCGCAGTGGTGGTCGCCGGAGGCGGTCGAGCGAGGCATCCGCAACGGCATCACGCTGGTCGCGGACGAAGGTGACGAGCTCGTTGGCATGGTCGGACTGGGCCGCGAGGGCGACTCCTGGGTGATGTGGAAGCTCTACGTCCTCCCCGCCCACCAGCGCGCCGGCATCGGCAAGGCCCTCCTCGGCGCCGCGATCAAAGCCCTGCCGACCGGTACGACGGAACTCCTCCTGGACGTCCTGGTCACCAACGAAGCCGCCATCAGCTTCTACCGGGCCAACGGGTTCGTGGCGGCGACCAAGACCCCGGACCGCGATCTCGGCGACGAATTGATGTGGATGGTCATTGACCTCCACTCCACCTGAGGTTGCAAGATGCAGGCCATGACGACGACTCGACTGCGCGACGATGCGGACTTCCGGTGGTACTGGTCGTCCCGGGTGCTGTCGTTCACCGGGTCGATGGTCACGGCGATCGCGTTGCCGGTGCTCGTCTACCGGTTGAGCGGTTCGACCGTCCTGACCGCGATGGTGACCGCTCTCGAGGCGGCGCCGTACCTGCTGACGGGACTGTTCGCCGGCGCGCTCGCCGATCGCTGGAACCGGCGCCGGACGATGGTGACGTCGGACCTGATCAACGCGGTGGTCGTCGGTTCGATCCCGATCGCGCACCTCCTGGGCATCCTGACCGTCCTGCAGGTGCTGATCGTCGCCTTCACCGTGCAGGCCGTGTACACGTTCTTCGACGGTGCGAACTTCGGCGCTCTGCCCGTCCTAGTCGGCCGGGCCCGCGTCGCGCAGGCGAACTCGGCGGTCTGGTCGGCGACAAGTCTGATCGAGTTGCTCGTCCCGCCGCTGACCGGCCTGATCCTCGCGGTGCTGAGTCCGGCCACCCTGCTCGCCGTCGACGCGTTGAGCTTCGTTGCGTCGGCGTTGGCGGTGCGCGCGATCGTCCGGGCGATGTCCGAGCGGCGGGTCGAGCAGCAGCCACTGCGGCCGCGGGTGGTCTTCGCCGACATCGCCGAAGGACTCCGCTTTCTGGTCCGGCATCCCGGTGTGCGGACGATGACGATCGTGGGCAGCCTGCAGTCGTTCGCCGGCGGCGGATTCATGGCCCTGATCGTGGTGTGGTGCGACCGGGTTCTCCATGTTGGTACGTCGGGACTCCGGTTCGGACTCGTCTGGGGTACGTGGGGGATCGGTGGGCTGATCGCGGCGCTCGGCCTGCCGCGACTGCTGAAGCGGTACCCGCCGGCGGCGATCACGCTGTACGCGGTGCCGGTCTCGGCGCTCGTCGGGGTCCTCACGCCGCTCGCGCCGGGGTGGATCGTGGCCGCGATCGCGTTGCTGGTGTGGGGTTCGGCGTACATGCTCGTGATCGTGAACTCGGTGTCCTATCGGCAGCAGGTGACACCGGAACACCTGCTCGGCCGCGTCAACACGGCGGGCCGGATGCTGTCATGGGGTGTCGGCTGGACGCTCGGCGCGGTGCTCGGTGGCATTCTGGGCAACGCGGTCGGCATCCGGACCGGCATGGTGCTGATGGGCCTGGCCGGCTTCGTGGGGGTGCTGGTGGCCTGGACCTCGCCGCTGCGGCGGACCGCCGCGGGACACGATCCGGAACCGGATCAGGCCGCGGTTTGACCGGCCCCTTGCATACTCCGTGGGTGTTCATCCGCTAGGTTCTGCGCGTGGGCGTACGGGTTCTCGGTCCTCGTGACCTCGCGGCGGCGCGCGCGGTCATCGCCCGCGATCCGGTCGTGAATGTGTTCGTGGACAGCCTCGTGCAGGCGTCCGGACTCGACCCTCGCCGCGGTGCGGAGGTCTGGGGGTACGTCGAGAAGGGCGCGCTCGAAGCCCTCTGCCACGCCGGCGGAAACATGGTGCCGGTCGGGGCTGACGACCCGGCTCTGCGCGCGTTCGCGGCGTACGCGATGCGGCGGGGACGGAACTGCTTCCAGATCCTCGGTCAGGCGCGCGCGGTCGAGCAGTTGTGGACGATCCTCGAGCCGCATTGGGGTCCGGCCCGCGAGGTGCGGGACAACCAGCCGTTCATGGAGATCGACGAGTCACCGCTGATCACGCCGGATCCATTGGTGCGCGCGGTTGAGCCGGTCGAACTGCCGATCCTCTATCCCGCGTGTGTGGCGATGTACACCGAGGAGGTCGGCGTACCGCCGCAGACCGGGCCGGACGGGACGTTCTACCGGTCCCGCGTGGCCGAGCTGATCCGGGCCGGACGGGCGTTCGCGCGGATCGAGGACGGTCGCGTCGTCTTCAAGGCCGAGGTCGGCTCGGTCGGTACCGGGGTCTGCCAGATCCAGGGTGTCTGGGTTGATCCGGAGTTCCGTGGCCGGGGCTTGGCCGCGGCGGGGATGGCGGCGGTGGTCGAGCTGGCCCGGGAGATCGCGCCGGTGGTGACGCTGTACGTGAATGCGTTCAACCTGCCGGCCAGAGCGGCGTACGAACGCGTCGGGTTTCGCACCGTCGAGACGTTCGCCACCATTCTTTTCTGACTACCGGCGAGTAAGCTCCGGCGCATGGCGTCTCGGAGCAAGACCACCACGGGCCTGGCCGTTCTGTTCGGCGTTCTCGGCACGCTGCATTTCCTGAAGCCGCGGCCGTTCGAGCAGATCGTGCCGCGAGTACTGCCGCGGAAGAAAGAACTCGTTTACGCGTCAGGCGTTGCGGAGCTGGCGTGTGCGGCCGGATTGCTGCACCCACGCACGCGCCGGGTGGCGGGGCTGGCCAGCGCCGGCCTGCTGGTCGCCGTCTTCCCGGCGAACGTGCAGATGGCCGCCGACCTGCAGGGCAACGGATCCCGGTCGGCTCAAGCGATTGCTTGGGCCCGGCTGCCGCTGCAGATCCCGTTGATCCGCTGGGCCCTGAAGGCCGCCCGCGAGGGCCGGGCGGCGTGAGCCTGTGGATAACGTGGTGAGAGCATTACCGCCGGGCCGATATTCTCTGTCTCGTCCGTTGTTGTCGTTCTGACCCGTTGCACGCTTGGAGACTCCCGTGATTCTGCGCATGTCGTCGCTGTTCCTTCGCACCCTTCGCGAGGACCCGGCGGACGCGGAGGTCCCGAGCCACAAGCTGCTCGTCCGCGCCGGGTACATCCGGCGGGCCGCGCCCGGCATCTACACCTGGCTGCCGCTGGGTCTGCGGGTGCTGCGCAACGTCGAGCGGATCGTGCGCGAGGAGATGGACGCGTTCGGTGCGCAAGAGCTCGTGTTCCCGGCGCTGCTGCCCCGCGAGCCCTACGAGGCGACCGGCCGCTGGACCGAGTACGGGCCGAACATCTTCCGGTTGAAGGACCGCAAGGGTGCGGACATGCTGCTCGGGCCGACGCACGAGGAGATGTTCACGCTCGTCGTGAAGGAGCTCTACTCGTCGTACAAGGATCTGCCGCTGTCGATCTACCAGATCCAGAACAAGTACCGCGACGAGGCACGGCCGCGGGCCGGTGTGCTGCGCGGGCGTGAGTTCGTGATGAAGGACTCGTACTCGTTCGACATCGACGACGACGGGCTGGCGAGATCCTACGAGCTGCACCGGCAGGCGTACATCAACATCTTCGACCGGCTCGGCTTCGACTACGTGATCGTGAAGGCGATGTCCGGCGCGATGGGTGGGTCCCGCTCGGAGGAGTTCCTCGCGATCGCGGAGAACGGTGAGGACACCTTCGTCCGCTCCGAGGGTGGGTACGCCGCCAACGTCGAAGCAGTGGAGATCCCGCAGGCCGCGCCGGTCGACGCCTCGGCTGTGCCCGCGGCTGCCGTGGTCGACACCCCGGACACGCCGACCATCGACACCCTGGTCGAGGTGCTGAACGCGAAACACGCGCGCACCGACGGGCGCGAGTGGACCGCCGCGGACACGTTGAAGAACGTGCTCGTGATGCTGGTGAATCCCGACGGCACGCGTGAGCCGCTCGCGATCGGCGTACCGGGGGACCGGGCGATCGACGAGAAGCGGCTTGGTGCGCAGGTGGAGCCGGCCGAGGTGGTCGCGTTCGAGGAGTCCGACTTCGAGAAGCACCCGGCGCTGGCCAAGGGCTACATCGGTCCTGGTGTGCTGGGCTCGGAGAACAAGTCGGGCATCCGCTACCTGCTCGACCCCCGGATCGCCGAGGGGTCGGCGTGGGTGACGGGTGCGGACAAGTCCGGCTTCCACGTGCTCAACCTGGTCCACGGTCGCGACTTCACCGCGGACGGCACGATCCAGGCCGCCGAGGTGCGTGACGGTGACGAGGCGCCGGACGGTTCGGGTCCGCTGTCGAGTGCGCGCGGAATCGAGATGGGCCACATCTTCCAGCTCGGCCGCAAGTACGCCGACGCCCTCGACCTGAAGGTGCTCGACCAGAACGGCAAGCTCGTCACGGTCACCATGGGCTCCTACGGTGTCGGTGTCACCCGCGCGGTGGCCGCGATCGCCGAAGGCAACCACGACGAGCTCGGCCTGGTCTGGCCGCGCGAGATCGCCCCGGCCGATATCCATCTCGTTGCCACCGGCAAGGACTCGGAGGTCTTCGAGAAGGCTGCCGAGATCGCCGCCGAGCTCGAGGCCCGCGGCCTCAGCGTGATGTACGACGACCGCGAGAAGGTCTCCCCGGGCGTCAAGTTCAAGGACGCCGAGCTGCTCGGTGTGCCGACGATCGCCGTGGTGGGCAAGGGCCTGGCCGACGGGACCATCGAGGTCAAGGACCGCCGGTCCGGCGACCGCGCCGACATCCCCGTCGCCGAGATCGTCGACCACCTGGTCACCACGGTCCGCAGCTGACACACCGCTTCCGAACCGGTCCCAATCCACCCGGAGTGGGACCGGTTTGCGTTCGGCCAGAAATTCTTTCGCGAGTGATGTCGAGGAACGGCGGTCGGCTTCGATCCCTGGGCGAGATGCCGATTGGGGGCGTCTGGATCGAGGGAGTTGGCTATGAAGGATTCTGTGGAGGGACTGCGGGCAGCCGTAGTGGGAGAGGTGATCACCTCGGCGGATGCGTCGTACGAGGAGATCAGCCGGACCGTTGTTGCCGAGGGGCAGCCGCGGGTGGTGGTTCGGTGTGCGGGCGCGGCTGATGTGGTCGCGGCCTTGAAGTACGCCGAGGCGCAGCAGTTGGCGGTCGCGGTGCGGAGTGGTGGGCACCATGGGGCGGGGACCGGTACGAACAACGGTGGCGTGGTGATCGACGTCCGGCCGATGGACGACGTGTCTGTGCTGGCCGATGGAGTCGTGCGTGTCGGCACCGGGGCGACCTGGGGACAGGTGGCCGCGCGGTTGGCCGGCGAAGGGCTGGCGATCTCGTCCGGTGACACGGCGAGCGTCGGGGTCGGCGGGTTGATGGCCGGGGGCGGGATCGGCTGGATGGTTCGCCGGCACGGTCTGGCGATCGACCAGGTCATCGCGGCCGAGGTGGTCACCGCGGATGGCGCCGTACGCCGGGTCGACGCCACGACTGAGTCCGAGTTGTTCTGGGGATTGCGCGGCGCTGCGGGGAGTCTCGGCGTGGTCACGTCGTACGACGTCGCCGCCGTACGCCAACCGACCGTGCACTTCGGCACGCTGCTGTATCCGTGGACGCAGGCGGATCAGGTCCTGGCAGCCTGGGCCGAGTACGCCGCTGACGCGCCGGAGGACCTGACTTCGTCACTGCAGTTGGCGCCGACGATGATGGCCGATCGGCAGGTCCCGGTTGCCGTGATGGTGTGCGTCTCCGGGGATCCCGCGCAGCGGGACGCCATCCTCGAGCCGCTGCGCCACCTGGGCACGCTGCTGACCGAGAAGGTGGCCGAGGTCCCGTACGCCGAGGTGTTCGCGGAGATGCACATGCCGCCCGGACTCAGGCCGCGGATCCGCAACGGGCTCTTCGACCGGTGGTCGCCGGAGCTCGGCGAGAGGCTGCTCGCGGCACGTCCGGAGATTCCTGGTCTGGCGTTGGAGATCCGGGCCCTCGGCGGTGCGTACGGCGAGGTACCTGCGGATGCGACCGCGTTCGCCCATCGCGATGCGCGCTTCATGGTGAACTCGGTGTTGATGGGACCGCAGGAGCAGGCGGCCGACTTCGACCAGCTGTGGGAGGAGCTGGCGCCGAAGGGCGCGTACGTCAACTTCCTGTCCCACCCGACGACCGCCGACCTCGAGCGGTGCTATCCGGGCGCACATCGGGCCCGGCTGGACGCGCTGATGCAGTCGATCGACCCGGGCGACGTCTTCCGCGGGCCACTCGGCTAGAGGTGCGCGATCCGGTCGCGGAGGTAGTTCTGTTCGGCGGTGTTGCGGGTCCGGTCGAGGGCCGCGAGGTAGTACTCGCGGGCCTGGCCGGACCGGCCGGCGAGTTCGTGCAGGTGGGCGAGCACCGCCCAGCGGCGATGGTGGTCGCCGAGGTAGCGATCGTCCGCAAGCCCTTCGACGATCGCGATCCCGGCGTCGGGGCCATCCGTCATCGCGACCGCCACCGCGGCGCCGAGCGTGACCATCGGACTCGGATCGACCTTCTCGAGAATCCGGTACAGCCCGGCGATCTGGGCCCAGTCCGTGGTTGCGACCGAATCGGCTTCGCTGTGCACAGCCGCGATCGCCGCTTCCAGTTGGTACGGCCCGACGGTTCCCACCCGCAGTGTGTCCTCGACCAAGCGGGTGCCCTCGGCGATCTCATCGGCGTACCAGCGGGTGCGGTCCTGCCGGTCGGCCGGGATCAGGTTGCCGCCGGGACCGGTACGCGCGTCCCGGCGCGCATGGGTGAGGATCATCAACGCAAGCAGCCCGGTCACCTCGCCGGACTCACCGGTCGCCGCGCGCAGCAACCGGGTGATGCGAAGCGCCTCCTCGGCCAGGTCCACGCGTTGCAGTTCGTCGCCGGCGCTGGCGGTGTGGCCTTCGTTGAAGATCAGGTAGAGGACCTGCAGGACAGCCCGGAGGCGTCCGTCGTACTCCTCGGCGGTGGGTAGCTCGAAAGGTGCGTCCTGGATCAGTCGCTTGGCCCGGCTGATGCGTTGCGCCACCGTCGTCTCGCTGACCAGGAGAGCGGCGGCCACTTCGGCCGTGGTCAGACCGCCGACCGAACGCAGCGTGAGGGCGATCTGCGACGCCGGTGTCAGCGCTGGGTGACAACACAGCACGAGCAGCCGGACCGTGTCATCCGCGTCCTCGCGGTAGTCGGGGTCGTGCTGGTCCTCCCGCAGAAAGTCGTTGAGCTCGCGCTGCCGGCGGGCGTTGTCACGCCGCCAACCGTCGACGAGCCGCCGCGTCGCCACGCTGATCAGCCATCCGATCGGCTGCTCGGGTACGCCGTTAGCCCGCCACTGCACGAACGCCTCCAGCAGCGCCTCCTGGACGGCGTCCTCGCACTGGTCGAACGCGTCGTACCGCCGGACCAGCGCGGCCAGCGCCCGCGGCGCCGCCGCCCGGATCGCGCCCTCGAGCTCGCGCGTCACGGCTCGGTGAGCTCCGCGAAGAAGTCGCGCTCGTCGAGCCGCACCTCCCGGATCTCCACGCGCCGGAACTCGACCAGCGGGATCCGGGCCGCGATCTCCAGCGCCCGCTCGATCGACGCGCAGTCCAGTACGAGCGCGCCGGCCAGGAACTCCTTGGTCTCCAGCAGCGGCCGGTCCGAGATCACCGCCGTACCGGCAACGAACTCGACGTTCTTGACCGTCACCTGGTCCTCCAGCGCGAGGATGGAGACCAGCTCGCCACTGTCCTGCAGCTCCCGCGCGGTCGCGGCGACCTGCTCCTGGCCACCGGACATCTCGATCAGTTGCTCCTCGCTGAACGCAGCAAGGGCCTCGGCATTGTTGTGAATCAACAGTAGAAACTTCACCCCGCCATTCTTCCGCGCCACCCGGTCAGGGGCGGTCGCACCAGGTGGACGGTTTGTCAGGCCAGGCCGAGGAGGGCGGCGACGGCTGCTGCCTGGTCGGCGTAGTGATTGACGAACTCGGGGGACCGCGGGTCGACCTGGCACACGCCTTCGATCACGTGCGGAAGCGTGGTCACCGCCATCGCCGCGCCCATCAGCATCACCAGCAGACAGGCCGGATCCAGCTCGGCCGGCAGTCGTCCCGTGGCCTGCGCGGCGCGAATCTCGTCGACGCTGCGCTGCAGCCGGTCCGAGCGTGCCGCATGGTCGGCATCGGAGGCGGGACCCGTGTATTCCAGGCCACCCCAGGCCAGTAGCCGGGCTCCGTCGGGATTGTTCACGGCCTCCAGCGCGTACTGCCGGATCTGTTCGGCCAGCGACAGCTCGCGGGGGACCAGCTCCTGCTCGCGTTGCCGCCAGGACTCGGAGATCGCTTGGTAGAGCCCCTCCTTGCCGTCGAAGTAGTACGAGATCAGCTGCTGGTTGACCCCGGCCCGGGTCGCGATCGCGGCGATCCGGGCGCCGGCGAAACCATGCGCGGCGAACTCGGCCGTGGCTGCCTCGAGGATCAGCGTCCGGGTCCGCTCGGAGTCACGCTGACGCTCGGCCTGCGGCGGGGAGCGGCGCGGTTTCGACGGTGACATGGCGCGATCATACGCCTGCCTGCATTAGTCATCCATCTGTTTGACAAAGTCAGGTGTTCACATGACGATAGGGGCATGACTCACTCAGCGACCGAGCGCACCGCCGTCCTCGTCGTCGGGGGAGGCGTGACCGGGCTGTCCCTGGCGCTTCTCCTGGCTCAGCAGGGAGTCCGGCCGATCCTGGTCGAGCGGCACCCGTCGACCGCGATCATGCCGAAGGCGCGGGCGTTCAACCCGCGCACGCTGGAGATCTACCGGGCCCTCGGGCTCGAGGGTGAGATCCGGCGGCACACCTCGCTGCTGGCCGACTTCCCGGAGATGATCGGCGCGGAGACCCTGACCGGCACCGAGCGGTTCCGGTTAGATCTCCTCGCCCATGTCCGGCCGCCCGAAGGGGTGAGTCCGACGGACTGGGCGCTGATCGATCAGGACGATCTCGAGCGGATCCTGCGCGCGCACGCCGAGCGGTACGGCGCCGACGTACGGTTCGGGGCCGAGTTGATCTCGCTCGACCAGGACGCCGACGGGGTTCGCGCGACCGTTCGCGACCAGCAGGCGGAGTACGTCATACAGGCTGACTATCTGGTTGCGGCGGACGGTCATCGGGCCGGCGTACGGCACAAGCTCGGCATCGGTGCGGACGAAGCCGTCGAGCTCGGGCACGCGATGCACTTCGTCTTCGACGCGGACCTGAGCGGCGTTGTGGGGGACAGGCGATTCCTGCTGGCATACCTCGACCAGCCGACGCCGGGGACCGTGCTCGCGCCGCTGCAACAGGCCGGTCGGTGGATGCTCGGCGTTCCGTACCAGCCGGAGCACGGCGAGGAGTTCACCGAGGAGCGCTGTGCCGAGTTGGTCCGTCAGGCGACCGGGGTTCCGGAGCTGGAAGTCACCGTCGTCCCCATGGTTCCTGGCTGGACCCAGAAGGCGTCGAGTGTGCGGATCGGTGGCTGGGTCGCCCAGCAGTACCGGTCCGGCCGGACGTTCTTCGCCGGCGATGCGGCTCACGTCGTACCGCCGTCCGGTTCGTACGGCGCCAACACCGGGATCGCGGACGCACACAACCTGGCCTGGAAGCTGGCGGCCGTGATCAAGGGGCAGGCGGGCGAACCGCTCCTGGACAGCTACGCGGACGAACGCCGACCGGTGGCGCGGACGACGTTGCGGGTCGCGCTCGAGCTGCTCGAACAGCGGCACGCCGGAAGCGCGGAGGACATCCAGAAGATCGACGACATCACGATGATCTTCGGCTACCGGTACGGCGCCTCGGCGGCGGTGCTGACCGAGGACACCGATCTGGGCTGCGAGGTCGAGGATCCGCGGGTGCCGTCCGGGCGTCCCGGCCTGCGGGCACCGCATGTCTGGCTGCAACGGGACGGCCGGCGGATATCCACGCTCGATCTGTTCGCCAGAGACTTCACGCTACTGACCGGTCCCGCGGGCGCGGAGTGGGCCGCGGCCGGGATCGCGGCCGCGAAGGAGTTCGATGTCGATCTGCGACTGCTGCGGGCGGGCGAGCAGGAAGGCGCGTTGCTGCGCGCCTACGGGATCGCGGCCGACGGAGCCGTGCTGATCCGGCCCGACGGTTTCATCGCCTGGCGTGCAGGGCGAGCGGGCGACGAGGTGCGGTCCGTGCTGGCCGCGGTTCTGGCGCGCGGGAGTGGGGTCGGTCACGCTGACCGAGGTAAAGGTTTTCTCGTATAACGTCCTTACTCGATCATGGTCGGGTGAGGATCTTCCGCCGTGCCTGACATCTCTGTGCTGACTCTGTTGTTCCTGGTGATCGCGGCCTTTGCGGCCGGGTGGATCGACGCGGTGGTGGGCGGCGGTGGGTTGCTGCAGCTGCCCGCGATGCTGCTCGGCCTGCCGAACGCGTCGCCGGCCCAGATCCTGTCGACGAACAAGATCTCGTCATTGTTCGGTACGACGACCAGCGCGGTGACGTTCGGCGTCAAGGTCCGGCCGGACAAGAAGACGGTCCTGCCGCTCGCCATCCTGGCCGGGTTGGGATCGGCGGTCGGGGCGTTGGTGGCGACCAAGATCCCGATGTCGTGGTTCAAGCCGATCGTGCTGGTGCTGCTGATCGGGGTCGCGATCTACACCGCGCTGAAGCCGTCACTGGGCGCCCGCACCGCACTGCGCTTCGACGGTCGCGATCACTACTTCGCGGCCGGCGGTGTCGGCGTACTGATCGGGTTCTACGACGGCGCGGTCGGGCCGGGCACCGGTTCGTTCCTGATCTTCGCGCTCGTCGGGTTGCTCGGTTACAACTTCCTGCAGGCGAGCGCCAAGGCCAAGATCGCCAACGTGGCCACGAACCTCGGCGCGATCATCATCTTCACCCTGCACGGTGCGCCGCTGTGGGGTCTCGGCTTGATCATGGGCGCCGCCAACATGCTCGGTGGTCTCCTCGGCGCCCGTACGGCGGTCGCCCGCGGCAGCCGCTTCGTCCGCGTCATCTTCCTGGTCGTCGTCTCCGCGCTGATCCTGCGATTGGCCTACGACGTCTTCTATGGTTGACGAGTGGTGGATTACGACGGACGCCTGAGCAGTGTGTACACGGCCGGCCGAGGGATGACCGCCGATGAGGTGAGCCGGTGGATGGCGGCGTTCGGCGCGTATCTGCCCGAGGAGCGGCCGTTGCGGATCCTCGACCTCGGCAGCGGCAGCGGTCGCCTGACTCCAGGGCTGGCCGAGGCGTTCCAGGGTCCGGTGTACGGCGTGGAGCCGTCGGATCGGATGCGGGAACTGGCCGAGGAGCACGCCGCGCATCCGGCGGTGACCTACTTGAAGGGCAGCGCGGAGGAGATTCCGTTGCCTGACGCATCGGTCGACGCGGTGCTGATGTTCCTGTCCTTCCATCACTATCCGGACCAGCTGAAGGGGCTGCAGGAGGTGCACCGGGTGCTCAAGCCCGGGGGAGCGGCGTTTCTGCGCAGTCAGTTCGCGGACCGGATGCCGGACCTGTTCTGGTACGAGTACTTCCCGTCCGCCCGCGAGGTCGACGCCGCCATGTACCTGTCCGTTGCCGAAGCCGCGGACCTGGCCCGGCAGGCCGGGCTGGATGCGGCCGACGAACCGGTCTGGGTCAGCGGCGAGAAGACCCGCACCCTGCGCGAGACCTACGAGCGCGTCAAGCTGCGGGCGTTGTCCACGTTCGAGCACATCCCGGCGGACGAGCTCGATCCCGGCTTCGAGCGGTTCGCCGCCGACGCGGACCGGGATCCGGATCGGGTCGTTCCGGCGTACCCGGCTGCGATGCTGGTGCTCAGACGTCCCAGCTGACGTTCAAGGCGGTCGGCTTCCGGAAGACGAGGCCGCGGGGTGCGGGCGAGTCCGGTAACAACCGGAGGCTGGGGAGTTCGAGGACGGCACCGACAGCGGCCAGGGTCTCGAGCCGGGTCAGGTGCATGCCGAGGCAGATATGCGGCCCGCTCGCGAAGGCGAGATGGCGTCGCGCGTTGGACCGGCGTACGTCGAAGTTGTCGGGCTGCTCGAACACCTCGGGATCCCGGCCGGCGCCGGCCAGCGAGACGGTGACGAGATCACCACGGCGGATGGACTGACCGGCCAGCTCGACATCGCGGGTGGCATAGCGGTCGACGACCGCGGCCGCTGGTTCGAGCCGGAGCGACTCCTCCATGGCGTTGGGCAGCAGTCCGGGGTCGGCCCGGACCAGGTCGAGTTGGTTCGGATGGGTGAGGAGGTGCCAGAGCAGGTTGGTGATCATGCCCTCGGTCGTCTCGATCCCACCGAACATCAGTACGGCGGCATTCGCGACCACCTCGTCGACGCCCAGTCCGGCCGCCGCCGCGGCCGCGATCAGCGAGTCGGAGGAGTCGATGCCTGCAGCAACGTGTTTGTGGAGCAGCTGGAACGCCTGCGCGCCCTCGGGCGTGACCGGGCGCCCGGCCGAGACACCGGAGACGGAGTCGGAGATCGCGGTGTACCACTCCAGCACGGTCGCGGCCGACGCCGGCGGCAACCCGAGCGAGAGTGCCACGACCGCCACGGACAACGGCCCGGCCAGACCGACGCGAAGGTCGGCCGGAGGCGTCAGCGCGGCCAGCAGTCCCGCAACGGTCTGCTCCACCGGTCCGGTGAACCGCCGCCGGGTCTCGGCCAACCCGAACGGCGACTCGAACGGCACGCGATGCGCCGAATGCGCGGCCCCGTCCAACGACAGCATGGACGGCCCAACAACCTGAGCCGTCGAGAACCGCGGATCATCAACGGTAAAGGTCTCCGGATCCCGCAAAACGCTCAAACACAAGCCCCGAGAAGCCACCACCCACCCACCAAGCGCCTCCACCCACCCCACCGGCCGAAGCCCCGCAAGCGCCGGATGCGGATCGTCCTCCAACTCCGCCACGGTGATCATCACGCTCAACCTTAGGCTGTGGTGCCTAGCATCACCCGGGAGCACACTGAGCCCATGGACTGGCTGCTCACCTTGGCCGTCGCACTTGCTGGGGTGATCGTCGGTGCCTACCTCACGGCGAGGCTTCAGCGGGCCGCAACCTACGAGCAGTGGCGTCGCGACCACCTCCACGACTTGTACCTGGAGTTGGTCCCCACCCTGCGCCGCGCCCAGGGCGCACTGCGCGCCGAGTTCGCGATCGAGTCGAACAAGGTCGCCGCCGATCTGACCCGGTTGGTCTGGCGCGCTGAGCTGATCTGCTCCGACGAGGTGCTGGCCGAGCTGAAGAGTGTGTCCGAACGGCTCACCGAGGCCGGCGTGCCCTGGTACGTGAACGGCGAGGAGGAGCGCGCCGCGGTTCCGCGGAAGAACGACCCGGGGAGTCAGTCGGCGATCGACCGCGTCGTCCGGGAGTTGAGGACGATGATCGTGCGTGATCTGAAGCGGTCTGAGGGGCGGTCGATCGGGCGGCTGATCAAGCGCCTCCAGCGGCCCGGACAGCCCGGCGCCGATCGCTCCAAAGGATAAGACCACTGCCAACGGTGGTATTGCTGAGACAGATCGGATCTCAACGACTCAGCGGGGCAGTGGGTTACGAAACCTTCCGGATCGCCCTCTAGGGTGTGGGCCATGTCGGAGAACCTGGTGCTGTTGCCTGCCGTCGATGTGGCGGACGGGCAGGCGGTTCGGCTGGTGCAGGGAGAGGCCGGAAGCGAGACGTCGTACGGCGATCCGCTGGCGGCCGCGATGGCGTGGCAGGAGGCCGGTGCGGACTGGATCCACCTGGTCGATCTGGACGCCGCGTTCGGCCGCGGCAGCAACCGCGAACTGCTCGCCGAGGTGACCGCCAAAGTGGACGTCCAGGTCGAGCTGTCCGGCGGCATCCGCGACGACGATTCGCTCGCGGCGGCCCTGGCCACCGGTGCCCGGCGGGTAAACATTGGTACGGCCGCACTCGAGGACCCGGAGTGGTGCGACCGGATCATCCAGCAGTACGGCGACCGGATCGCGATCGGCCTCGACGTCCGCGGCCGGACCCTGGCGGCCCGCGGCTGGACCAAGGAAGGTGGCGACCTGTACGAGGTGCTCGAGCGGCTGGAAGCGGCCGGCTGCGAGCGCTACGTGGTCACCGACGTCACCAAGGACGGCATGCTCCAGGGACCGAACCTGGACCTGTACCGCGACCTGTGCGCACGCACCGACAAGCCGATCATCGCCTCCGGCGGCGTCTCCAGCCTTGACGACCTCGAGGCACTGAGCACGCTGGTCGACGACGGCGTGGAAGGCGTGATCGTGGGCAAGGCCCTGTACGCCGGTGCGTTCACCCTGACCGAGGCACTCGAGCTCACGCGTGGAGGCGACAAGTGAGTCTGGCCGACAAGCTCAAGGACAAGAAGGTCCTGGTCACCGGCGTCACCGGATTCGTCGGTGAGGCCCTGCTGCACCGGATCCTCGGCGACCTGCCCGGGACCTCCGTGGTGGCGATCATCCGCCCGAAGGGTTCGCTGACCGGCACCGACCGGATGGCGCAGCTGCTGAAGAAGGACATCTTCAAGCCGTTCTACGGCGAGGGCACCGAGCACGCCGACGCCGAGGCGTTGAGCGCGGCCCGGATCCAGGTGATCAACGGCGACATGTCCGACGTACCCGAGCTGCCGAAGGATCTCGACATCGTCGTGCACTGCGCCGGCGACGTCTCCTTCGACCCGCCGATCCACGAGGCGTTCACGACCAACGTGCTCGGCACCAAGAGCTTGCTCGAGCGGATCGCTGAGACCGAACGCCCGGTCCACTACGTGCACATCTCCACCGCCTACACCGCTGGCCGGCGCCGGGGCGCGATCCCTGAGGCGGCGGTCGAGCACAGTGTCGACTGGCGGACCGAGGCCGACGCCGGGATGGCGATGAAGGCCCGGATCGAGGAGCAGTCCCGGTCCGCGCCGATGCTGTCCAAGTTCCGCAAGGAGTCGGAGAAGCTGCACCGCCGGGCCGGTCACCTGACCGCGGCCGCCGACACCGAGCGTCGCCGGACCGAGTGGGTCGCGAAGAAGCTGGTCGAGACCGGCACCGAGCGCGCCCGCAGCCTCGGCTGGACCGACTGCTACACGTTCACCAAGGCGCTCGGCGAGCGCGTGGTGGAGGAGTTCTCGAACCGGCTGCCGACCTCGATCGTCCGGCCGGCCATCATCGAGTCCGCGGTGCAGAGCCCGCACCCGGGCTGGATCGAGGGCTTCAAGATGGCTGAGCCGCTGATCCTGGCCTACGGCCGCGGCGAGCTGCCCGAGTTCCCGGCCTCCCCGGACTCCGTCATCGAGATCATCCCGGTCGACCACGTGGTCGGCGCGATCTGTGCGGTGATGGCGACCGAGCCCGAGCTGAGCAAGCCGGAGTACTACCACATCGGCTCCGGCGCCCGGAACCCGTTGACGTTCGAGCAGTTGTACGCCGGAGTCCGTGCCTACTTCTCCAAGCATCCCTTCGACCTGGGCGAGCGCGGCGCGGTCCGGCTGCCGGTGTGGAAGTTCCCCGGCGGCGACTCGGTCGAGAGCATGCTGAGGTACGGCGAGAAGGCCCACAAGATCGCCGACAAGATCATCACGACGGTGCCGCGGAGCGAACGGGTCCGCAAGTACGCCCGCGAGCTCGACGTACAGAAGCGCCGGCTCGACTTCCTCCGCCGCTACATGGACCTGTACGCCGAGTACGCGCAGGCCGAACTGCAGTTCATCGACGACAACGTGCTCGCGCTGCACAACTCGCTCGAGGGCGACGACCGGGAGAAGTTCGCCTGCGACACGGCGGTCGTCGACTGGCAGTACTACCTGCAGGAGCTGCACTGCCCGAGTGTCACGGAGTCGATGCGGCGGCTGGACGTCGTACGCAAGAAGCGGAACAAGGCGCTGGCCGAGTCCGCCGGCATACTGAAGAAGGTCGAGCCCTCGCAGGATTCCGAGATCATCGCGGCGTTCGACATGGACGGCACGCTGTTGTCGTCGAACGTGATCGAGACCTACCTGTGGATGCGGCTGCCCGAGCTGGACAGCCACCAGCGGGTCGGCGAGGTCGGCGCGATGCTGCGTCGCCTGCCGAAGCTGATCTCGGCCGAGCGCAAGGACCGCGGCACGTTCCTCCGCACGATCTACCGCCGCTACGAGGGCGCGGATCTGGAGGAGCTGAATCGCATCGTCGACGAGATCCTCGCCGAGCACGTGCTCGAGCGCCTGAGCGGAGCCGCCGTACGACGGATCCGTGAGCACCGCGCGGCCGGGCACAAGACGATCCTGATCACCGGCGCGGTCCGGCCGCTGACCCGGCCGCTCGAGCCGCTGTTCGACGAGATCGTCGCGGCCGAACTGGCCGTCGACGACCGCGGCCGCTGCACCGGCTTCCTGTCCGGACCGCCACTGGTCGGCGAGTCCCGGGCCGCGTGGATCAAGCACCGCGCCCGCGGCACGAACATCGACCTGTCCAAGTCCTTCGCGTACGCCGACAGCCACTCGGACCTGCCGATGCTGACCACGGTCGGCAACCCGGTCGCGGTCTCGCCGGACGTCTCGCTGTTCCGGGCTGCCCGGGCCGCGCGCTGGCAGATCGTCGACTGGAAGACCCCGTCCACCTCGTCCCGACTGGAGCTGCCGGGAGTGAAAGCCTGATGATGCTCGCGCTCGAGATGTACCGGTCGCCGGCCAAGTTCCTGGCGGCCAAGGCGGTCGGCGGCCGCATCCCCGGCATCCTCACCGGGCCGGCCGCGCCGCTGCGCCTCGTCACGATCAACGAGCCGAAGGCCGAGCGGGAAGGCTGGGCGCGGATCCGCCCGATCCTGTCCGGCATCTGCGGTTCCGACCTCGGCATGGTGACCGGGTCGACCAAGCTGTACTTCTCCGCGATGGTGTCGATGCCGTTCGTACCGGGCCACGAGGTCGTCGGTGAACTGCTCGACGACTGCGAAGACCTGCCGAAGGGTACGCGGGTAGTGATGGACAGCGTCCTCACCTGCGCGGCTCGCGGCGTCGAGCCCTGTGAGGGCTGCGCCTCCGGCCACACCAACCGGTGTGACCGGATCACCGTCGGCCACGTCGCGCCGGGTCTGCAGACCGGGTTCTGCAAGGACACCGGTGGCGGCTGGGGCAACGTGATGATCGCGCACCGCAGCCAGCTGTACGCCGTACCTGACGCACTCACCAACGACCGCGCGGTACTCGTCGAGCCGCTCGCCGGCGCCGTACACACCGCTCTGCGGGCGAACGTCGAGCCCGGTCAGTCGGTGTTGGTGAGTGGCGCAGGTGCGGTCGGTCTGTTCGCCACCCTCGCGCTGCGCGAGCTGACCCAGGCGGGCCGGATCACCGTCGTCGCCAAGCACGCGAAGCAGCGGGAGCTGGCGCGCGCGTTCGGTGCCAGCGATGTGGTCGCGCCCGACGAGGTCTTCCGCGGCGTACGGCGTTCGACCGGTGCGTTCCGCTTGAAGCCGGAGATGGCCAAGGAGTTCCTGCTCGGCGGGGTCGACATCGCCGTCGACGCGGTCGGCAGCAAGGACTCGATCGACACCGTGCTCCGGGTGACCAAGGCCGGTGGCCGGGTCGTCCTGTCCGGGATGCCGTCGACCGGCGCGGACCTGTCACCGGTGTGGTTCCGCGAGCTGGAGCTGGCCGGCACCTACGCGTCCGCGCGGGAGGAGCCGAACGGCCGGCCTGCGTTCGACACCGCACTGGAGCTCGCCGCGAAAGCTCCGCTCGACGGGATCGTCGGGGCGCGCTACCCGCTGTACCGCTGGCGCGAGGCGATCGACCACGCGCATTCGGCCGGCCGACTCGGCACGGTCAAGGTTGCTTTCGATGTGAGGGCCTCATGAGGGCGCCGTCACTGGGGCTGAACGTACGACGAGAGAGGTTCTGACATGTCTCGGCCAGGGTTTGTCCTTGAGGTGGATGACCGGACTCCGCCGCTGCTCGTCCACAACGGTGAGGGATTCCTGCTGGAGCGCTTCCCGCTGGGGACCCGGGTGGTGTACCCGCCGGAGGCGCTGCCGCCGGTGCGCGATGTCGAGGAGTCGATCCAGAACGCGCTGCTCAACCCGCTCGAGTCCGAGCCGCTGCCGGAGCTGCTGTTCGCCGGGATGCGGCTGACGATCGCGTTCGACGACATCTCCATCCCGCTGCCGCCGATGAAGAAGCCGGACATCCGCCAGCGCATCATCGAGGCGGTGCTCGAGCTGGCCGCGGCCGCCGGCGTGGACGACGTCGAGCTGATCTCGGCGAACGCGCTGCACCGCCGGCTCACCCCGAACGAGCTACGCGACATCGTCGGCGAGCGCGTCTTCCGGTCGTTCTTCCCCGACGGCAAGCTGTACAACTTCGACGCCGAGGACACCGCGAACCTGACCCACCTGGGCCAGACCAAGCACGGTGAGGACGTCGAGATCTCCAAGCGGGCGGCCGAGTCGGACCTGCTCGTCTACGTGAACGTGAACCTGGTGGCGATGGACGGCGGCCACAAGTCGACGTCGATCGGGCTGGCGTCGTACAAGTCGCTGAAGCACCACCACAACAGCCACACGATGATCCACTCGCGCTCCTTCATGGACCACAAGGCCTCGAAGATGCACGAGTCGGCCTGGCGGATGGGCTCGGTGCTGACCCAGCACGTCAAGGTGTTCCAGATCGAGACCACGCTGAACAACGACATCTTCGGTGGGCCGCTGGAGTTCCTGCAGAAGCGTGAATGGGAATGGTCGATCAAGGACCAGGCCTCGATGCTCGGCACCAAGCGCGCGCTCGCCGCGGCGCCGGCCAAGCTGCGGCACAAGATCTTCACCGACGTCCGGTCGAACTACGGCCTGACCGGGATCCACGCCGGCAAGATCGAGCCGGTGCACGACAAGACGCTGGAGAACGTGCACCGCCAGCACATGGTCGAGGTGCAGGGCCAGTCCGACGTAGCGATCATGGGCGTGCCGTTCATCGGCCCGTACAACGTGAACTCGGTGATGAACCCGATCCTCGCCGCCTGCATGGGACTCGGTTACTACTTCAACTCCTACCGGGGCAACCCGATCGTCCGCAAGGACGGCGCGGTGATCCTCTACCACCCGGTCGACTACGAGTTCAGCCAGTTGCACCACCCGTCGTACGTCGACTTCTTCGAAGAGGTGCTGTCCGAGTCGACCGACCCGGCCACGATCGAGGCGAAGTTCGAGAAGCAGTACGCCGAGGACCCGTGGTACATCCACCTGTACCGGACGTCGTACGCGTATCACGGCGTGCACCCGTTCTACATGTGGTACTGGATCTCCCACGCCCTGGACCACTGCGGTGACATCGTCTGGGTCGGCGCCAACCGCAAGACGGTCGAGCGGATGGGCTTCCGGTCCGCGTCGACGCTGCAGGACGCGCTCGAGATGGTCAGCCACTCGGTCGGCCGGTCGCCGTCGATCACCTACCTGCACAACCCGCCGCACCTGCTCGCGGACGTGCGCTGATGGGTACCGGCCTGGTGAAGTTCAGCCGGGACACGGCGAAGGACGTAAAGCAGGTCGCGCGCGGCTGGCGCTGGGGTAGGCGGCCGCAGGTGCCGCGTTCGGCCGAGCCGTACGTGGTGCCGAAGGAGTCCACGGTCTTTCCGACCAAGTGGGCCCGGACCCCGGCCGCGATCGCGGTCCGCGAGGTGCTGCAGAAGGGCGCGCTGAACTCGGTACTGCGATTCGAGGTGAACCCGCAGGTCAGCGGGCTCGACTCGCTGCTCAAGGTCGGCGGTCCCGCGCTGATCGTGGCGAACCACTCGTCGCACCTCGACACACCGCTGGTGCTCTGCACGCTGCCGGACGGTATGCGCCGCAAGACCGCCGTCGCCGCCGCCGCGGATTACTTCTTCGACACCTGGTGGCGGGCGACCGCGTCGGCGATCGTGTTCAACACGTTCCCGATCGAGCGCCGCGGCGGCAAGCTCAGCGCGACCCCGGGCGACCTGCTCGCGGACGGCTGGAACGTCGTCGTCTTCCCCGAGGGCACGCGTTCACCCGACGGGTGGATGGAGCGGTTCCGGATGGGCGCGGCGTACCTGGCGGTCGAGCACGGTGTGCCGGTGATCCCGGTCGGCATCAAGGGCTCGTTCGCCGCGATGCCGCGCGGCCGCGGCTGGCCGGTCCCCGGCCGCCCGACAGTCGCCGTCCGGTACGGCGATCCGCTCCGCCCGGCCGACGGGGAGAGCCCGCGCGACTTCGCGCCCCGGATCTCCGCCGCGGTCTCGGCCCTCCTCGACGAGGAGTCGACCACGTGGTACGAGTCCCGCCGCCGCGTAGCGACCGGCGCATCCCCGTCCCAGTCCGGCCCCGACGCAGCCCGCTGGCGCCGAGTCTGGGAGTCAACCCGCCCCATCACCCCCGCCGGCTCCAAACGCCGCGCCTGGAAATAAGCCCGGTACGTCCGAAGAACCGCGGCCCACGGCCCACGGTTCTTCGGGCGTCATAGCTCGACTGGGTACCCTTTGCCCGTGACTCTTGCTGTGCGGGTGATCCCTTGTCTGGATGTCGATGCCGGGCGGGTGGTCAAGGGCGTGAACTTCACCGACCTGCGGGACGCCGGCGATCCGGTCGAGATGGCGAAGGTGTACGACGCGGAGGGGGCCGACGAGCTCACCTTCCTCGACATCACCGCGTCCTCCGGTTCGCGCGAGACGACGTACGACGTGGTCGGGCGGACCGCCGAGCAGGTGTTCATCCCGCTCACCGTCGGTGGCGGGGTCCGCGAGGCGGCCGATGTGGACCGGCTGCTCCGGGCCGGCGCGGACAAGGTCGGGATCAACACCGGCGCGATCGCGCGTCCCGAGGTGATCCGCGAGATCGCCCACCGCTTCGGCAACCAGGTCCTGGTGCTGTCCCTCGACGTACGGCGGTCCGCGGATCAGCCGAGTGGGTTCGAGGTCACCACGCACGGCGGCCGGCGGTCGGCCGGACTCGACGCGATCGAGTGGGCCAAGCGCGGCTGTGAACTCGGCGCGGGGGAGATCCTGCTGAACTCGATGGATGCCGACGGCACCAAACAGGGGTTCGACCTGGAGCTGATCCGGGCGGTTCGCGCGGTGGTCGACGTACCGCTGATCGCGAGCGGGGGAGCGGGGGAGCCCGAGCACTTCCCGCCCGCGGTCGAGGCGGGTGCGGACGCCGTACTGGCCGCGAGTGTGTTCCACTTCGGCGACTTCCGGATCGCCGACGTCAAGAAGGCGCTGCGCGACGCCGGGATCGTGGTCCGGTGAGCTCGCCGGTGCACACCGAGCGATCAGAAGAACTGGTCGCAGCCATCGAGCAAGAACTGTCCGCGCTGTTCCGGCGGTCCCGGTCGGCGTCGTTGCGACTGGCCCGCCGCGTGCACCCGGAGATGGACGCGGCCGGCTACGCGCTGATCTCCCAGATCGAGCTCGGTACGGCGAGCGGTGGCGCCGGCGTCCGTGCCTCCGACGTCGCCCAGGTCCTCGGCCTGGACAAGTCGACCGTCAGCCGCGGCATCACCCAGTTGGAGACGCTCAGGCTGATCGAACGCGTCGGCGACCCGGACGACGGTCGCGCCCGCCTGCTCCGCCTCACCACCACCGGCGCCGAGCGCTTCGAGGCGATGCGCACCCAGCGGCAGACCGAGTTCCGGGCGATCCTCGACCGCTGGAACCCGACCGACCTGGCCGACCTAGGCCGCCTCCTCGCCCGCCTGAACGACGACCTGTCCTGATAGGGGAGGAAGGAAAGAAAGGGAAAGAAAGGAAAGAGGAGGGGGCGCCGACGACGGATGAGGAGGGGCCCAGGGCGGCAGCTTTAGGTGGTGCCGTTTAGCCAGGTGCCGCAGGCTATTGCCCGGGAGCCCTCGGAGGTGCAGGCGCGGATGGAGATCTTGAGGCCTTCGGGGTAGTCGCGCTGGAACTCGTGCTCGGCACCCCAGCCACCGGACTCGGTGTAGGTCCAGTCGTAACCGTTCGGGCCGGCCATCGGCTCGACGTCGACCTGGAGCTGGGCCGAGTGACCGTCGGCGCAGGCATCGCTGACCTTGAACTGGTCGCCGTAGTGGAAGAACCACGCCTCCACCGCGATGCCGTTGTTGCAGTAGCGGTCCCAGACAGTGGCGATGGTCGCGTTCGTTCCGGCCTGGGCGGCCGTCGGGACCAGAACTGCGGCTGCGACTGCCGCGGCAGTCGTGATCAGGGCGGTACGGGCGACGCGTCGTCCGTTTCTCATCGTGCGGTGCTCCAGTGCTCGTGGCGGATCACCTGCTGCGATCCGCTCGCGAGTGCCATGGTGTCGTCCGCGCGAACCCCGCGACCTCCCTCGGACGGGTGAACGGGCTCCCTCGGAGGGACCGGTGACACTGCGTGTTCATTGCGCCGCAGTCTGCGCAGATGGTTGCAGAAACCAACTATCCGAGTATATAGTTGAGTTATGCAACTAGCCCAGCAACCCCACGTCCCGGGGGTGGAGCGGGATACGGCGGCTCAGGAAGTGCTCGAAGGGGTCAGTTCGCTGATCCGGGCCGTTCGTTGTATCGAGCACCGGCAGCTGATGCCGGACGCGGGCCTACGTCGTGCCGACGCGAGTGTGCTCAAGGTCCTGCTGAAGGACGGCGAGCAGCGAGGTGGCGAGATCGCCGCCAAACTCGGTGTCGACGCGTCGGTCGTGAGCCGGCAGGTGACCGCCCTGGAAGCCGACGGCCTGGTGAGCCGTCGGCCGGACCCGGCCGATGCCCGGGTCGGGTTGGTCAGCCTGGCGCCACGCGGCAAGGCCCAGCTGGAGGCCATGTATTCGTCCTACACCCAGCAACTTCGTGCCGCCTTGGCGGACCTCGACGACGACGCGCTGCTCGCTGCCGCCCAGACCATGCAGCGGGTCGCACTCGCCATCACCGAGGCCAACAAGGTCGTGAGGCGCTCTCAATCGACTGGAGACCGATGACTGTCACCGAGACCCGGCAGCAGCAAATGCCCGCTGCGCCGGAACTCACCCACCGCGAGATTCTCGAGATCCTGATCGGACTGCTCGCCGCGCTGTTCACGGCGATGCTCAGCTCGACCATCGTCAGCAATGCCCTGCCGACGATCATCGCCGACCTCGAAGGCACCCAGACGCAGTACACCTGGGTGCTGACCGCGAGCCTGCTGGCCACCACCGTGTCCACCCCGATCTGGGGCAAGCTCGCCGACCTGATGAGCAAGAAGCTGCTGGTGCAGGTGGCGATCTCGGTGTTCGTGATCGGCTCCGCACTGGCCGGCCTGTCCCGCACCGTCCCGTTCCTGATCGGCGCCCGTGTCCTGCAGGGCCTCGCGATGGGCGGCCTGATGGCGCTGGCGCAGGCCATCATCGGCGCGGCGATCCCGCCCCGCAACCGCGGCCGGTACTCCGGCTACATGGGCGCGGTGATGGCGGTCGCGACCGTCAGCGGCCCGCTCATCGGTGGCGTCATCGTCGACACCTCCTGGCTCGGCTGGCGCTGGTGTTTCTACGTCTGCGTACCGCTGGCTGTGATCAGCCTGGTGATCCTGCAGAAGTACCTGCACCTGCCGACGTTCAAGCGTGAGGTCCGGATCGACTACCTCGGTGCGATCCTGATCAGCGTCGCCGCGAGCCTCCCGCTGCTCTGGGTCAGCTTCGCCGGCACGGACTTCGCCTGGTTGTCCTGGCAGTCGGCCCTGTTCGTCGGCGGCACGCTGATCTTCGGCGGCCTCGCCGTACTCGTCGAGAGCAAGACCCCGGAGCCGCTGGTTCCGCTGAAGGTCGTCAAGCAGCGGACCACCGCGCTGGCGATCGTGGCCAGCGTCGCGGTCGGTGTCGCGATGTTCGGCAGCGCGCTGTTCCTCGGGCAGTACTTCCAGATCGCCCGCGGTTACAGCCCGACCGAAGCCGGTCTGCTGACGATCCCGATGATGCTCGGCTCGTTCCTCGGGTCGATCGGTTCGGGGCAGATGATCACCCGCTACGGCAAGTGGAAGCGGTACCTGGTCAGTGGCGCGATCCTGCTGGTGATCGGCCTGGTCCTGCTCGGCACGATCGACCACACCACGCCGTACTGGTACACCGGTCTCGGCATGCTGGCGATGGGGCTCGGCATGGGTATGACCATGCAGAACCTGGTCCTCGCCGTCCAGAACACGGTTGACGTCCGGGAGATCGGCGCATCGAGTGCGACGGTCTCGTTCTTCCGCAGCCTGGGTGGTGCGGTCGGCGTGGCGGTGCTGGGCGCCGTACTCGCGGCTCGGGTCAAGGACCTGATCATCACCGGACTGCTCAGCGGACCTGGTGGCGCCGAGGCGGCGCGGAAGCTGCAGGAGGGCGGATCCGGTGGCACGAGCCTGCTGGACGTCAACCACCTGCCGCCGCAGCTGGCCGTGCTGGTGCGGCAGTCGTACGGCGACGCGACCGGACGGATCTTCCTGATCGCGGCCGCGTGTTCGCTGGTCAGCCTGATCGCCGTGTTCTTCATCAAGGAGGTCCCGCTGCGCCGGACCGTCGCCAAGGTCGACGACGTCGAGGACCTCGCCGACCGGGCGGTCCACGACTAGCAGCACGACTAGAACTCAGGTGGTTCCAGCCCGTCGAGCCGATGGGTGCGGATATTGGGTGAACCGATCAGCCACAGGACGGCAAGCAGGCCGCCGGCGGCGGAGACGAGGAGGGTTGGCCGGACACCGATCCAGGTGCCGAGCAACCCTCCGACGACCGCGCCGAGCGGCCTGATGCCGTAGTTGATGCTGCTGTAGGCCCCGGACACCCGGCTCCGCATGTAGTCGTGGGTGACGGCGGCCTGCATCGAGTTGTTCGGGATGTCGTAACACATGACGGCAAAGGTCGCGATGAACATGCCGGCGGCCAGTGCGGCCGCGCGGACCCACTGCGGTCCTTGGGCGAGCAGTACGAGCGCCATCGCGCCGGGGAAGACAACCGCTCCTGCCGCGATCAGTCGGCCGGCCCCGATGATCCGGCTCAGCGGTGCGGCGGCGACCGCGCCGAGCAGGCCGCCGGACGAGCCGATCCCGAAGGCGAGGCCGATCGTGCCGGCCGAGAGCCCGAGGTCGCGGCTGGCGAACAGCACCAGCAGCGCCATCCCCATCAGGTTGAAGAAGTTCACCGTGGTCGAGCAGGCGAGACTGCGGCGCAGATACGGATGCTTGAGCAGATAGCGCATCCCGGCCCGGGCCCGGGTGAGCAGCGGCTCCGGTGTCTCGTCGGCCTCGCCAGGGGTGACGTCGAGGCGGCTGATCCGGAACGCCGAGAACACGAACGACAACGCGTCGACGAGGATCGCAACCGGCGCGGTCAGCCACTGCATCAGCAGGCCGCCGACGGCGGGACCGCCCATGAACGAGATCGACCGGGTCGCCGACAGTTTGCTGTTGGCCTCGAGGAACTGATCCCGTCCGACCAGCCGGACGAAGAACGACGCGTAGGCGGTCCCGAACACGACGCCCGCAATGCCGGTCAGGATCGCGATCACGTAGAGCTGCCCGAGGGTCAGCAGGTCCAGCCAATACGCCACCGGGAGCGACAGCAGCAGGATCGTCCGGGCCAGGTCCGCGGCGATCATCAGCGGTCGCTTGTCGCGGCGGTGATCGACCCAGGTGCCGATGAACAGGGACGCCAGGTTCGGCGCCCACACCGCCGCGGTGAGGAAGCCGACCTGGCTGGGGGATGCGTTGAGCATGGTGACGGCGATCAGCGGCAGCGCGAGCTCGGTGATGCGGTCGCCGAACTCGGACACGCCCTGCGCGGACCAGAAGGTCCGGAAGCGGCGGTCCCGCCAGAGACTGGTGGCGGACAGGGTGCTCATGGCGTTCCCCCGGTTCAGATAGTTGCTTCGGGCAAGGTGATCCGCAGGTAGCGGACCGAGCCGGCGCCCGGCGGCGTCTCGCCGCTGTCGCGACGCTGGACGTACGGCGCGAGCAGCTGCTCGATCGCGGTCTCGATCTCCTCGGCCTCCGCGGGCGTGATGACCAGGCGGGTGTTCGCGGATCCGCCCACCCGGGTCCACTCGGGATCGAGGCCGGGCTCGGTCTCGGCCAGCCACTGCTGGGCCGCGCCGAGCGACTGCTTGATCATCTCGGCCCGGAGCAGCCCGGCGGCCACGGCGCCCTCCGGAGTGTCGGGCATGTCGTACCGGAACCCGTGCGCGACCGCGCTCCACCAGCGTTGCCGCCGGTCCGTCCCGCTCGGCGGTGGCCCGTCGGCAACGAGCCCGAAGCTCGCCAGGTGCCGAAGGTGCCAGCTGGTCACCGATGGTGAGGCGCCTACGTGCTCCGAGAGCTGGGTCGCCGTCGCCGGGCCGTTCTTCTGCAACCAGGAGAGCGCAGCCAGGCGCACCGGGTGAGCCAGCGCCCGCATCGCCTGCGGGTCGGTGATCTCGAAATCGCCGTACGGATTTCTGAGAGACATGTTTCGAGAGTAATCTCTCAGATCTCCGGGAGGCAACCCCTGTCGCTGACGTGGGGTACGGCGAGACACTGGGCGGGTGCAGGACGACAGCGACCCAGTTGCGGACATGGCTGCCTTCTACTGGCGGACCTGGCCGCGGCTGATCGGCGTGCTGGTGTCGATCGGGGGATCGCGGGCGGACGCCGAGGTGGTGGCCCAGGACGCGTACGTGAAACTGCTCGGCCGGTGGGATGCGATCCGCCGGTACGAGGACCCGGAGGCCTGGGTTCGCGGGGTCGCCGTGCGGGCGATGATCGAGCGGTTGCGCCGGCGGCAGGTGGTGACCCGGGCGCTGGCGAGGCTGACCGGTGGTGGTGGACCGGCAGACGGACAGGCACGGATCACGCCGGAGCAGTGGGCGGTCGTCGTACTGCATGACGTGGTGGAGCTGCCGGTCGAGCAGATCGCCGTGGAACTGGAACTCGCGACCGGCGCGGTGAGGTCCCGGCTGACCCAGGCCCGGCGGGTCCTTGCACCTGGGCTCGACCTGACCGAGTACGTCGAGGCGCGGACGCCGGCCGAGGCGCCGCCGGTCGAGGACGTCGAACAGGCTGTCCGGGAGAGGCGCCGGCGGCGGTACGTCGTGTCCGCCGCCGTTGCCGCGGTCGTGCTCGTGGCCGGGGCCGGCGCGTTTCTCGGGCTACCGAGGGCCGAGACCGAGCCGACGATCGGCCTCGAGATGCCGCAGTACCTGATCGACGGGCCGGCCCCGAAGCAGTACAAGATCGGTACGACGAAGATCCTTCTGCGCGGTGAGATCGGGGTGACGTCGGCCCAGGTGGATCCGGATCACCTGTCGGTGCTGACCGTCGGGCTCGAACCCGACGAGGTCGCGATCGAGCCCTGCCTGCCGAACACGGTCGTCCGGATCCTGTCCCAGGACGCCTACTCGGTCCGGATCGCGGCGTACCGGTACGGCATCGACTCGGACCATAACGACGGTCACCAATGCACGGCCCCGGGGCCTGCACCGACCAGCCTCCGGCTCGACCTGAAGAGTCTGCTCGGGAGTCGCACGGTGTACGCCGGCAGCACCGGTGAGCGGGTCGTACTGAAGGGACGCGGCTGCGTCAGGCCAGCTGGATCGTTCGCCGCCAGATGTCGCTGACCACGTCGGGACGCATGCCGACCGCGGTGTAAAGCGCGACGGCTGGAGTCGGGTTGTTGCTATCGACGTGCAGGATCGTGCCGGACCTGCCGGCGGTCGCGTCGACCGCAAAGGCGTTGTACAGAAGGAACTTGGCCAACCCGCGGCCCCGCGCGGACGGTACGACGGCGAGCCGGCCGACGTACCCGCAGTTGTCGGTGCTGACGAAGTTGTCGTTGCACTCGGTCACTCCGACGGCCTGCCCATCGAGTGCGACCGTGGTCAGCTGCGACCAGTCGAACGTCGACCGGCTCTCCCGCGATTCCTTCCACTCGTCGTACGGCCGCGGCATCGCGCTGGGCTGCGCCCGAAACGCCTCCTCCAGTACGGCGTGAGCCGCGCGGCGACTCGAGTCGTCGAAGGCGCCACGCCGTACGGACACTCCGTCGGGGACCACGGGATCCTTGACCGGGCCGTCGAAGGTGATGCGCATCCGCTGGACCGTCGTACCGATCGCGAAGCCTTGTGCGGCGATGATCGGGGGCATCAGCTCGTCCTGCCGGAGACTCGCCGTACTCACCACGACCTCGCGTTGCCCGCCGGCCCGTCCGACCGTCTCGGCCCGGGTAAGCCCTTGGTCGAGCAGCCAGCGGACGATCGCCGGGTTCTCGCTGAGTACCTCGAGTTGTGCCCGCGAGCCGTCGGCCGTCGTCAGTGCGGTCGCCGAGCCGGCGAACTCGCCGGATGGGTCGAGCACGACCCATCCGCCCGTGGCCGGGTCGAAGCCGGGGTCGCGCAGGTAGTTCGCGACGTCCTCGGGACTATGCTTCGCGAACCCAAGCAGGGCTCGTGTGTACGCACCGGAGTGCTCGGCTACCAAGGCCGCATCCTCGAGCCGCATCGGCCGCGCGGTGTAGCCGGCGGGCAGCGTCATGCGGCGACCTCGAGTTGCCAGACGTCGATCACGAGCGACGCCGTCATGCCGACCGAGAGATACAGGCCGAGCGCCGGCGTCGGATTGTTCGTGTCCACGTGCAGAATCGTGCCGGCCCGGCCCGCGGCCGCGTCGAGGGCGAACTGGTCGCGGAGCAGGAACGTCGCCAACCCCTTGCCGCGAGCTTCCGCCAGGACTCCCAACCGCCCGATGTAGTTGCAGTTCTCGTCTTCGATGTACTGATCCGTGCACTCACGGAACGCCACCGCCCGGCCGTCCTGCTCGAGCAGGGTGATCTGCGACCAGTCGAACGTCGACTGGTTCTCGTGCGCCGCGTGCCACTCCTCGTACGAGCGTGGGCTGAAGCCGAACTGCCCGTCGAACGACGCGTTCAGGACGTCCTGCGCCGCCCGTCGGCTCGCCTCATCCGGAACACCCCGGCGAACGGTGATTCCAGCCGGAACCACGGGTGGTTCCACCGGCCCCTGGTGGTCGATCCGCATCCGGTGGTACGTCGTACCGGACCTGAAGCCGTGCTCGGCCAGCCAGGCCCGGCGGGTCTCGTCGGCCCGGTAGACACCGATGTCCAGCAGAACGGACGCATGTCCGTAGGCCCGGGCGATCTCGCGGGATCGCCGGATGACCTCACCGAGCAGATACTCGACGACCGCCGGGTCCGAGGTGATGACGTCGATGCCGAGCTGATGATGGTCGCCTTTGCCGAACACCGAGCCGTAGCCGACCAGCCGGTCTCCGTCGAAGACCAGCCAGCCGTCGGTCTCCGGGGCGAACCCCGGATCGGTGAGCTCGTCGACCATGTCGTCGAGCGTGTAGTCGGCGAACCCGATCACGGCGATGTTCTCGGCGGCGACCAGGTCGAAGACCGCCTTCGCGTCGTCCTTCGTCGGTGGGCGGACGCTGTGCGTGTCTGGCAGTACGGCGGTCATGCACTCATGGTGGTGAACGACCGCCGTACTGTCCAAGGCATTAGCAGGCCTTGGCCCACTCCAGGTCACAACTGGTCTGGGTGCTGCGGAGGTTGTTCGGCGACACCGCGGCCGGCGGGGCCTGGTCGGACCACGACGCGAGCGTGACGCCGACCGCGTCCTCGACCGAGCGGGGGCTGTCCAGGTAGTTGTTGCTCAGCATCGAGAACACCAGCTTGCGGCCGTCCTTGTCGGTCACGTAGCCGGACAGCGCCGTCACACCGGTCAGCGAGCCGGTCTTGCCGTGCAGGTTGTTCGCGGCCGGCGTGTTCAGCATCCGGCTGCGCAGGGTGCCGCCGACGAACCGTTCCGGGTTACCTGCGATCGGCAGCGCGTCGTACCACTGCTGCCACCAGGTCTCCTTCTGCGCGCCGATCAGTACGTCGGTGACTGCGTCAGCGGTCACGTTCACCTTGCGGGACAGGCCGGAGCCGTCGGAGAGCCGGATCCGGCTGGTGTCGACGCCGATGCTCTGCGCGTAGTCCGTGACCACACCCAGTCCGGCCGACCACGTGCCGCTGGCCTCGACGACCGCGCCCATCGCCTTGACCAACGTCTCGGCGTGCATGTTGTTGGAGAGCTTGAGGAACGGCGTCATCAGTTCGCCGACCGTCATCGACTCGTCCCGGGCGAGCTGCTTGGCCGTCGCCGGGGTGGCCGCGTTCTTGATGTGGCCGTCGACCTTGATGCCCTGAGCGGCAAGCGCCCGCTGGAAGACGTCAGCTGCGTAGAGCTCGGGCTCCCACACGGTCACCCACTCCTGCCCGACCGCTGCACCGAGCGGGACCGAGCCGGTCACCCGGACGATGTTGGTGCCGTGGTCACGCTCGATGCTGAGCGTGTTCGACGACCCCGCCGCACCGGTCTTCGCGGTGCTGATCAGCTTGATGACGCCGTTGCCCGGTACGAGCGTGAGTTTCACAGGCGCACCGACCGCAGTCCCGGGCCGGCTCTCGACAATCGCCGTACCCGAGTCGTAGTCGGTGTTCGGGGCGAGCGTGAGGGCGGAGATCTGGGCGTTGTAGTAGAACGGCTCGTCGTCCCAGGCCCAGCTGTCGCCCAGGCGGACGTGGTCGAAGTACGTGTCGTCCGCGATCAGGTCACCGTCGACCCGGCGTACGCCGGCCGCCTTGAGTTGCTTGGCCAGTCCGACGTAATCGGATTCCAGTGCGGTCGGGTCGCCGTACCCCTTGAGGTAGAGGTCGCCGCGGAGCTTGCCGCCGCGGACGGGCGCGGTCGCGAGGACATCGGTGTGGAAGCGGTACGACGGGCCGAGGACGTGCATCGCGGCCGTCGAGGTGAAGAGCTTGGTGTTCGAGGCGGGCAGCATTCGCTGGTCGCCGTTCCGGTTGTACAGCGTCTCGCCGGTGGTCGCGTCCCGGACCACGAGCGCGACCTGCGAGCCGTCGTACCGGCTGTCGTTCAGCAGGCCGTCGAGCTGCTGCTGCAAGGCGGTTGCCTGTACTGCTGTCGGCGCACCCGCCGACTGGGTGACCACCCCACCGACGGCCGCCGCCACTGCGGCGACGGAGGCGACCACCGCGCGCCCCGACACTCTCGGTAAATACTTCACGAGAAACTCCCTCAACCCAGGCGGAAATCAACTAGCGGGAGTCAACACCTCCCGAGCCCCCGGGTCCAGGGATCAGGCCGATTGAGGTCTCGCGTTCCAGGTGAATCGATGGAAAAGTTCGTCGTACAGGTACCCGCCCCCACCTGAGGAGTCCCCATGAGACGCCTTCTGGCGGCTGTCGCCGTCGCACTCAGCCTCACCTCTGTCCTGACCCCGGCCGCCCACGCGCGGACGACCTCGGCGGTGTTCCCGGCCGAGATCGTCGGTGAGGACTTCCCGGATCCGGACGTCTTCCAGCAGAACGGAACCTGGTACGCCTACTCGACCAACAACGGCCGCGGCACCGTGCCGGTCGCGACCGCGCCGAGCGCGAACGGGCCGTGGACGATCCGCGGTGACGCGATGCCCGGCGGCCCGTCCGCGGGCTGGGCCCAGCCCGGCCGCACCTGGGCGCCGGACGTCTACCCGAACCCCGACGGCACCTACACCCTCACCTACACCGCCTGGCACAAGGCCTCCGGCCACCAGTGCATCGGCGTGGCGACCGCGACCTCACCGCTCGGCCCGTTCACCCCGGTCGGCACCAACCCGCTGATCTGCCCGCTCGACCAGGGCGGTGCGATCGACGCGAACACCTTCGTCGCGAACGACGGCACCCGCTACCTGCTCTGGAAGAACGACGGCAACGCGATCGGCCAGCCCTCGACCCTGTGGCTCACGCGTACGTCGAACAACGGCCAGACCCTGGTTGGCGGCAACTCCGCGCTGCTCACGTCGAGCGGCGTGATCGAGGCGCCCGATCTGGTCCAACGGGGTAGTCAGTTCGTGTTGTTCTACTCGGGCGGCGGCTACACCGACTGCAACTACCTCACGTCGTACGCGACCGCGCCGAGCCTGAGCGGACCGTGGACGACCGCCTTTCGGCCGTTGATGACGACCGCGACCTTCGACAACCACATCTGCGGGCCGGGTGGCGCGGACGTAGTCGGGGACAAGGTGTTCGTGCACGGATGGGTGAACGGCTCGCGGCATCTGTACGTCGCCGACATCGGGTGGGCCAACGACTTCCCGGTGGTCCGGGGGAGCCGGGTGCGCTACGAGGCCGAGCGGGGCACGCTGAACCACTGCTCGGTGCGTGCGAACGCCGCCGGTGCCTCGGACGGGAAGGTGGTTGCCTACATCGACTACGCCGACTCGTGGGTGGAGAACACGGTGTTCGCGCCGGTAGCGGGCAGTTACATGCTGCACGTCGGGTACGCGAACGGTTCGGCCTCGACCGCGAGCCACGGGCTTGTTGTCAATGGCAACAACCAGGGTGCGGTCAGCTACCCGGTCACCGGCTGGGACAACTGGCAGCAGAGCTCGGTGTCGGTCACGCTCAACGTCGGCTGGAACACGATCCGTCTGACCAAGGGCGACCAGTACACGGAGGTGGACTACCTGGAGGTCCAGTGACGGGTCAGGGATCTCCCCGGCGGGACCCGGCTGCGGACCCGGGAAGGTCCCGTCCGGGGTGTGGCGTGATGCGTGTGGACTGGACCGGGCCTCGTACTCTCGTAGGGCACAGCGGGACAGACGGGGAGCACGATCCACCAGATGGCGAAACCACCAGAGCAGGTGTCCGGCGACCGGCGGCGACGACGCCCGGTCTGGCTGGACCTGCGCCGTACCGGCCGGGGCCTGCAGGCGATGCTGTACGGCGGCGTCGCCTCGCTCATCTCGCTGATCATCACGTTCTGGACCCTGCCGCAGATCAGCAGTGACGGCCGGTTGCCGATCTTCCGGCTGGTGGTGCTGCTGGCGCTCTTCAGCATCCTGATGCGCTGGGTGCTGGCCGGGGTCGCGATCCTGATCGGCTCGATCGGCGTCCTGGTCGGCGGCCTGCTCTCGCAGTTCGGCGTCGTCTATCTCGGCATCACCGTCGATCCCGGCGTGACCCTGCACGGCGGCGTCGAGGCGCCGGTGCTGGTCGCGATCTGGATGTCGTCGGTGAGCGCGTTCGTCGGCTGGATCGTGTACGCGGGCAGTGACGACGCGTACGTCGCCGAGGTCATGCGGCTCGTGCACCGCCGGGCCCGGAAGATCACCGCGGCGCCGAAGACCGGGATGCTGATCATCCAGATCGACGGGCTGTCCGCGCCGCTGCTGAACTGGATGGTCCTGGCCGGCAACCTGCCCAACCTGGGCGGCTGGATCCGGGACGGTAAGCACTCCATGGTCCCGTGGCATACCGGCGTACCGGCGACCACTCCGGCGAGCCAGGCCGGGATCCTGCACGGCGGCTCGCGGCAGATCCCGGCGTTCCGGTGGTACGAGAAGGACTCCGGCCGGTTGATGGTGACGAACCGGGCCCGCGACGCGGCCGAGATCGAGACGCGGATGTCGACCGGGCGAGGGCTGCTCGCCGACGGTGGCGTCAGCATCAGCAACAACTGGTCCGGGGACGCGGACAAGTGCGAACTGGTGTTCAGCCGGGCCGCGTTGCCGAACAGTCGTAGCCGCGGGTACGTCCGGTTCTTCTCCAGCCCGCAGGGGGCCGCGCGCGGTCTGGTGCTGTGTTTCGCGGAGATCGTGAAGGAGTTGCACCAGGCCCGACGACAGCGCGTCCGCCACCTGGTCCCACGGGTCAAGCGTGGCGGCGGCTATGTCTTCCTGCGCGCGATCACCAACGTGCTGCTCCGCGACCTGAACGTCTCGCTGATCACCGACGAGCTGGTCAAGGGCACCCCGGTGATCTACTGCGACTTCGTCGACTACGACGAGGTCGCACACCACGCCGGTCCGACCCGGCCGGAGTCGCTGCAGACGCTGGAGGGTCTGGATCGCGTGCTCGGCGCCTTGCAGCGGATCATCGACATCCTGCCGCACTCGTACGAGATCGTCGTACTCTCCGATCACGGTCAGAGCCAGGGCTCGACCTTCCTGCAGCGGTACGGGCGGACGCTCGGCGAGGTCGTCGACGAGCTGGTCGACACCACCAAGGAACCGGTGGTCGCGGTCGGCAAGTCCGAGGGCTGGGGGCCGGTGAACGCGTTCCTGACCGAGCTGTCGCTGCGCCGGAGCGTGGCCGGATCGGTCACCCGGAAGGCCCTGCACAGCAAGGCCGGACGCGGCGAGGTCGAGCTCGGCCCGAAGGACTGTGAGCCGCCCGTTGCCGCCGACGAGCAGATGGTGGTCACGTCATCGGGCAACCTGGCGCTGATCTACCTCGCGACCACGCCAGGCCGGGTGCCGCTGGAAGAGATCGAGCTACTGCACCCGAAGCTGATCCCTGGCCTGGCGACCCATCCGGGGATCGGGTTCGTCGTCGTCGACTCGCTGGCCGAAGGACCCGTGGCGATCGGTGCGGCCGGGGTCCGGGTCTTGCGGTCCGGCCGGATCGAGGGGGAGGACCCGTTGACGCCGTACGGTCCGTTCGCGCCGGAGTCGCTGCTGCGGCAGGCGGAGATGCCGCACAACGGTGACGTCGTGGTGGTGAGCCGGTTGGACGACTACACGCACGAGGTGGCGGCGTTCGAGGAGCTGGTCGGCTGCCACGGTGGCATCGGCGGCTGGCAGACCGAGGCGGTGCTGGTACACCCGGCACGTTGGGACCTGGCTGAGCCTCCCGTAGGCTCCGACGCGGTCCACGAACTGCTGATCAGCTGGCTGGAGAAGCTGGGGCAGCGCAAGGACCAGAAGGAACCGGTCGAGTCGAGTGTGGAGGCCTGAAGCGTGCGGATCACCTGGTGGGGGCACGCCACCACCACCATCGAGGCGGACGGCACGCGGCTCCTGACCGACCCGGTGCTGACGGCCCGGATCGCGCACCTGCGCCGGCGCCGTGGTCCGGCCCCGCTCGCCGAGGCCGGACAGTGCGACGCCGTACTGATCTCGCATATGCATGCCGACCACCTGCACCTCACGTCGCTCCCGATGGTGGCGCCGGACGCGGCGCTGGTGGTGCCACGAGGTGCGGCCAAGCTGATCCACCAGGACTGTGGCGCCGCGTTCTCGGACCGGTGCATCGAGGTTGCTCCGGGCAACCAGGTGCGGATCGGGTCCCTCGAGATCACCGCGATCACCGCGCATCACGACGGTCGTCGGCTGCCGTGGTCGTCGCACGCCGGTCCGGCCCTCGGGTATCGCGTCGAAGGCTCGCCGAGCGTGTGGTTCGCCGGTGACACCGACCTGTACGACGAGATGGCCGCGGAGGCGGGTCCGGTCGACCTCGCCGTGGTGCCGGTCGGCGGTTGGGGTCCGTCGCTCGGTCCTGGGCACCTGGATCCGGTCCGTGCGGCGGAGGCGGTTCGGCGGGTCGGCGCGCGGATGGCGTTACCGGTACATTTCGGGACGTTCTGGCCGATCGGATTCGACTGGATCAAGCCGGAGCTGTTCCTGCCACCGGGGGACAGGTTCAAGACCGCGATGGCCGAGGTGGATCCCGCGGTGAAGGTGGACGTCCTGGTGCCTGGCGAGTCGACCGAGGTGAGCGCATGAGCGGTGACGCGCACTTCGATCTCTGGTACCTGTTCGCACTCGCCGGCGCAGTCCTGATCGGCGCGGTGCTGCCGGTGCTGCCGACGGGTGCGGCGGTCTCGACCGGTGCTGTCCTGGCCTCACACAGCAACCCGATCGGACTGGTCGGCGTACTGATCGCCGGTGCCGGCGGCGCGTACGTCGGCGATCTGATCGTGTACGCCGGTTGCCGGTTCGGCGGCGAGCGGTTGGCCAAGCGGGTCGGGTGGTTGCGTGACAACGCCTCGCTGGACGCACTGCGCGATCGCTTGGCCGAGCATGAGATCGGGGTGTTGCTGACGTCCCGGCTGATCCCGGGCGGTCGGGTTCCGGTGCTGCTCGCGGCCGGGCTGGCGGGCTACAAGTGGGAGCGGTTCGCGCTGGTCGACCTCACCGCGTCGTCGCTGTGGGCGGCGGTCTACATGGCGATCGGGCTGCTCGGATACGTCCTGTTCGACGAGCCGTGGCAGGGCGTGGTCGCGGCGATCGTGCTCGTGGTGCTGACCACGGTGGTCAGCGCGCTGATCCAGCGGGCCCGACGCAAGCGCGCCGCGGCCAAGGCGTCAGACGCCGAATGAGGCGGAGCGGAGACGGTCGACGTTCTCCGCGTCACCGTCCAGCTTGACGTTCGCGACCCGCTGGCGGCCCATGCAGAACAGCACGAGCTCGGCCGGGTCGCCGGTCACGGTCACCGATCCGAGCTCGGTGGGCCGCTTCGCGACGGACGTCGTACCGTCGGGCAGGCTGAGGACCACACCGCTCTGCGCCTTCCGGAGCATCGTCTTCCCGGCGAGCCGAACGCCCTTCCACAGGCCCTCCTGCTGATCGGCCGGCAGCTCGCGGACCTGGTACGACGGCTGGGCCCGGCGGACGTCCTCGTGGTGGACGAAGTACTCGGTCGTGTTCAGCTGGTGGCCGAGCTTGGGGAAGGCGTAGATCGAGAAGCCGGGCGGCCCGTTGCGGACCTTGTCGACCACCTCGGTGAAGCTGTAGCGCTCCTTGGCGCGCTTCATCCGGCGGTCAGTGGTGTCGGAGAGCGCGGAGATCATGATGCCTGGGCCGGCCATTGGGTCAGCTTCCCGGACATAGAGGTGGACCGCGAGGTCGTAGGTGTCCCAGCCTTCACACAGAGTGGGCTGATCGGGCCCAAGTTCATCGAAGAGGTCACACAAAGCGAGTCGTTCTACCCGGCTGTAGTCGGTCACATACTCGATCGTAACCACCACCACCTACTTACTGGTTTTTCCTTCCCCGCTACCGGCAACCTGAGGAATAAGGGAAGGAGACAGGGGAGAGGGGGTGGCAGAATGTCATTCGTTGTCATGGTCTTGCCTTGTTTTCGCACCTGACTGTCTTGGAGATTGTTTTGCCCATGCCGAAAGTCCCCGACAAGGGCAGCGTCACTCGGCGGGGGTTCGCGGTCCTGCGGGTCGCGATCTGGGAAGAGCCGTGGATCTTCGCCTTCTCCGTAGTCGCCGCGATGCTCTACGGCGCGATGACGGTGGCCGGCGGCTGGGCACTCGGCTGGGCCACCGATCACGTGCTCCGGCCGGCCTTCGACCGCGGTGACACCACCTTCGGCGCGATCGCGTCGCTGATCGGGCTGTTCATCGGGATCGCGATCCTCAACGCGATCGGCGTGGTCGGGCGCCGGGTCGGGGCCGGGATCATGCAGTTCCGACTGCAGGCGACGTACCGCCGCCGGGTCACCCGGCAGTACCTGAAGCTTCCGCTCGAGTGGCACCATCAGCACTCGACCGGCATGTTGCTCTCCAACGCCAACGCGGACGTCGAGTCGACCTGGTTCGTGATCGCGCCGCTGCCGATGGCGATCGGGGTCATCGCGATGCTGGCGTTCGCGACCGTCGCGATGTTCGCGGCCGACGTCTGGCTCGCGCTGGTCGGCTGCCTGGTCTTCCCGCTGGTGTTCGTCGCGAACGTGATCTTCCAGCGCTACCTGCAGCCCCTCGCCACCCGCGCGCAACAACTCCGGGCCGATGTCTCCGAGGTCGCGCACGAGTCGTTCGACGGCGCGCTGGTCGTGAAGACGCTGGGTCGGGAGGCCGCCGAGACCGAGCGCTTCCGGACTCCGACGTACGCGCTGCGGGACGCGAACATCGCGGTGAACAAGGCCCGCGGTCTGTTCGACCCGGTGATCGACGGCCTGCCCCGGCTGGGCGTGCTCGCGGTGCTGCTGGTCGGCGTCGGCCGGGTGCGGTCCGGCGGAGCCGACGCGGGTGACGTGGTCCAGGTGGCGTTCCTGTTCACGCTGATCGGCTTCCCGATCCGCGCGCTCGGCTGGGTGCTCGGCGAGTTGCCGCGGTCGGTCGTCGGCTGGGACCGGATCCAGCGGGTGCTGACCGCCGAGGGCGGGATGGAGTACGGCGAGGCCGAGCTGCCCTCGACGAAGGCCGCCCGGCTGCAGGTCCACGACGTACGGTTCGGGTACCTGCCGGAGCGCGACGTACTGGCCGGGGTCGACTTCACCATCGAGCCGGGGCGGACGGTCGCGATGGTCGGTCCGACCGGCGCCGGCAAGTCCACGATCACCACGCTGCTGACCCGGCTGATCGACCCGGAGGAGGGCTCGATCACGGTCGACGGCGTCGATCTGCGCGACCTCGCCCGGGACCAGCTGGCCGGCTCGGTGGCGCTGGTGGCGCAGACCGCGTTCCTGTTCGACGACACGATCCGCGGCAACATCACCCTCGGCGGCGACTACAGCGACGAGGACGTCTGGGACGCGCTCCGGATCGCGCAGGGCGACGGCTTCGTGAAGAGCCTGCACGACGGCCTGGACACCAAGGTCGGCGAGCGCGGTACGACGCTCTCCGGCGGCCAGCGGCAACGCATCGCGCTGGCCCGCGCCCTGGTACGGCGTCCCCGCCTGCTGATCCTGGACGACGCGACCAGCGCGGTGGATCCACAGGTCGAGGCGCGGATCCTGGCCGGGCTGCGATCCGCGGTCCAGGATGCCGAGCACGCGACGACCGTCCTGGTGATCGCCTACCGGAAGGCGACGATCTCGCTCGCCGACGAGGTGTTGTTCCTGGACGACGGCCGGATCGCGGCGCAGGGCACGCACCTGAAGCTGCAGGAGACGTCGGCCGCCTACCGGGACCTGGTCGACGCCTACGAGAAGGACGCCGAGCGCCGCCAGGAAGAGGCGGAGCTGGCCGAAGAACTGGACGATCTTGATGCGGAAGGAGCGTCGGCGTGACGACGGCGGAGGCAAGTAGCCGGTTGGATCACGCGGACAACGCGGGTGGGCTGGAGACACTGCGGCAGGGTTTGAAGGTGTCGCCGGAGCTGGCCAAGGGCTGGGTGTTGACCGGGCTGCTGGCGCTGACCATGACCGCTGGGCGGATCGTCGTACCGATCGCCGTTCAGCAGACGATCGACAAAGGGCTGTCCGCGGCCGGCGGCCCGGACATGTCGTACGTCGCCTGGATGTGCGTGATCTGCGCGCTAGGCGTGGTGGTCACCGCCGGAGCGTCGTACCTGACCACCGTGCGGCTCGCGATCAACTCCGAGAACGGGCTCGCGACGATGCGGATCAAGGCGTTCCGGCACGTGCACGACCTGCCGGTGCTGACCCAGAGCACCGAGCGGCGTGGTGCGCTGGTCAGCCGGGTCACGTCGGACGTGGACACGGTGTCGCAGTTCCTGCAGTTCGGTGGGTTCATCTTCCTGGTCAGCATCGGGCAGATGGTGCTCGCGACCGTGGTGATGTTCTTCTACTCCTGGCAGCTCGCGCTGGTGGTGCTGATCTGCTTCATCCCGCTGTTCGCCAGCTTGAAGTACCTGCAGCGCGCGATGTCGGCGGCGTACGGCATCGTTCGTGCGAAGGTCGGCGAGATGCTGTCCGCGGTGGCCGAGCCGGTCGTCGGCGCGCAGGTGGTGCGCGCGTACGCGATCGAGAAGCGGACGCAGGACCGGATCGACACGACGATCGAGGACTACCGGCGACAGGCCACCAAGGCGCAGGCCATCACCGGCCTGACCTTCTCGATCGGTGGCCTCGCGGCCGGTCTGGCCAACGCGGGCGTGCTGACCGTCGGCGTACTGCTCGGCGTGGACCACAAGGCGACGCTGGGCGAGCTGCTCGCCTTCATGTTCCTGGTCGCGCTGTTCTCGGACCCGGTGCAGATCGCGACCCAGGTGCTGACCGACGCGCAGAGTGCGTTCGCCGGGTGGCGGCGAGTGCTCGGCGTGATCGCCACGCCGGCCGATGTGGTCGACCCGGGGGAGTCGGGGGTGAAGCAGCCGCGCGGGCCGATCACGGTCGAGTTCGACGACGTGGACTTCGCGTACCCGGAGGGTGAGCTGGTTCTGCGCGACGTCGACGTACGGATCGAGCCGCACCGGCGGGTCGCGGTGGTCGGCGAGACCGGGTCGGGGAAGACGACGTTCGCGAAGTTGCTGACCCGGTTGATGGATCCGACCTCGGGCGCGGTCCGGCTGGACAGCGTGGATGCGCGCGAGATCTCGTTCGAGTCGTTGCGGGAGCGGGTCGTGATGGTGCCGCAGGACGGGTACCTGTTCGACGCGTCACTCGCCGAGAACGTGCGGTTCGGTCGCCCGGAGGTGACGGATGCGCAGCTGGTCGACGCGTTCGAATCGCTCGGGCTGACGGATTGGCTGGAGTCGTTGCCCGACGGCCTGGACTCGCCGGTCGGCCAGCGAGGCGAGTCGATGTCCGCGGGCGAGCGTCAGCTGGTCGCGTTGGTGCGGGCCAACATCGCCGACCCGGATCTGCTGGTGCTGGACGAGGCGACCTCGGCCGTCGACCCGGGCACAGAGGTTCGCGTGAACGCAGCCCTGGAGCGGTTGATGTCCGGGCGTACGTCGGTCACGATCGCGCACCGTCTGTCCACAGCGGAAGCGGCGGACGAGGTGCTGGTCTTCGACAACGGGGAGATCGTCGAGCGCGGCTCCCACGCGGAGCTGGTCGGAGCGGGCGGCGTGTACACGCGGCTCCACGACAGCTGGATCGCCCAGCGCAGCGCGGTGTAGATCAGGCACAGCGGCCGGGACCAAGGGAGGGGGAAGCCCCGGCCGCGCGCCCGTTCATCGATCCGACCGTTAGCCGGTCAGACGATCCTGCTCAGACCCCAGTTGCTTAGGTCGTGTGCTGCTCGGCTCGTGTTGCTCAGACCGGGGCGGTTCCGTTGGCTCCTGCCTGCGGGACCAGGAGGAACTCAACACTGCCCTTGTCGTCGACAGCTGCGTCGAGGACCTTGTCGTCGAGTGCGTTCGCGGCGTTCTGCTCGAGGAATACGCGCGCACCGGATTCCTCGACCACCTGGTCACCGGGCTTCGGTGCCTCCGTCGTCGTCACCGCAAGCGCCGGATCCGCCGGGTTCTCCTGCGAGATCCGCACCCCGGCTCCGTCCGGCGCGCCCTCGACCCCGGTAATGCTCTTGATCACCAGCGTCGCGTTCTCAGTCAGGGTAAGCACAACCACTCCAAACGTTCGGCGTCATCGAGCCCGCCCCGTGCCCGATCCCCGGGAGACCAAACAACCCACCGGCCAACACACCGGGAATGTCGGTGCGGACTGTCGGTGGTGTGGTGTGGGATCAGGGGTATGGCGATTGGTTTGAGCACACCGGAGATCGACGACCTGGGCGCTGTGGTGGGGGCGTTGCGGGAGTGGCAGGACGATGCGGGGCCGGTGCAGCTGCATCCGGGTGATCTGGGGTGGTTCTGGCGGTTCGGCGCTGAGAAGACCGCGGCGGCGACCAGGACGTGGAGCCGGGACGGCGAGATCGTGGCGGTGGGTCTGCTGGATGAGCCGGATCTGCTGCGGGTCGCGATCGCGCCGGCGGCCCAGCGCGACCAGGAGCTCGCGCAGCGCCTGGCCGACGACGTGGGCGGCGTTCTCATCGAGGGCAAGGTGTACGTCGAGGCGCCGATGGGCTCGCTCGTCCAGGAGTTGTTGTTCACGGCCGGCTGGGAGGTCGACCAGCCGTGGGTGCCGCTCAAGCGTGACCTGAGCGAGCCCGTGCCGGATCCCGGCGTACGCGTCGATGTGATCGGGGCGGAGGAGGCGCACGAGCGGGTCACCGTCCAGCGCGAGTCGTTCGACGGGTCGACGTTCACCAATGCCCGGTGGCACGCGATGGCCGACGGGCTGCCGTACGCCGACGCCCGCTGTCTCGTCGTCCGCAACAAGCTGGGGGAGTCGGTCGCGGCCGCGACCGTGTGGTCGGCGGGAGCGGGCAAGCCGGGCCTCATCGAGCCGATGGGGGTGCACCGGATGCACCGCGGACGCGGCTACGGTACGTCGATGGTCCTCGCCGCGGCCCGCACCCTGCAGGAGCTGGGCGCGTCGAGCGTCTACGTGTGTACGCCGGGCTTCAACGTCGGGGCGATCGCCACCTACGAGGCAGCCGGACTCACCCGCTTGCCGGAGACCCGGGATCTGATCCGCAACGCCTAGACGGCGGTGTCGTCAGCGGCCCGGAGCACCCGGAGAATGTTGCCCCCGGCAAGTTTCGCCAGCTCCGCGTCGCTCCAGCCGCGCTCGGCCAGCGCCTCGAACAGCACCGGGTACGACGCAACGTCCGGCAACTCGTCCGGGAACTCCGGACAGCCGTCGTAGTCGCCGCCGAGTCCGATGTGATCGATCCCGGCCACCTCGCGGACGTGTTCCACGTGCTTGACCACGTCCGCCAGGGTGGTGGCCGGTTTCGGTACGCCGTACAGCTCGGCCAACTTGCTCTGGTTGTCCGGATCCAACGGGTTCAGGCCCTGGTCCTCCGCGGCTTTACGAGCACCCGCGACCCAGTCGACGTACGCCTGGGAGGTGAAGTAGGGCACGAATGTGACCATGCAGACGCCGTCGTTCCCGGCCAGGGTCTCGAGCACGTCGTCCGGTGCGTTCCGCGGTACGTCGCAGACCGCGCGCGACGACGAGTGGCTGAAGATGACCGGTGCGCTCGTGACGCGCAACGCGTGCCGCATGGTGTCGGCGGAGACGTGGGACAGGTCGACCAGCATGCCGATCCGGTTCATCTCCCGGACGACCTCCTCGCCGAACTCGTTCAACCCGCCGAGCACCGGCTCGTCGGTCGCCGAGTCCGCCCAGGACACGTTGTGGTTGTGCGTCAGCGTCATGTACCGCACACCCAGCTCGCGCATCACCCGCAGCACGCCGAGCGACTCACCGATCGAGTGCCCGCCCTCCATGCCCATCAACGAGGCGACCCGGCCTGCCTTGATCGCCGCGTCCACCTCGTCGGCCGTGGACGTGAGTTGAAGGTCCGCCGGGAACCGCTGCACCAGCCGCCGGACGAAGTCGAGCTGCTCGAAGGTACGCAGTACCGAGTGCTCGTCCTGCGGCACCCACAACGACCAGAACTGCGCGCCGACATGTCCGGCCCGCAGGCGTGGCAGGTCCGTGTTCAACTCCGGCACCGCGCCGCTCAGATCATGAGCGTCCAGGTCGTAGTTGCACAGCTCGTAGAACGCGATCGGCAGGTCGTTGTGGCCGTCGATTACGGGGTGTTCGCGCAGGAGGTCCTCGATCCGGGTCATCGGGCCATCCTCGCAGTTCCCGGACCAGTGGATAGGCGGTGGTCAGAAGGAAACCGTCGATCGGGGACAATGGGTGGGTGAGTATCGACGAGCTGACCTTCGACGCGGCGGGGTTGATCCCCGCGGTAGTGCAGCAGTACGACACGCGTGAGGTCCTGATGGTGGGCTGGATGAACGCCGAGGCGGTCCGCCGGACCGCGGAGTCCGGGCTGAGCACGTTCTGGTCCCGCAGCCGGCAGCAGTACTGGGTCAAGGGCGAGACCAGCGGTCATCGTCAGCACGTCAAGCAGATCCTCGTCGACTGCGACGCCGACACCCTGCTCGTCCTCGTCGACCAGGACGGCCCGGCCTGCCACACCGGCACCCACACCTGCTTCGAGCACGGCCAGATCGAGGTCAAGGCATGAACTCACCGGATCTCGAGACCTTTCGCGACTATGCCAAGGACCGCCGGGTCATTCCGGTGACCCGGCGGCTGCTTGCCGACGCCGAGACGCCGATCGGTGTCTACGGCAAGCTTGCGGCCGAGCGCGAAGGCACGTTCCTGCTCGAGTCGGCCGAGAACGGCGGCGTCTGGTCGCGTTACTCGTTCATCGGCGTCCGCTCGGCAGCGACGCTGACCGAGCGCGACGGCGAGGCGATCTGGACCGGGAACCCGCCGGTCGGCCTGCCCAAGACCGGTGACCCCCTCAAGGCGCTCCGCGAGACGCTCGAGATCCTGCACACGCCCCGGCTGCCGGACCTGCCCCCGCTCACCGGCGGCATGGTCGGCTTCCTCGGGTACGACGCGGTCCGCCGGCTCGAACGGTTGCCGGATACAACGACCGACGACCTCGGCCTGCCCGAGCTCACGTTCCTGTTCGCCACCGACCTGGCCGCGCTCGACCACGAGACCGGCGAGATCTGGCTGATCGCGAACGCGGTCAACTGGGACGACTCCGACGAGCGGGTCGACGACGCGTACGCGGACGCCGTCCGCCGGCTGGACGCGATGGAGAAGGACCTGGCCCAGCCGACCCCGTCGTACGTCGTCCGTGCGGATCGGACCGCCCAGCCGGATCCACACCGGCAGCGGTCCAGCGCGGAGTACCGGGAGGCGGTCGAGCACGCCAAGGAGGAGATCCGGGCCGGCGAGGCGTTCCAGATTGTCGTGTCCCAGCGGTTCGAGCTCGAGACCACGGCCTCCGCGCTCGATATCTACCGGGTGCTGCGCCGCTCCAACCCGAGCCCGTACATGTACCTGGTCCGCCTGGACGGTTTCGACATCGTCGGTTCCAGCCCCGAGGCACTGGTCAAGGTCACCGAGAACAAGGTGATCCTGCACCCGATCGCCGGCACCCGCCGCCGTGGTGCGACCCCGGAGGAGGACCACGCGCTCGAAGAGGAGCTGCGCAACGACGCCAAGGAGCGCGCCGAGCACCTGATGCTGGTCGACCTCGGCCGCAACGACGTCGGCCGGGTCTGTGCGCCCGGCACGGTCGAGGTGATCGACTTCATGACCGTGCGCCGCTACAGCCACGTGATGCACCTCGAGTCGACCGTCACGGGCCAGCTGGCGGCCGGCAAGACCGCGTTCGACGCATTGACCGCGGCGTTCCCGGCCGGAACGTTGTCCGGGGCACCGAAACCGCGGGCGATGGAGATCATCGACAAGCTCGAGGTGACCCGTCGCGGCGTGTACGGCGGTGTTGTCGGCTACCTGGACTTCGCCGGTGACGCGGACACCGCGATCGCGATCCGGACCGCGGTGCTGCGCGGCTCCACGGCGTACGTCCAGGCCGGTGCGGGCATCGTCGCCGATTCCGACCCGGCCTCCGAGGATGCGGAGTGCCGGACGAAGGCTGCCGCCGTACTGAACGCGATCGCGGTCGCGGGAACCTTCAGTGATGTCTGATGAAGCCACAACGACTCGTTGACCTCTGTGCCTTGCTGGCATTGGCTCTGCTGGCGTTGTCGGCGTACCTGACCTGGTCCTCGGCCGATCCGGGCAGTGCGCGGCCGAAGGTGGACTTCAACGGATACACGGTCACGAAGGCGCCACTGACGCTGGCACTCGCGGCGGTGGTCGCGATCGTGGTTACGAAACTCGCAGGTACTGCATTGCGCCGCGTTCTCGGTGTGGTGGTGCTCCTGATGGGTGTCGCCGCGATCGGCGTCGCTCTCAACGTGCGACCGGATGCGAACGAGTTGGGCCGGATCCGGCCCGAGCTGAGCCAGGCGGTCACCGACCACGTCAGCCTCACCGGTGGCCCGGCGCCGTGGTTCGCGCTGGCCGGTGGCGTGGCGCTCGCAGCGGCGGGTCTGATCACGGTTCTGACCGCACACCAGTGGCGACGCGCAACCGCGCGGTACGAGCGTGATCCGGCCGCTGCACCAGCTGATCAATGGAAGGCGATCGACGCGGGAGAGGACCCGACTCTCTGATCGCGGCGGCCTACCGCCACAATAGGACAGGACGACGATGAGGAGTGGCCCAGATCATGGACAATACGACGGCTGATCAAGTAGCGACGCGGGTGAGCGAGGAGGAAGCTCCCCACGACCTGCATGGCAACAGCCCGGCGGCCTGGACCGCCGTCACCATCGTGCTGATCGCGTTCACGGTCGGCGCCATCGCGATGGTGCTCGGCCCGAACTGGGTGCTGTTCTGGATCTCGGTCGCGATCGCCGTACTGGGTGCGCTGACCGGCAAGGTCATGCAGCTGCTGGGCTTCGGGGTCCCGGCCGACGGCAACCACTGAGGGGCGGACGGACATGACTGTGCTTGACGACATTCTCGCGGGGGTCCGGGAGGACCTCGCGGAGCGCCAGGCGCGGGTCAGCCTGGACGATCTGAAGCTCGAAGCCCAGCGCAAGCCCGACGCCAAGGACCCGATGCCGGTGTTCCGCGGGGACGGTATCGCGGTGATCGCGGAGGTGAAGCGGTCCAGCCCGTCCAAGGGCGAGCTGGCCGAGATCACCGACCCGGCCGCACTGGCCGGCGAGTACGAGGGCGGCGGTGCGGCGGCGATTTCGGTCCTGACCGAGAAGCGCCGCTTCAACGGCAGCCTGGACGACCTGCGGGCGGTCCGCGGCCGGGTCGACGTACCCGTGCTGCGCAAGGACTTCATCGTCTCGTCGTACCAGCTCTGGGAGGCCCGCGCGGCCGGTGCCGACATGGTGCTGCTGATCGCGGCGGCGCTGGAGCAGGAGGCGCTGGTCTCGCTGATCGAGCGGGCGCACTCGATCGGGCTCTGCCCGCTGGTCGAGGTGCACGACGAGGAGGAGACCCGGCGTGCGGTGGACGCCGGCGCTCAGCTGATCGGCGTGAACAACCGCAACCTGAAGACTCTCGAGGTCGATCGGGACACCTTCGCCCGGGTCGCGCCGACCATCCCGTCGAACCTGGTCCGGGTGGCGGAGTCCGGGGTTCGCGGGCCGCATGATGTAATCGAGTTCGCGCGCGCCGGGGCCGATGTCGTCCTCGTCGGTGAATCTCTGGTGACCGGCCGCGATCCTCGCGCCTCGGTCGCCGATCTCGTCGCCGCCGGATCGCACCCCGCCATCCAGCAGCGGCACTAGAACGCCCGCCCGGTCCAAACGGCGCGGGGTCGAAACTCTCCCGCGCCGTTGTGCCGGGTTGGAAGGTTTTGTCGGATGACTAGTGTGCTGCCCGACCAGCTCGGGCACTTCGGACGTTTCGGCGGCAGGTTCATGCCGGAGGCGCTGATCGCGCCGCTCGACGAGCTCACCCAGGCCTGGCGCGAGGCCATGGCCGACCCGGAGTTCACCGGCGAGTTCGAGCGGATGCTGCGCGAGTACATCGGCGCCCCGAGCCTGCTGTACGACGCGACCCGGCTCTCCGAGCTGGCCGGTGCCCGGATCCTGCTGAAGCGCGAGGACCTCAACCACACCGGTGCGCACAAGATCCGCAACGCCATCGGCCAGGCCCTGCTGACCAAGCGGATGGGCAAGACCCGCGTGATCGCCGAGACCGGCGCCGGCCAGCACGGCGTCGCGACCGCGACCGCGTGCGCCTACCTCGACCTCGAGTGCGTGGTCTACATGGGCGAGGTCGACACCGAGCGGCAGGCGCTGAACGTGGCCCGGATGAAGCTGCTCGGCGCCGAGGTGATCTCGGTCAAGACCGGCAGCCGGACGCTGAAGGACGCGATCAACGACGCGCTGCGCGACTGGGTCGCCAGCGTCGACAAGACCCACTACATCCTCGGTACGGCGGCCGGTTCGCACCCGTTCCCGGCGATGGTGCGCGACTTCGTCCGCGGCATCGGCGACGAGGCGCGCGAACAGTCGCTCGCACTGCTCGGGAAGCTCCCGGACGCCGCGGTCGCGTCGGTCGGTGGCGGATCCAACGCGATCGGCCTGTTCACCGCCTTCATCCCGGACGCGGACGTGAAGCTGTACGGCATCGAGCCGGGCGGCGACGGGTTCGAGACCGGCCGGCACGCAGCCACGATCACGGCCGGGCAGGTCGGCGTACTGCATGGTGCGCGGTCGTTCCTGCTGCAGGACGAGGACGGGCAGACGATCGAGTCGCACTCGATCTCGGCCGGACTGGACTACCCGGGCGTCGGGCCCGAGCACGCGTGGCTGGCCGAGACCGGGCGGGCGACGTACCGGCCGATCACGGATGCCGAGGCGATGGAGGCCTTCAAGCTGCTGTCCCGGGCCGAGGGCATCATCCCCGCGATCGAGTCCGCGCACGCGGTCGCCGGCGCGGTCGACATCGCGAAGGAACTGGGGCCGGAGGCAACCATCTTGGTGAACCTGTCCGGTCGTGGGGACAAGGACATGGACACGGCCAGCAAGTGGTTCGGCCTGATCGAAGCCGGAGCGACCGATGAGTGAACTGGTTGCTCTGGGCAACGCTGGGGCGGCGATCCGGAAGGCGAACGACGAGGGCCGCGGTGCCCTGATCGGCTACCTGCCGGCCGGATTCCCGACGTACGACGGTGCCGTCGACGGGGTCAAGGCGATGATCGACGGCGGTGCCGACGTGATCGAGCTCGGCCTGCCGTACAGCGATCCGGTGATGGACGGCGTCACGATCCAGCGGGCCACCGAGATCGCGCGGGCCGGTGGCCTGCGGACGCGCGACGTGCTGAGCACGGTCGAGAAGGTCGCGGCGTACTCCGAGGTGCCGGTGCTCGTGATGACGTACTGGAACCCGATCGAGCGGTACGGCGTGGACCGGTTCGCCACCGACTTCGCCGGCGTCGGGGGAGCAGGGCTGATAACGCCCGACCTGATCCCGGACGAGGGCGCGGAGTGGATCGCGGCCGCGGACAAACACGACCTGGACAAGGTGTTCCTGGTCTCGCCGTCGTCGACCGACGAACGGATCGCGATGACCACGGCCTCGTGCCGCGGCTTCATCTACGCGACCGCCGTGATGGGCGTCACCGGTGCCCGGGACAAGCCGTCGGACCTGGCCGCGCCGCTGGTCGCGCGGACGAAGGCGGTCACCGGCATTCCGGTCGGCGTCGGCCTCGGGATCTCGAACGGGGACCAGGCAGCCGGGGTGGTCGCGTTCGCGGACGCGGCGATCGTCGGCGCGGCCCTGGTCAAGGCGCTCGAGGACGGTGGCCCGGCCGGTGTCCGCACGCTCACCGAAGACCTGGCCGCAGGCGTACGCCGGGAACGTCGCGCGACCGTTGATCGTTAGTACCGCCGTGAGTCGAACCCGGAACGCGGCCATCCTGTTCGCCGCGGTGGCTCTGCTCGCCCTCGCGGGCTGCGGCGGCGGCAGCAAAGAGAAGGCGGACAACCCCGGTGGTGCGGTGATCCGCACCACGCAGGACCCCAACGGTCTGCGCGGGGCGACGCTGGACCGGCCGTACTCGATGCCCGCGGCAACGCTGACCGACACCAGTGGGAACCCGTTCAACCTGGTCACGTCGACGAAGAAGCCGGTGACGCTGGTGTTCTTCGGCTACACGAACTGTCCGGACGTGTGCCCGACAGTGATGGCCGACGTGGCGTCGGCGCTGACCAAGCTGGACCAGTCGGTGCGCGACCAGGTGCAGTTGCTGTTCATCACCACCGACCCTTCGCGGGACACCGGACCGGTGATTCGTAAGTACCTGGACCGGTTCGACCCGTCATTCATCGGGCTGAACGGCTCGCTGGGTTCGATCAAGGACATCGCCAAGGCTGTCGGCGTACCGGTGGAAGGGATGCAGAAGCTCCCGTCCGGTGGGTACGAGGTCGGCCACGGCGCGCAGGTGATCGGGTTCGGGAAGAACGACAAGGCCAACGTGCTTTGGTTGTCGAACGCCGCCATCGGCGACCTGGCGCACGACTTCGGGAAGCTGGTGGAGGACAACCAGTGAAGAAGCGGCCCTGGTTCGGATGGGTCTCGCTGGGCGCACGGCTGGTACTGGGCGGCGTGATGCTGGTCGCCGGCGCGCTGAAGGTGACCGACCCGGAGACGGCGGCGCAGGCGGTCCGTGCGTACGACCTGCTGCCGTCGGCACTGGTGGAGCCGGTCGGCTGGGGTCTTCCGTTCCTGGAGATCGCGATCGGGTTGCTGTTGATCGTCGGCTTCGGTGTCCGCGCGGCCGCGCTGGCCGCGGGTGTTTTCATGGTGGTGTTCATCGCCGCGGTGGCTTCCGCCTGGGCTCGCGGCCTGGCGATCGACTGCGGCTGCTTCGGCGGTGGTGGTCAGGTCGCTCCCGAACAGACGAAGTACCTGCAGGAGATCCTGCGCGACCTCGGCCTGCTGCTGCTCGCGGCGTGGCTGTGGTTGAACCCCACCAGCAAGTTCGCTGTTGAGTCCGAACCGCAAGGAGTAACCGCGTCGTGAGCACGTCCAAAGCCCCGGTGAACCCGCTGCTGCAGCCCAAGCGCCGGATCTCGCCCGGGATCATCGTGGTGATCGTCCTGGTGCTGGCCCTCGCGGCCGGTGTCGGGGTGCAGTACTGGCGCGGGCACTCCAAGGTCGAGGTGAGCTCGAACGGTCAGACCGAACCGGCCGTGATCACCGGCCCGGGCACGACCGGCAAGGGCGTGACCGTCGGCAAGGCCGGCGCGAAGGCGCATATCGACCTGTACCTGGACTTCCGCTGCCCGCACTGTGCGGAGTTCGAGGAGGCGACCGGCGCGACGATCGACAAGCTGGTCCAGGACGGCACGGCCACGCTGACGTACTGGCCGCTGACCTTCGTGAACCCGGACGCCTCGCCGCGGCTCGCCAACGCGTTCGCCGCCGCGGCCGCGAACGGCAAGGCGCTCAGCTACGCCGACGAGATGTACGGCGACTTCTCCAAGTCCTGGACCACCGACCAGCTGCTCGACCTCGGCAAGCAGTTGGGTATCGGCGACGCCAAGTTCCAGGCCGCCGTACAGGACAACACGTACGGCGGCTGGCTGGAGAGCGTCTCGAACGCCGCCGACGACCGGGGCGTCACCGGCACCCCGACCGTCTACGTCAACGACAAGCAGCTCGAGACCGAGAAACTCACCCCGCAGGGCCTGCAAGAGGCCGTCGGCGCCACCGCAAGCTGAAAGGGGAGCTGACGCACCGAGTCCCCATCGTGACCATGCGTTTCTGGTCGTGGTCGGGTGGGTCGAGTAGCGTCTCCTATCGCCATGTCTAGTCTGATTCCCGCCGTGATGGTGCCGGCGTACATCCCCAGCCCGAGCCAGGGTGTCTGGCACCTCGCAGGTTTGCCGATCCGCGCGTACGCGTTGTGCATCCTGGCCGGTATCTTCGTCGGCTACTGGGTCGGCCGTCGCCGGTGGGTTGCCCGCGGTGGTTCGCCGACAGTGCTGGCCGACATCATGTTCTGGGCGATCCCGTTCGGACTGATCGGTGCGCGGATCTACCACGTCATCACCGACGCGGAGTTGTACTTCGGCGAGGGCAAGCACCCGATCGACGCGCTGAAGATCTGGCACGGCGGGCTCGGTATTTGGGGCGCGGTCGGCTTCGGTGCGCTCGGGGCGTGGATCGCCTGCCGGCGGGCCAAGGTGCCGTTCCTCGCGGTCGCGGACTCGATGGCGCCGGGAATCGCGCTGGCGCAGGTGTTCGGCCGGTTCGGCAACTACTTCAACCAGGAGCTGTTCGGTAAGCCGACGACCCGGCCGTGGGGCCTGGAGATCGCGCCCGAGCACCGCCCCGACGGGTACGCCGACTTCGGCACGTTCCACCCGACCTTCCTGTACGAAGCGATCTGGAACCTCGGTGTGATGGCGCTGGTGATCATCGTCGGCCGCCGCTACAAACTCGGCCACGGCCGCGCCTTCGCCTTGTACGTCGCCGGCTACACCGCTGGTCGTGCCTGGATCGAGAACATGCGCATCGACGACGTCAACCACTTCCTCGGCCTGCGCCTGAATGTGTGGACGGCGATGATCCTGTTCGTCCTGGCGGTCGCGTACTTCATCCTCAGCGCCCGCAAGCGCCCCGGCCTCGAGGACATCTCCACCGGACCGTCCGCCGGCCAGCCCAGCAAGGACGAGGCTGCGAAGGACGAGGCTGTGAAGGACGAACCGGCTGAGGCCGAACTGAAGGACATCGAGGACGACCCGGACGCTGACAAACCAGACGCTGACAAACCAAAGGTGGAGGCACAAACCACCAACGGGGCTGAACCAGACGGGTCCCGTGACTGAGGGTCCTGAGGTTTCGGCCGAGCACCACGGGGATCACACCCACCGTGATGTGAACGGCGGCTGGCTGCGCCCGGCGGTGTTCGGCGCCATGGACGGCCTGGTCTCGAACTTCGCCCTGATCGCAGGCATGGACGGCGGTACGGCGTCCGGCTCGCAGGTGATCGTGCTCGCCGGGCTGGCCGGCCTGGCCGCGGGCGCGTTCTCGATGGCGGCGGGGGAGTACACGTCTGTCGCCTCGCAGCGCGAGCTCGCCCGTGCCGAGATCGAGATCGAACGCAAGGAGATCCAGCGCCACCCGGTCGACGAGGAGATCGAACTCGCCGAGACCTATCGCGCCAAGGGCCTCGACCCGGATCTGGCCAGCAAGGTCGCCAAGCAGTTCCACACCGACCCGGAGCAGGCCCTCGAGGAGCACGTCCGCGAGGAACTCGGCATCGACCCCCATGACCTCCCGAACCCGGTGATCGCCGCCGCGTCGTCGTTCGTCTGCTTCGCGGTGGGCGCCTTCATCCCCCTGCTCCCGTACCTCCTGGGCGCGGGCAGCGTCGTACCCGCTCTGATCATGTCCCTGACCGCGCTCTTCGCCTGTGGCGCGATCGTCTCCCACGTAACCAGCCGCTCCTGGTGGTACTCCGGCCTCCGCCAACTCCTCCTGGGCGGCTTGGCCGCAGCCCTCACCTACTTCGTCGGCACCCTCGTCGGCCCGGGTCTCTAGCGCCCTACTGCCTCGTCCACCACCTCGGCCAGTCTGACCAAGCGGTCCAGGTGATCACCAGGATCCGGCTGCCCAAGCGACCAGGCAGCACGAGCGACCACCGTGACGGCCGCGGTCAGGACAGTCCCACGACGTACGACGGTTGTGGGCCAGGCGAACGCACTCCCGCGCTGGTACGCGGTCAGCAGTTCGTCGATCGCACAGTCGGTGGAGAGCAGCAGGTACGCGAGGTCGAATCCGAGCGGGCCGAAGCCGAACTGCTCCCAGTCCGTCGCGATCACGTCGTCACCGTCCTGGCGCAGCAGGTTGAGCGGATGCGCATCTCCGTGGATCACCTGCTGTGGCAGCGCATCCAGCTCCGCCATGACGTCCGTACGCCGTACCCAGAGCTCCTGACAGCTCTGCCGCAGCTCGTCCGGCAAGTCCTGAGCCGAGGCCAGCGGTGTCCACCCGCCACGCTGTTCGTCGTTGGCCAGCCGGTCGCGCAGGATCCCGCGCGCGAACCAGTCGGCCGGCCGGATCTCGTTCAGCTCGAACCGCCCCAACGCCGTGGCCAGCTCAGCCGGCTCGACCTCGCTGGCCTCCACCGCGACCGTCCATACCGTGATCCCGTCGGGATCGTGGTCGACCTTCACGCAGCGGGGAGCGCGCAGACCGGCTGTGGTCTCGACCAGCCCGCTCCCGGCGACCTCGGCCTGCCTCCGCCAGTAGGCGTAGTGATCGGGCCGCTCGACCCCCGGCAGCAGCCGCTTCACGACCAATCCGTCCGGCGTCTGCCAGACGCCGCCGTTCGAGACTCCTGTGCCGGTGAGGAGCGGAGTCCAGTCGCTGTCCGGTTGCCAGTCCATTCGGCGAGATCTATCACTCGCCTGGACCAACCGCAGGTGCATTTCGGACTACGACGCCTGGTTCGCGGCTTCCCGAGGCTTATCGGCAGCCATGAGTTTGGCGCGCAGTTTGACCGTCGAGGTCTCCACGTCGTCGGTGACGGAGGCGCCGACCGTTTCGAGGATGGTGAGCGCGTGTTGCCAGCGCCGCCGGGCGTCGGCGGGTCGGTCAAGGGCAGCCAGGGCGTCGCCGAGACCGTCGTGGGCCCGCGCCTGGTCGGCCGGCTGATGCAGTGCGGTGGCCAGCTCCAGTGCCCGTTGGTGCGCCGCCAGGGCATGGTCCGGCTCGCCACCAGCGAGCTGAAGCCGGCCGAACCCTTGGTGAGCCTCGTACTCCCAGTTGCGGGACCCCAGCTCACGGGCCAGCGTCAGCGTCCTTTCGCGACAGCGCAGTGCCTGGTCGAGGTCGCCGAGCTGCCGGTGCAGCTCGGCCAATCCGTCCAGCGTGCGCAGCTCGTTGTGCCGGTTGCCGTTGGCCAGCGCGTGATCCAGCGCCTGCTCGTAGCAGGTCAGGGCGCGGTCGGGAGCGCCGAGTCGCAGGTGAGCTCTGGCGAGCGCAGTCAGGATCTTCCCCACGCTGCGCGGCCTGATCCGCCGGGCAATGGTCAGCGCGCGGGTCCGGTACTCCAGCGACTGCACCTCGTCACCGCGACGGCTGTGGATCCAGCCGCTCTCGCTGAGCAGGTCGAGCTCGGCGTGCTCGTCGCCGATCTCCTCTGCGATCCGCAAGGCCGTCGTGTACTCCGCGAGGGCCGTGTCGAGGCGGTCCTGGAATCCGTGGATGCTGGCGGCGCCCTCGACCGCGCGAAGCTCGCCGATGCGATAGCCGGCCGCCTGCGCCACGGCGAGGGCCTGATCGAAGACCTCCGTGGCCTGCGCGTAGTCCCCGTCCAGGCGGAGCGTGTCGCCGAGCCGCAGCAGGACCTCGGTCTCGGTGGTGGCATCGCCGGCTGCCCGTGCGACAGCCAGCGCACGCTCATGCAGCGCTTCCATCGCCGCATACTGGCCGAGCGTCCGCAAACCCCAGTAGAGCGAGGCGGACAGGTGCGTTAGGCACTCGGGACGACCGGCCTCGGTCGCCAGCGAGGGGATCAGCAGCAGGGTGGAGAGCTCTGCGCCGAACCAGTCGCGTGCGGCTTCCGCCGTACCGATGATCGCGGGTAGATCGTGCGAGCAGAAGGCATGTTCCGGAGCGACCTGGCCCGCGGCTTCGGACGCGGCCTGGCAGTAGTGTTCGACGAGCCGGGCTAGGGCGGAAGATCGCTCGGCCGGTGATTCGTGGTCGTGAGCGGTCCGGGACGCGTGGTCCCGGACCAGGTCGTGGAACTGGTAACGGCCAGGTTCGGGCTCCTCGAGCAGGTGGACCTCGAGAAGTTGCTCGAGTACGCGGGCGCCGTCTTCGCGGCCCAGGAGCGCAGCGGCTGAGGCGGGACCGAATTCGGCGGCCGGGTGCAGGCCGAGCAGCCGATAACAACGCCGTACGTCGTCGTCCAGCTCGCGGTACGACAGGTCGAGGGCTGCCGCGACGCTGCGTGGGCCGGAGGAGAGCTCGGTCATCCGATTCCCGTTCTGTTGCAGGCGCTGCAGCAGATCCTCGGGTCGCCAGGACGGGTGTGTGCGAAGCCGGGCGGCCGAGATCCGGATTGCGAGGGGAAGACGCCCGCACAGCTCGGTGATCTCTGCCAGGACGGTTGGCTGCGTGCCGCGACTGCCGGCCGCAATCCGGGTGAAGAGTTCGATCGCGGTCTGCTGGGTGAGGGTGTCGAGCGACACCGCGACGGTCGGATCGAGACCGGTCAGTCGGCGCCGACTGGTGAGGATGACCCCACTGCCCGGCGTACCGGGGAGCAACGGCAGCACCTGGGTCTCGTCGGCCGCATTGTCGAGGACGATCAGCACTCGGCGGGATGCCAACAGACTGCGCAGCAAACCGGCGCGCTCTTCGAGGTCCCGGGGGAGCTGCGGCTGAGGTACGCCGAACGCCCGCAAGAGCCGGCCGAGTGCGGCGTCAGGTGTGACCGGGCGGCCGCCCTCGGAGTGCCCGTGCAGGTCGATGAAGACCTGTCCGTCGGGGTACTGCGAGGCCAGCCGGTGCGCGGCTCGCAACGCCAGCGCGGTCTTGCCGATCCCCGCCATGCCGTCGATCGCCGCCACCAGCGGACCATCGACGCTGCTCAGGTCCGCGAGCTCGTGCTCGCGCCCAACGAAGTCGGCGACCTCCGCGGGTAGCGACCTCGGCACGGTTGGCTCGTCCGGTGGTATCGGTTCTGCGGTCGCGGCGGCTGCATGCAGGACGGTGTCGCTCGCCAGGAGCTCGGTGTGGAGAGCCTGCAGCTCCGCGCCCGGTCCGACTCCGAGCTCATCCGCGAGCCGGCTGCGAATGACGTCGTACAAGCCGAGCGCTTCTGCCGGGCGACCGGCCCGCACGTGTGCTCGGAGCAGGCGCACCCACAGCGACTCGCGGAGTGGGTGATCGCCGGTCAGCTGACGCAGTTCGGCGAGCAACTCGGCGGACGGCTCGCTGATGAGGTCGGCCCGGCGTTCGATCGCATCGAGCCGCAGCTCCTCGAGACCCGGCAGCACGGTCGTGCTCAACCAGTCCGACTCCGTGTCCAGGAACGGTTGTGCGGTCCAGGCCGTCAGCGCCGTGGCGATCGCGTTCGCATCACTCGCCTCCCGCACCTGGCGCTCGAAACGCAGTACGTCGACCTGATCGGCCGGGACCGTCATGCGGTAGCTGGTGCCAGAGGTCTGTACGACGTCCGCTCCGACAGCTCGCCGCAGCCGGGAAATCATCGCCTGCATGCTCGGTCGCACCTGGTCCGGCAGGTCATCGCCCCACAGCCGCTGGGCGAGCGCATCGACCGAGACAGCCTCGCCGGCCGAGACCGCCAGCACCGCGACCAGCGTGCGCAGCCGGACGCCGTTGAACGCGACCGGCACGCCGTCGACGGTCACCTGCACAGGCCCGAACAGCTGGACCCGGACCTCGGCGCAGTCCCCGGTAGTCGACATCTGTCGCATCATCTCACCGCGCGGGGTGAATTTCGGGTGCTGTGGGTAGCTGGCAGAGCCGTTGGCTGGGAAGATAGGACACAGGAGTGAGCGCTTGCTTACTGACGGTGAGATACGGCGGCTGACGGTGGAACGGGAGTCCATCTGTTGGTCGTCATGAGGTAGTCTCGGGACTCCCGGCTTGGGCCAATGTTGTCCCGCGGCCAGTTGTTGACCGTAGGACGACGGGAGCCCCTGAATGTTTGGTCGCCCCCCATTCCCGAGCGAGGGACTCTACGACGGGCAGCACGAGCACGATGCTTGTGGTGTCGCCTTCGTCGCGACCCTCACCGGTGAACCGAGCCACGACATCGTGGCCAAGGCTTTGACCGCCCTGCGCAACCTCGAGCACCGCGGCGCGTCCGGCGCCGAACCGGACTCCGGCGACGGTGCCGGCATCCTGATCCAGATCCCGGACGCCTTCTACCGCAAGGTGTGTGAGTTCGAGCTGCCGGTGCAGCGCGCGTACGCCGCCGGCATCGCGTTCCTGCCCGCGGACGCCGACGACGCGGCCAAGGCGATCGACCGGATCGAGGAACTCGCCGCCGAGGAGAACCTGACCGTCCTGGGCTGGCGCGACGTGCCGACCACCCCGGACCTGCTCGGTGCGACCGCGCGTTCGGTGATGCCGACGTTCAAGCAGCTCTTCGTCGCCGCGAAGGCCGGCCGCGTGCTCGGCCTGGCCCTGGAGCGGATGGCGTTCCGGCTGCGGAAGCGGGCCGAGAAGGAGACCGAGACCTACTTCCCGTCGCTGTCCGGCCGGACCATCACCTACAAGGGGATGCTGACCACCGACCAGCTGGACAAGTTCTTCCCCGAGCTGACCGACCCCGACTTCGCCTCCGCGATCGGCGTCGTGCACTCGCGGTTCTCCACCAACACGTTCCCGTCCTGGCCGCTGGCCCACCCGTACCGGTACATCGCCCACAATGGCGAGATCAACACCGTCCAGGGCAACCGGAACTGGATGCGAGCCCGGGAAGCGCTGCTGGCCAGCGACCTGATCCCCGGCGACCTCGAGCAGCTCTACCCGATCTGTACGCCGGGAGCTTCCGACTCGGCGTCCTTCGACGAGGTCCTCGAGCTCGTGCACCTGGGCGGCCGGTCGTTGCCGCACGCGATGCTGATGATGATCCCGGAGGCGTGGGAGAACGCCGCCACGATGGACCCGAAGCGGCGCGCGTTCTACGAATTCCACTCGACCCTGATGGAGCCGTGGGACGGTCCGGCCTCGGTCGTCTTCTCCGACGGCACGAAGGTCGGCGCCGTCCTCGACCGCAACGGCCTGCGCCCGTCCCGCTACTGGGTTACCGAGGACGGTCTCGTCGTACTCGCGTCCGAGGCCGGTGTCCTGGACATCGACCCGGCGACCGTGACCGAGAAGGGCCGGCTCGAGCCGGGCAAGATCTTCCTGGTCGACGTCGACGCGCACCGGATCATCACCGACACCGAGGTCAAGAACGCGGTCGCCGCCGAGCACCCGTACGACGAATGGCTGCACGCCGGCCTGATCAGGTTCGAGGACCTGCACGAGCGTGAGCACGTCGTCCACAGCCACGCTTCGGTGACGCGTCGCCAGCAGGTGTTCGGGTACACCGAGGAGGAGCTGCGCGTCATCCTCACCCCGATGGCCCGGGCGGGTGCCGAGCCGATCGGCTCGATGGGGACCGACACGCCGATCGCTGTACTGAGTGACCGGCCGCGGATGCTGTTCGACTACTTCGCGCAGCTGTTCGCCCAGGTCACCAACCCGCCGCTGGACGCGATCCGCGAGGAGCTCGTCACCTCGCTGTCGTCGTCTCTCGGCCCGGAGTCGAACCTGCTCAACCCGAGCCCGGCGTCGTGCCGCCAGGTCGTCATCCCGTTCCCGGTGATCACCAACGACGAGCTCGCCAAGCTGCGCCACATCAACCTGGACGGCGACATGCCGGGCCTGGCCACCACGGTGCTGCGCGGAGTGTTCGACGTCGAAGGCGGGGGAGAGGCCCTCGAGGCCCGGCTCGGTGAGATCTGCGCCGAGGCCGACGCGGCGATCAAGGACGGTGCACGCATCCTGGTGCTGTCCGACCGCCATTCCAACGCCGACAGCGCACCGATCCCGTCGCTGCTGCTGACCGCCGCGGTTCATCACCACCTGGTGAGGGAGAAGACCCGCACCCAGGTCGGTCTGGTCGTCGAAGCCGGCGACGTCCGCGAGGTCCACCACGTCGCCCTGCTGATGGGGTACGGCGCGGCCGCGATCAACCCGTACCTCGCGCTGGAGTCGGTCGAGGACCTCTGCCGCCACGGCACGTACCTGCCGGGCATCGAGCCCGAGCAGGCCGTCCGCAACGTGGTGAAGTCGCTCGGCAAGGGCGTCCTCAAGGTCATGTCGAAGATGGGTGTGTCGACGGTCGCGTCGTACACGGGTGCCCAGATCTTCGAGGCGAACGGGCTGTCCCCGGAGCTGGTCGACACCTACTTCACCGGGACGTCGTCGAAGCTCGGCGGGGTCGGGCTCGACGTGATCGCCGAGGAGGTACGGCGGCGGCACCTGCGCGCGTACCCGGCCGACGGGATCCTGCCCGCGCACCGCAAGCTGGAGATCGGTGGCGAGTACCAGTGGCGGCGTGAGGGTGAGCCGCACCTGTTCGACCCCGACACGGTCTTCCGGCTGCAGCACAGCACCCGGACCGGGCGCTACGACATCTTCAAGCAGTACACGGCGCGGGTGAACGAGCAGTCCGAGCGGCTGATGACGCTGCGCGGCCTGTTCGGGTTCGAGAGCGACCGGGAGCCGATCTCGATCGACGAGGTCGAGTCGGTCAGCTCGATCGTCAAGCGGTTCTCCACCGGCGCGATGAGCTACGGGTCGATCAGCGCCGAGGCGCACACGACGCTGGCGATCGCGATGAACCAGCTCGGCGGCAAGTCGAACACCGGTGAGGGCGGCGAGGACTCCGACCGTCTGCACGACCCGGCCCGGCGCAGCTCGATCAAGCAGGTCGCGTCCGGCCGGTTCGGCGTCACCGCTGAGTACCTGACGAACTCCGACGACATCCAGATCAAGATGGCGCAGGGCGCGAAGCCGGGTGAGGGCGGTCAGCTGCCCGGCAACAAGGTGTACCCGTGGGTGGCGAACACCCGGCACTCGACCCCGGGTGTCGGCCTGATCTCGCCGCCGCCGCACCACGACATCTACTCGATCGAGGATCTGGCCCAGCTGATCCACGACCTGAAGAACGCCAACCCGTCGGCGCGGATCCACGTGAAGCTGGTGTCCGAGGTCGGCGTCGGCACGATCGCCGCGGGCGTTTCCAAGGCGCACGCCGACGTCGTACTGATCTCCGGGCACGACGGCGGCACCGGTGCGGCGCCGCTGACCTCGCTCAAGCACGCGGGCGGTCCCTGGGAGCTCGGTCTGGCCGAGACCCAGCAAACCCTGCTGCTGAACGGTTTGCGGGACCGGATCGTCGTCCAGACCGACGGTCAGCTGAAGACCGGGCGGGACGTCGTCATCGCGGCGCTGCTCGGTGCGGAAGAGTTCGGCTTCGCCACCGCACCGCTGGTCGTGTCGGGCTGCATCATGATGCGGGTCTGCCACCTGGACACCTGTCCGGTCGGCGTCGCCACGCAGAACCCGGTGCTGCGCGGCCGGTTCTCCGGCAAGCCCGAGTTCGTCGTGAACTTCTTCGAGTTCATCGCCGAGGAGGTCCGCGAGTACCTGGCCGAGCTCGGCTTCCGCTCGCTGGACGAGGCGATCGGGCACGCCGAGGTGCTGAACATCGAGCGCGCGGTCGACCACTGGAAGGCCGACGGGCTCGACCTGTCGCCGATCCTGCACGTGCCCACGCTGCCCGAGGGGGCGTCCCGGCACCAGACCGTCGGTCAGGACCACGGCCTGGACAAGGCGCTCGACAACGAGCTGATCCGGATCTGCGAGCCTGCTCTCGAGAGCGGCGAGCCGGTCCGGGCGCAGCTGGCGATCCGGAACGTCAACCGCACCGTCGGCACCATGCTCGGTCACGAGATCACCAAGCGGTACCGCGCGGCCGGCCTGGCCGACGGCACGATCGACCTGACCTTCACCGGATCGGCCGGCAACTCGTTCGCCGCCTTCGTCCCGCGCGGTGTGACGCTGCGACTCGAGGGTGACGCCAACGACTACGTCGGCAAGGGCCTGTCCGGTGGCCGGGTCGTGATCCGGCCGGATCGCCGGGCCCGGTTCGATGCCGCCGACCAGATCATCGCCGGCAACGTCATCGCGTACGGCGCGACCTCCGGCGAACTGTTCATCAGTGGTGGCGCGGGGCAACGGTTCTGCGTCCGGAACTCCGGTGCCACCGCGGTCGTCGAGGCGGTCGGTGACCACGCGTGTGAGTACATGACCGGTGGGCGCGTCGTCGTACTCGGCGCCGTCGGCCGGAACTTCGCGGCGGGTATGTCGGGCGGCGTGGCCCACGTACTCGATCTGGACCGCGCCCTGGTGAACCCGGAGCTGGTCGATCTGCTCCCACTCACCGAGGACGAGTCCGACCTGTTGGAGGATCTGGTGCGCCGGCACCACGAGGAGACCGGTTCGGAACGGGCGGCCAAGCTGCTCGCCGACTGGGACGCGGCCGGTTCGCGCTTCACCACAGTGATGCCCCGCGACTACGCCCGGGTGCTCGCGGCCAAGGCGGCCGCGGAGCGGGACGGGCTGGACGAGGACGCCACCACGCGAGCGATGATGGAGGCCATCTGATGGCTGACCCGAAGGGGTTCCTGACCACCCAGCGTGAGGTCGCCGACCGGCGGCCGGTCGGCGAGCGGGTGCAGGACTGGAAAGAGGTCTATCCCGGTGGGCCCGGCAAGGCACTGCTGCCGATCATCACCAAGCAGGCCGGCCGCTGTATGGACTGCGGGATCCCGTTCTGCCACAGCGGCTGCCCGCTGGGCAACCTGATCCCGGAGTGGAACGACCTGGTCTGGCGGGACGACTGGTCGAGTGCGATCGAGCGGCTGCACGCGACCAACAACTTCCCGGAGTTCACCGGCCGGCTCTGCCCGGCGCCGTGCGAGACCTCGTGCGTACTCGGGATCAACCAGGACCCGGTCACGATCAAGAACGTCGAGGTCGCGATCATCGACAAGGCCTGGGAGACCGGCGATGTCCGGCCCCAGCCGCCGGAGTGGCTCACCGGCAAGACGATCGCGGTCGTCGGTTCGGGGCCGTCCGGTCTGGCCGCCGCCCAGCAGCTGACCCGCGCGGGTCACACCGTCGCGGTGTACGAGCGGGCCGACACGCCCGGCGGCCTGCTGCGGTACGGCATCCCCGAGTTCAAGATGGAGAAGCTCCAGGTCGACCGTCGGATCCAGCAGATGAAGGAGGAGGGCACGGTCTTCCGCTCCGGCGTCAACGTCGGCGTGGACGTGACCGGCACCCAGCTCAAGCAGCGGTACGACGCGGTCGTGATCGCGACCGGGGCCACCGCGGCCCGCGACCTGCCGGTGCCGGGCCGCGAGCACGGCGGCATCCACCAGGCGATGGAGTACCTGCCGCAGTCCAACCGGGCCTCGCTCGGGCAGACCGTCGAGGACCAGATCGTTGCTACCGGCAAGGACGTGGTCATCATCGGCGGCGGTGACACCGGCGCCGACTGCCTCGGTACGGCGCACCGCCAAGGGGCTCGCTCGGTCACCCAGCTGGAGATCATGCCGCGACCCGGTGACGACCGGCCGTCCGGCCAGCCGTGGCCGACGTACCCGATGATCTACCGGGTCGCCTCCGCGCACGAGGAGGGCGGCGAGCGGGTCTACTCGGTCTCCACCGTCAACTTCGAGGCGGATGCCGACGGCAACGTGTCCGGGCTGAACCTGGTCGAGGTGGAGTTCAAGGACGGGAAGTTCGTGCCGGTCGAGGGCACCGAGCGGACCATCCCGGCCCAGCTCGTGCTGCTCGCGATGGGCTTCCTCGGCCCGGAGCGCGAGGGGTTCCTCGAGCAGCTCGGGGTCGAGCTCGACGAGCGGGGCAACGTCAAGCGGGACAAGAACTACCACACGTCGGTCGAGGGAGTCTTCGCCTGCGGCGACGCGGGTCGCGGCCAGTCCCTGATCGTCTGGGCGATCGCCGAAGGCCGCTCCTGCGCCAACGGGGTGGACACCCACCTGACCGGTTCGTCGACGCTGCCGACGCCGATCCCACCGACGGCCCGCCCACTCGCGGTCTGACCGCTGCGGGCCGCAGGCAACATAATGTTGCTCGCGGCCCGCAAATCCGGGCCAGAAGATGCATCGGCTTGACCTTCGCAATAGGTTTGATCACATGGCTAGGCGCCTGGTGACCAGATCTCGGCTCCGTGCGATCGCACCGTGGGCCGCCCTCACCGTGCTCTGGCTGCTCACCTCGGTGCTGGTCGGGGTGCTCGGGTTCGCGAACGACTCCGAACGCGTCACGATCGGCGCGCACGCGGCCACCGTCTCGCCGACCTTCGACGGCCACGCCACCATCGATCTCGGCGCGGTGCTGCCCCGGCTGCGGATCCCGACCGACGCACCGGGCGGTATCGGCGTCACCGTCGACGTCCAGGAGACTGATGCCGGCAACCTCACCGAGCTGCTCACCCGCGACACCTTGATCGCCTCCCAGCCCGACGGTGAGATCGGCCGGATCCGGCAGGTGATCCAGCAGATGGCGGTCGACAACGCGGTGGCCGGCGCCGGTTCCGGGCTGCTCGTGGTCGTGGTCGTCGCGACGATCTGGACCGCACTCGGCCGGCAGCGCCGGCAGGAGCTGTGGCACAAGGTGCATCGGCACGAACGCCGGTTCGAGCACCGGGCGATCGTCGTACTGGTCGCGATGCTGATCACGATCGCGTCGATCTTCGGGCCGGCCCGGATGCGGACGGCCGACGTACCGCCGACCGAGTGGAAGCCGTTGTTCAAGCTGCTGCCGGAGATGTCGTTCGACGACCGGCTGAAGTCGGTCGAGGTCGCGGCCGGGTTCTCGACGACGGGCGGCGTCGGCGTGATCCGGACGCTGGTGGAGACGTACCGGAAGTCCACCGAGCTGTACGGCCGGTTGAAGGACCGGGTCAAGGAGGTCGCGCCGGAGATCCACCGGCCGAACGAGGGAGACACGGTCGCGCTGCTGGTCTCGGACCGGCACGACAACATCGGTATCGACGGGTTCGCGGCCGAGGTGGCGAAAGCCGGTGGCGTGAAGCTGCTGATCGACGCCGGTGACGACACCTCGTCCGGGCAGAGCTGGGAAGCGTTCAGCATCAACTCGCTGAAGCAGCACTTCAAGGACATGAAGGTGGTCGCGGTGGCCGGCAACCACGACGCCGGCGGCCACGTCGAGGACACCATGCGCAAGAGCGGCTTCACGGTGCTGGACAGCAAGCCGGTCGAGGTCGAGGGGATCCGGTTCCTGGGAGACAGCGACCCGACGAAGACCGGGCTCGGCAGCGCGGACAGCCCCGGTGACGAGACCATCGAGCACCAGTCGGAGCGGCTCGCCGACGTCGCCTGTGACCAGCCCGACGACAAGCGGATCTCGACGATGGTCGTGCACGACCCGTCCTCGTTCGCCGCCACGGCCGAGCGCGGGTGCGCGACGCTGCTCCTGTCCGGTCATTTGCACCGCCAGGTCGGTCCCGTGCACACGGTGGTCGAGGGCCGCTCGGTGACGACGTACACGAACGGGACGACCGGGGGAGCGGCCTACGCGTTCGCGCTGGGGTACACGCTGCGGAAACCAGGTGAGGTCACCCTGATCACGTACCAGAAGGGGAAGCCGGTGGGGCTCCAGACGGTCACCGCGGAACCCAGTGGCGACGTCACCGTCGGGGGCTACAACACCTTGCCTTCTTGACGATTCAGGCATCGCCACTGGTTGTCATCACCTGTTAACTGCCCAGTAACGGGGGTGGACCAGCGGGGGCAGTGGTTTGTAGGAGTAGGGTTTTGTGACGTGCGTCGCGCAAAGATCGTTTGTACGCTCGGCCCGGCTACGGCCGCCCCCGAGCGCATCCTGGAACTCGTCCAAGCAGGTATGGACGTCGCAAGGCTGAACCTGAGCCACGGCGCCCATGCCGAGCATGAGCGCATCTATCAGCGGATCCGAACCGCTGCCGCCGAGACAGGCAAGAACGTCGGCATCCTGGTCGACCTGCAGGGCCCGAAGATCCGGCTGGCAGAGTTCGCCGAGGGCAAAGCCACGCTGACCTACGGCGAGCGGTTCACCATCACCACCCGTGAGGTCCCTGGTGACGTGACCATCTGCGGTACGACGTACGACGGTCTGCCGGGTGATGTGAAGCCGGGTGACCAGCTGCTCATCGACGACGGCCGGATCGCGCTCGTCGCCGAGGAGGTGACCGCGACCGACGTGGTCTGCCGGGTCACCGTCGGCGGGCCGGTGTCGAACCACAAGGGCATCAACCTGCCCGGTGTCGCGGTGAGCGTGCCGGCGATGTCCGAGAAGGACGTCGAGGACCTGCGCTGGGCGCTGCACCTGCCGGCCGACATGATCGCGCTGTCGTTCGTCCGGGACGCGGCCGACATCCAGCTGGTGCACAAGATCATGGACGAGGAGGGGCTGCGGCTCCCGGTCGTCGCCAAGATCGAGAAGCCGCAGGCGGTCGCCAACCTGGACGAGATCATCGAGGCGTTCGACGGGTTCATGGTGGCCCGTGGTGACCTCGGCGTGGAGCTTCCGCTCGAGGAGGTCCCGCTGGTCCAGAAGCTGATCATCGACCAGGCCCGGCTGAACGCGAAGCCGGTCATCGTCGCCACCCAGATGCTCGAGTCGATGATCTCCGCGCCGCGGCCGACCCGGGCCGAGGCGTCCGACGTCGCGAACGCCGTACTCGACGGTGCCGACGCGGTCATGCTCTCCGGTGAGACCAGCGTCGGGCGGTTCCCGATCGAGACCGTCAAGACGATGGCCCGGATCGTGGAGTCGACCGAGGACCATGGCCTCGGCCGGGTCGCCGAGATCCAGTGGGAGCCGCGGACCAAGGGCGGCGTGATCGCCCGGGCGGCCGCGGACGTGGCCGAGCGGCTGGACGCGAAGTACCTGGTCGCGTTCACCCAGTCCGGCGACACCGCGCTGCGGCTGGCCCGCTACCGCACCGAGATCCCCGTGCTCGCGTTCACCCCGGTCCCGTCGGTCAGCGCCTGGCTGAGCGTGGTCTGGGGCATCGAGACGCACATCGTCCCCACCGTCGACCACACCGACGAGATGGTCCGCCAGGTAGACCAGCGCCTGCTGGAACTGGGCAAGCTGAAGAAGGGCGACCTGGTAGTAATCGTCGCCGGCTCCCCACCCAGCCTCCCCGGCTCCACCAACGCCCTCCGAGTCCACCGAATGGGCGACGCCATAGAAGGCATAGCCCCGGCCTACCGAAACCCCACCCCGTAACAACCACGGGAACCAAGAACAAAGCAAGAGAAGACAAAGAACTAGACACATAGAGCAGTGGTTGAGGCGGGCGGTCGACTGGCTGCCCGCCTCAGGCATGAAAGAACAAGACAAGACAGAGATTCAGAGCTGTGGCTGAGCTGGTAGCCGAGTGCGGTCCCGCTCAGGCTGATGAGCGGACCTCTGAACCACCTCTATTGGGACCAACCGGGGTTGAGAGCTGGCGGCTGATGTGGACCGCGCCTGAGCGCTTGCCTTCTGCGCGTCTCAGGGTCCGGTAGGCGGGCGGATGGCTACCGGGGGTGTCGGGCGGGGCGGTGAGCGAAAGGGTCGTCGGAACAGATACAGTTCTCCTGCGACCTGGCCGGGTTGGTGGAATGGCAGACACGACGGACTCAAAATCCGTTGCTCGCAAGGGCGTGTGGGTTCGAATCCCACACCCGGCACAGAACTGTCGGTGCTCGGTCTGAGCATGAGACATGCCTCACTTCAGGTCGCAGGAGACGGTGGACTCCGCGTTGCGGATGTCGGACGAGGGTGTCAGCGATCGGGAGAACGCAGAGATCCACGGCGTCGCGATCAAGACGATCCGGCGCTGGCGGCGCTTGTACCAGCGGCGTGGACTGCCGCGGGGGACCGGGTTTCAGGGGACGCCGTGCCCACGGTGTGATGACGCTGAGCTGGATGAGGCGGCGTACGCGTTGCTGCTGGGGTGGTATTTGGGGGACGGGTGTATCGCACGGGCACGGCGGGGCGTGTTCACGCTGCAGATCATCAACGATCTGAGGTACGTGCGCCTCAATCAAGAGATCGCGGACACCATCAAGCGGGTCAAGCCGAATGCCAGCCCGTGTCGGCGTGAAGGCGGTGGCGCAGTCCGGATCGAGGCGCGGTGGAAGCACTGGCCTTGTTTGTTTCCGCAGCATGGTGCCGGACGGAAGCACCTGCGGCGGATCGAGTTGATGGACTGGCAGCGGGAGATTGTTGCCAAGTACCCCGAACAGCTCCTGCGCGGACTGTTTCACTCCGACGGCAGCCGCTTCCTCAACTGGGCCGGTAAGGCCGACGGCAGGCGCTACTACTACCCGCGCTACATGTTCTCGAACGAGTCCGACGACATCCGGCAGATCCTCACGGATGCGCTGGATCTGCTCGGGATCGCCTGGCGACGGTCGCGGCGGAGTGTGATCGCGGTGAGCCGGAAAGAGGCGGTCGGCGCGCTGGATGGGTTCGTCGGTCCGAAGAGCTGAGTGCGGGGTCGATAAGGTGTGGGGGTGACTGCTAAGCGTGTGGTGATCGCTGAGGATGAGGCTTTGATTCGGATGGATCTGGCCGAGATGCTGGCGGAGGAGGGGTACGACGTTGTCGGGCAGGCGGGGGACGGGGAAGAGGCCATCCGGCTGGCGACCGAGCATCGGCCCGATCTGGTCATCCTCGACGTCAAGATGCCGAAGCTGGACGGGCTGAGCGCGGCGGAGAAGATCGCCGGTGACCGGATCGCACCGGTGCTGATGCTGACCGCCTTCTCGCAGCGTGAGCTGGTCGAGCGGGCCCGCGACGCCGGCGCGATGGCGTACCTGGTGAAACCGTTCTCCAAGGCCGACCTGCTGCCCGCGATCGAGATCGCCGCCTCCCGGTACGTCGAGCTCGCCGAGCTGGAGCGTGAGGTCGCCGACCTGGCCGAGCGGCTGGAGACCCGCAAGCTGGTCGACCGGGCCAAGTCGATCCTGCAGACCAAGTTCGGGCTGTCCGAGCCGGACTCGTTCCGGTGGATCCAGAAAACCGCAATGGATAAAAGAGTTTCCATGCGCCAGGTCGCGGAGTTGGTTGTTGACGAGGCTGGCGGTAGCGACTGAATCACTCTCTGTTCGCCGCCCTGAGCGCGCGTACAGCAATGACCTAACCCCATGCTGCTTACCGCTGTAACGACCTCACAACACACGCTCCGTCACATCGCCGGAAGAGCTCAGGGAGGTCTAACCTGCGGGTGCTCGCGGCAAACGCGGGAGTCCGGGGATCGCCGGACTTTCCAGACATGGGAGGAACAGTGCACCAGCGTTCCGTAGTAAGGGTCGGCGCGTCGCTGATCGTTGCGTCGTTGGCCCTGACTGCCTGCGGCTCACGCAGCGGCGACGACTCCGGGGGGGACTCCGGAGGGTCGACCAAGACCGCCAAGATCGGCGTGATCGCGCCTCTGTCGGGAGACTTGTCGGCACTTGGTCTGGGCATCCAGCACTCGGTCGAACTGGCCGTGAAGCAGGCGAACGACTCCGGCGCGATTCCGGGCTGGAAGCTCGAGGTCGTCCCGAAGGACGACGAGGGCAAGCCGGACCCCGGTAAGAACGCGGCCACCGCGCTCGCCGGTGACGCCGACGTGATCGGTGTGGTCGGCACGCTGAACACCAGCGTCAGCCAGCAGGTCCAGCCGGTGCTCGCCCCGAAGAACATCGTCCAGGTCTCGCCGGCCAACACCGGCCCGGGCCTGACCCAGGGTGCACAGTGGCAGACCGACCCGAAGCGGCCGTACCCCACGTACTTCCGCACCTGCACCACCGACGCCATCCAGGGTCCCTTCGCCGCTCGGTACCTCTACGAGACCGCGAAGATCACCAAGGTCGCGACGATTCACGACAAGAAGGCGTACGGCCAGGGTCTGGTCGGCACCTTCACCGAGGAGTTCAAGAAGCTGGGTGGGACGATCACGTCGGCCCAGACCATCAACCCGGACGACGCGAACTTCCAGGCCGTGATCTCCGCGATCAAGCCGAGCGCCCCGCAGGCGGTCTACTACGGTGGTGAGTACCCGCAGGCCGGTCCGCTCTCGCAGCAGATGAAGGCCGCCGGCCTGAACGTCCCGCTGATGGGCGGCGACGGCATCAAGGACCCGAAGTACATCACCCTGGCGGGTAAGACGGCGACGAACGACCTGTCCACCTCCGTCGGTGCTCCGACCGACTCCACCGAGGCCGGCAAGAAGTTCCTCGCCGACTACAAGACGGAGGGGTACAAGGAGGACTCGGCGGCGTACGGCGGTTACTCCTACGACGCGGCGAATTCGATCATCAACGCGCTCAAGACGTCGCTGAAGGATGCCAAGGACGTCGAGTCCGCGCGCCAGGCCACGGTTGATGCCCTGGGCAAGGTTGCGTTCGACGGCGTGACCGGCAAGGTCGCCTTCGACCAGTACGGCGACAGCACCACCAAGGTGCTGACCGTCTACAAGGTCGACGCCGGCCAGTGGGCCACGGTCCAGACCAAGGCGTTCGAAACCAAGTAAAGAAAGTCGACCTCATGCCCCGGGGGTGGGAGTGATCCTCCCACCCCTGTGGCGTGTCATAACTGAGGCAGATGGGAGGTCGACGTGGACCAGTTCCTCCAGCAGCTCGTGAACGGGCTGACGCTAGGGTCGCTGTACGCCCTGATCGCGGTCGGGTACACCGTCGTCTACGGCATCGTGCAGCTCATCAACTTCGCCCACGGCGAGGTGTTCATGATCGGTGCGTTCGGCGCACTGACCACGTACCTGTTGTTCTTCAACGGCAAGACCGGTGTCTGGATCCTTCCGATCATGATCATCGGCGCGATGATCGCGTCGGTCGGCACCGCGGTGCTGATGGAACGTGTCGCGTACCGTCCCCTGCGGAACGCGCCACGACTCGCACCGCTGATCACCGCCATCGGCATCTCCGTCTTCCTGCAGGAGTTCATCCGCCTGTTCTACGAGCGTCCGGGCTGGACGGTCGCGGTGTTCGCCGGCCTGGCCGTTGCCATCGGCTACGTTCTCGGCGCCCGCCGGGAGAAGACGAACCTGAACCACCCGGTCAGCAAGTGGTACGACCGTGCTCCGTTGCTCGGTGCAACTTTCGGCGGCGTGCTGCTGTGGGCCGTGGTCCGGCTGGTCAACCCTGATCTGACCGTCCTGCTGATCCCCGGTGTGATCATCCTCGGCGCGCTCGTCGGTACGGCGATCGGCTGGGTGGCCGGCAAGCTGGCCCGCTCGAAGGCGCGCGCGGAGACCTCGCTGCAGACGATCGCGCTGGCCGCGGCCGCGTCCGCCGCGGCGGCCGAGCTCGGCTGGGTGATCTTCGAGAAGATCATCTCCGACCTGACCCTGAAGGGTCAGCCGTACGAGTGGCCGAGCGCCAAGCAGCGCATCCCGTTCCCGCAGATCGACGTGGTCACCGGACAGGCGATCGACGTCGGCGGCGTGATCATCCAGCGGTCCGCGATCTTCACCGTCGCGGCGCTCGTGGTCTGCGCGATCCTGCTCTGGTTCTTCGTGAACCGGACCCGGCTCGGCCGCGGTATGCAGGCCGTCTCGCAGGACCCGGACACCGCCCGGTTGATGGGTATCAACGTCGACCGCATCATCGTGGTCGCGTTCGCGCTCGGCGCCGTACTCGCGGCCATCGCGGGTGTCTCGCAGGGCCTGCAGAACAACAACATCGAGTTCCGGATGGGCTTCCTGGCCGGTCTGAAGGCGTTCACCGCCGCTGTCCTCGGTGGTATCGGCAACATCTACGGCGCCGTCGTCGGTGGTCTGGTCCTCGGTGTCGTCGAGGCGATGGCCACGCAGTACATCCCGGGTCAGTTCGGTGGTAGCACCTGGAAGGACGTGTGGGCGTTCGTGATCCTGATCCTGGTCCTGGTCTTCAGGCCGCAGGGTCTGCTCGGCGCGAGGGTGGTGGACAGGGCATGACGGATGTGAAGACACCTCCGGTCGCACCGGAGGCTCCGGCGGACAAGCCGGCCAAGCCCATCGCCTGGCCGCTCGGCCTGGCCGGTGTGGCGCTGCTCATCGTGGGCTCGTTCCTGTCGTGGAGCTACGACGGCAACATCCTGAACGACCTGTCGATCAACTTCTATCCCGGTGGTCTGCAGATCCTGGCGATCATCGCCGCGCTGCTGTCGCTGGTCCTGCTGCTGGCCGAGAAGGGCCCGCTGACCAAGCTGGGCGCCTGGCTGGACGTGACCGTCGGCCTGCGCATGCTGGGTACCGGAATGGCGCTGTACATGGCGCTGGTCATCGTCGCGATCTCGGTCGAGTCCGACGGCCTGATCAACGTGAACCCGGGCGGTTACGTCTCGCTCGTCGGTGCTCTGCTGCTCGCGGTCTCGGCCTGGATGCTTCCGTTGCGGCAACTGCGGGACATGAGCGAGGCGAGGCTGCCGAGCTGGGTCGAGATCCTCGCGATCGCGGTGTTGATGGCCGCGGTGCTGTTCATCGCCGCGTACGCGCTCGGGCTGCAGGACGCCTGGTCATTCATCCTCTGTCTGGTGTTCGTCGCCGTGGTGGCGACGGCGCTGTTCCGGACCGGGACGATGACGTGGATCGGCCATGTCGGGCAGCGGAACAAGAAGGTGCTCACGCTGGCCGCGTTCGTGGTCGCGTTCGTGTTCCCGTTCACCCAGAACGGTTCGGACGCGAACATGTCGATCGCGAACCAGGTGCTGATCTTCGGCGCCACCGCGATGGGCCTGAACATCGTGGTCGGCCTGGCCGGCCTGCTCGACCTCGGGTACATCGCCTTCCTCGGCGCCGGTGCCTACACGGCCGCGGTGCTCTCGACGTCGGCGTTCGCCACCGTCGGGTGGAAGCCGCCGTTCCTGGTCGTCGTGCTCGTCGGTGCGTGTGTGTCCGCGATCCTCGGTTTGATCATCGGTACGCCGACACTGCGCGTGTCGGGCGACTACCTGGCGATCGTGACGCTGGGCTTCGGTGAGATCTTCCGGTTCTCGATGGGCAACCTGGACGGCAACAACGGCCCGAACCTGACCAACGGCCCGAACGGTGTGCCGGGTATCCCGGACCTGGAGGTCGGCGGGTTCAACTTCGGCAAGGAACATGTGGTCGCGGGTATCGACCTCGGCCGGTTCTCGAACTACTACTTCCTGCTGCTGATCCTGATCGGCTTCGTCATCCTGGTCTTCTCCCGGCTGAACAACAGCCGGATCGGCCGTGGCTGGGTGGCGATCCGGGAGGACGAGAAGGCCGCCGAGGCGATGGGCGTGAACGTCTTCGGCCTGAAGCTGCTCGCGTTCGCGATCGGTGCGTTCCTGGCCGGTCTGGCCGGCACCATCAAGGCCCATCAGGACGCCGCGGTCAGCCCGGACCAGTACCAGTTCCTGGAGTCGGCGTTCCTGCTCGCCGCGATCGTGCTCGGCGGTATGGGCACCATCGCCGGTGTGTTGCTGGGAGCAACGATCCTGAAGCTGCTGCCGGAGAAGCTGCGGTTCTTCTCCGAGTACCGGCTGCTGATGTTCGGCCTGCTGCTGGTGCTGATGATGCGGTTCCGGCCTGAGGGTCTGGTCGCGAGCAGACGCAGACAGCTGGAGTTCCACGAGGAGGACGAGGAGCTGGCCGTCGCGGTCGAAGAAGAGCGCCTCGTCATCGAGGAGGCGAAATGACCACCGTCCAGGACAGGGCCCGGCCCCAGGTGACCGGCGCGACGGTTCTCGAGGCCACCGGTGTGACGATGCGGTTCGGTGGTCTGCTGGCCGTGAACGACGTGAACCTGACCGTTCGGCAGGGCGAGATCGTCGGGCTGATCGGCCCGAACGGGGCCGGCAAGACCACGTTCTTCAACTGCCTCACCGGCCTGTACCGGCCGACCAGCGGCCAGGTCCGGTTCGCCGCCTCGCCACGGCAGAAGAAGAAGCGGGCCGCCTTCATCGAGGTCCTGACCGGGAACTCCTCGGTGTTCAGGAGGCGCCGCGAGGTGCCGCTGATCGAGAAGGCGGAACGACCGACCCTGACGGCGCCGGTGGACAGCGAGCTGGCACCGCTGCCGCCGAAGCCGCGCGCCGTGGTCCGGGCCGGGATGGCCCGGACGTTCCAGAACATCCGGTTGTTCGCGAACATGACCGCGCTGGAGAACGTCATGGTCGGCCGGTACTGCCGGACCAGCTCGGGCGCGCTCACCTCGATCCTGCACGGGCCGAAGTTCCGGTACGAGGAAGCGGCCACCCGGCAACGTGCCCAGGAGCTGCTCGAGTTCGTCGGCCTCGGTAAGTCGACCGAGCACCTGGCCCGGAACATGCCGTACGGCGACCAGCGCCGGCTGGAGATCGCCCGGGCCCTGGCCACCGACCCGAAGCTCATCCTGCTGGACGAGCCGACGGCCGGTATGAACCCGCAGGAGACCCGGCAGGCCAGTGACCTGATCTTCAAGATCCGGGACTCGGGCCTGGCCGTCGTGGTGATCGAGCACGACATGCGGTTCATCTTCAACCTGTGCGACCGGGTGCTCTGCCTGGTCCGCGGCGAGGGTCTGGTCGAGGGCACGCCGGACGAGGTGCAGTCCGACCCGCGCGTGATCGAGGCCTATATCGGCACCGGCGAGGACGACGACGAGGAGGTGGACGTCACCGACGCCCACGTCCAGGACACCACGATCGTCGAAGAGGGGAACCACTCGTGACCGCGATGCTCGAGGTCAAAGACCTGGAAGTTGCCTACGGCAAGATCGTTGCGGTGAAGAAGATCAGCTTCAGCGTGGAGCAGGGTCAGGTGGTGTCGCTGATCGGTACGAACGGTGCCGGCAAGACCACCACGCTGCGGACGATCTCCGGCCTGCTCCGGCCGTCGTCGGGCGAGATCCTGTTCCAGGGTGAGCGGATCGACCACGTGGCCGCGCACGACATCGTCGTACGCGGGCTGGCGCACTCGCCGGAAGGGCGGCGGATCTTCCCGAAGCTGTCGGTCGAGGAGAACCTGCTGCTCGGCGCGTTCGCGCGCCGGGATCCGGCCGGAGTGCGCTCGGATCTGAACGCGGCGTACGACCTGTTCCCGATCCTGGGGGAGCGGCGCAAGCAGCCGGCCGGGACGTTCTCCGGTGGTGAGCAGCAGATGCTGGCGATGGGCCGGGCGATGATGAGCCGGCCGAAGCTGCTGATGCTGGACGAGCCGTCGATGGGTCTGTCGCCGATCATGATGAAGCGGATCATGACGACGGTCACCGAACTGCAGAAGCAGGGGACGACGATCCTGCTGGTGGAGCAGAACGCGCAGGCGGCGTTGAAGCGGGCCGACTTCGGCTACGTGCTGGAGGTCGGCCAGATCGTCCTGTCCGGCACCGGTCGCGACCTGCTGGTCAACGACGAGGTCCGCAAGGCGTACCTCGGCGAGGACTGACGTCTTGCTGCTGGTTCAGTTGCGGATGACAACGAGCAACTGAACCAGCAGCGGCGCGACGATCAGCGCGGGCAGCAGATCCGCGACCGCGACCTGCTTCAGTTTCAGCAGTCTGAGCGCGACACCGATGAGCATCACGCCTCCGGTCGCGCCGAGCGCGGTCACATGCGCGTCCGGCAGTACGTCGCCCAGCACCGCACCGACCGCAGTCATCAGGCCCTGTACGACGAGTACGACGAGAGCGGACGCGGCTACGCCCCAGCCGAAGGACGCGGCGAACGCGATCGACGTGAAGCCGTCCAGGACCGCCTTGAGGAAGAGCTGATCCGCGCCGCGGCCCAGGCCGTCCGACAGGGCGCCCAGGAACGTCAGCGGGCCGACGCAGAACACCATCGACGCGGACACGAAGCCCTCGACGAACTTGCCTTCGCCTTCACCCCGGTCGAAACGCCGCTGGATCCACGCACCGAAACCCTCCAGCCGTTGCTCGATGCGCAACAACGACCCGGTGATCCCGCCGATCAGCATGGCACCGAGCACGATCAGGACCGGAGCACTGTCGCCGACGGCATCGCTGAGTACGTCGTCGCCCACGGTGAGCGCGGCCGAGATCGCGATCAGCAGCGTGACCAGACCGATCGCGTCGGTGACCAGCTCGCGGGTCCGGTGACTCAGCCGATGGCCGATGAGTACGCCGAGTACCGACCCGACGAGCACTGTCGCGACGTTCACGACGGTGCCGATTCCGATGAACAAACCTGTCTCCGATCAGCCCGGGTCGCGCTGCTTTTGCAACTGACCCCCAAGGGCCTACTGTTGCGCGAGGACGAGCGTATCCGCCGTCCTCGTTCACCTCGGGGGTGGACCAGACCAGGAGGTCGCTGTGGCATCAGCCATCGAGGTGAGGGACGCCCGGCGGGGTGATGCCGCAGCCTTGGTCGCGTTGTGGCGCGAGCTGAGCACCGCCGGTGGCCATCCGTCCCGGCTGCCCGCGACGCCGTCCGAGGCGGCCGTGGAGGTTGCCGTCAGCAAACACCTCGACGACCCGTTCGGCCGGCTGCTGGTCGGCGAGCTCGACGGCGTGGTGCACGGCATGGCCTACCTGCGCCGGACCGCGATCAGCCCGCTGCACGAGGACCTGACCGTCACGATCGAGTACCTGCATGTCAGTGACGAGGCCCGTCGGCACGGCCTGGGCAAGGCGCTGATCGCGGAGGCGGTCGGCTGGGCCGAGCACGAGAGCTGCGCACATCTGGCCGTGGTCGCTCCGGCCGTCGCGCGCGAAGCGAACAGGTTCCTTGCGCGCTTGGGCCTCGGACAGGCCGGCGTACTGCGGTTCGCGAACACGCACACCGTGCGTCGCCGGCTCGCCGCCGAACACGCACCGAACCTGCTCGCGCTGCTCTCGTCGCGACGGTCAGTAGCGGCCCGGCGGGCTCAGCTCGGCCGCTCGTTCCCGGCCGCGGTCCCGCCGTTGGGTGCCGTCCCACCGCTCGGCACCGTCCCGCCGCTGGGTGCTGACGTCACTTACCCTGCGGAGCCTGAATCAGCTGGCACGTGATCCTGGCGGTGCAGACCCGCTTGTCCCGCTCGTCGGTGATGACGACCTCGTACGACGTGGTCGTCCGGCCGAGGTAGATCGGCGTGGCCACACCGGTCACCGTCCCCTCGCGCACCGCACGGTGATGGGTGGCGTTGATGTCGACGCCGACGGCGACCTTGTCGTAGCTCGCGGCGTGCAGCGCCGAACCGATCGAGCCGAGGCTCTCGGCCAGGACGCAGGACGCGCCGCCGTGCAGCAGCCCGTACGGCTGGGTGTTGCCCTTGACCGGCATGGTCGCGACGACCCGGTCCGGTGTCGCCTCGCTGACAACGATGCCCATCAACTGCAGGAGGGTGCCCTCCATGCCCATGCCGGGTCCGAGGTCGATGCTCTGATCAGTCACAGGGGCAGACTACCTGCGCGCGGGCGGGTCAGAACTGTCCATGGGAACCACTAGAGTCGGTGTGTGGCTCCAGATACCAACACCTCGACGATGACCAAGGACGCTGCGGCCCCCGGCTCGGGACGACCGCGGATCCTGCTGCTCGACGGGCACTCGCTGGCCTACCGGGCGTTCTACGCGCTGCCGGTGGAGAACTTCTCCACCACCACCGGGCAGCACACCAACGCGGTGTACGGGTTCACCTCGATGCTGATCAACATGCTCCGCGACGAGCAGCCGACGCACATCTGCGTCGCGTTCGACGTGTCCCGCAAGACCTTCCGCTCCGAGCAGTACGCGGAGTACAAGGCGGGCCGGTCGAAGTCGCCGGACGAGTTCAAGGGTCAGGTCTCGCTGGTCAAGGAGGTGCTGGAGGCGCTCCGGATCCCGACCACCGAGATCGACGGCTGGGAGGCCGACGACATCCTCGCCACGCTCGCGACGCAGGCCGCCGAGCAGGGCTTCGAGGTGCTGATCTCCAGCGGTGACCGGGACGCGTTCCAGCTGGTCAGCGACGACGTCACGGTGCTCTACCCGAAGCGCGGTGTGTCCGAGATCGCCCGGATGGACCCGGCCGCGGTCGAGGAGAAGTACGGCGTGCCGCCGCGGCTGTATCCGGATCTGGCCGCGCTGGTGGGGGAGCAGAGCGACAACCTGCCGGGTGTGCCCGGCGTCGGGCCGAAGACGGCGGCCAAGTGGCTGAACCAGTTCGGCTCGCTGAACGATGTGGTCGACCGGGTCAACGAGATCAAGGGCAAGGCCGGCGAATCGCTGCGCGAGCACCTGGCCGACGTGATCCGGAACCGGCAGATCAACGAGCTGGTCCGCGACCTGACGCTGGACGTCGTGGTGGACGACCTGGTCCGGACGCCGTGGGACCGGGACAAGGTGCACACGCTGTTCGACAGCCTGGAGTTCCGGGTGCTGCGCGAGCGACTGGTCGCCGAGCACGAGGAGGTCGACGCGACCGTCGACCACGGGTTCGAGCTGGAGGGTGTGCAGCTGAAGCCCGGCGAGGTGGCGGCCTGGCTCAAGGAGCACGTGAGCGGCGGTGAGCGCGTCGGCGTCGCGGTGCAGGGCAGCTGGGGCCGCGGCACCGGCGAGATCACCGGTCTGGCGCTGGCGAACACCTCCGGCGCGGCCGCGTGGTTCGACCCGAGCATGCTGACGCCGGACGACGACGCGGCCTGGCAGGCCTGGCTCGCCGACCCGAAGCAGCCGAAGGCACTGCACGACGCGAAGGGGCCGCTGCTCGGCTTCCTGGAGCGTGGCTGGACGCTGGCCGGGCTGAGCTCGGACACCCAGCTGAGTGCCTACCTCGCCCGTCCGGACCAGCGCTCGTACGATCTGGCCGACCTGACCGTGCGGTATCTCAAGCGCGAGCTGCGCAACGAGGAAGCCGACAACGGCCAGCTCAGCTTCGACGATGTCGAGGGTGGCCCGGCCGCGGATCACACCATGCTGCGGGCGCGCGCGATCGCGGACCTGGCCGACACCCTCGACGCCGAGCTCGAGAAGCAAGCGGGTACGGCGTTGCTCGCGGACGTCGAGCTGCCGCTGATCGATGTGATCGCCGGGATGGAGCGGTTCGGGATCGCCGTCGACCGGCCGTACCTGGAGCAGCTCGAAGAGCGGTTCGCCACCGGAGTGCGGGAGGCCGCGACGGCGGCGTACGAGGTGATCGGCAAGGAGATCAACCTCGGTTCGCCGAAGCAGTTGCAGGTCGTGCTGTTCGACGAGCTGCAGATGCCGAAGACCAAGCGGACCAAGACCGGGTACACCACCGACGCGGATTCGCTGCAGGCGCTGTTCGAGAAGACCGAGCACCCGTTCCTGGCGTACCTGCTGGCGCACCGCGACGCGACCCGGCTGCGGCAGACGGTCGAGGGGCTGCTGAAGACGATCAGCCCGAAGGACGCGCGGATCCACACCACGTTCAACCAGACCATCGCGGCGACCGGCCGGCTCAGCTCGACCGACCCGAACCTGCAGAACATCCCGATCCGGACCGAGGAGGGCCGCCGGATCCGGCAGGCCTTCATCGTCGGCGAGGGCTACGAGTCGCTGATGTCGGCGGACTACAGCCAGATCGAGATGCGGATCATGGCGCACGTGTCCGCGGACGAGGGGCTGATCTCCGCGTTCAACTCGGGGATGGACTTCCACTCGGTGACGGCGTCGCGGGTGTTCTCGGTCGAGCCGTCCGAGGTGACGCAGGAGCAGCGCGCCAAGATCAAGGCGATGAACTACGGGCTCGCGTACGGGTTGTCGGCATACGGGCTGAGCCAGCAGCTGAAGATCGGCGTGGACGAGGCGAAGGGGTTGATGGACGAGTACTTCGAGCGCTTCGGCGGCGTCCGCGACTACCTGCGCTCGATCGTGATCGACGCCGGCAAGACCGGGTACACCGAGACGATCCTGGGCCGCCGGCGGTATCTGCCGGACCTGACCAGCGACAACCGGCAGCGGCGCGAGATGGCCGAGCGGATGGCGCTGAACGCACCGATCCAGGGCTCGGCCGCGGACGTGATCAAGATGGCGATGCTCAAGGTCGAGGCGTCACTGCGCGCGTCCGGCCTGAAGTCGCGGATGCTGCTCCAGGTCCACGACGAGCTGGTCTTCGAGATCGCCCCGGGCGAGCGCGAGCCGCTCGAGGAGCTGGTCCGCCGCGACATGGGCCACGCGGTCGAGATGACTGTCCCGCTCGACGTCTCGGTCGGTGTCGGCCGCACCTGGCACGAGGCCGCGCACTAGCAGCCGGCGTCAGTCGGCCGACTGCACGTAGATCGGCATCGGGTCGGGGGAGAGGGCGTTCTCGATCGCCACTTTCTCCCGATCCGTCAACGGTGGCAGGTCGTTCAGCGGCCACCACCGCACCTCGAGCGACTCGTCGTCGTTGACCCGCGGCTCGCCCCGTAGCGGCCGGCACCGGAAGCACAGGTCGAGGAACTGGACCTGGTCACCGTTCGGGTAGCTTCCCGGCGGCAGTGACTCGATGCTCACCAGGCGGTCGATCGCTGCCTCGACCGCGGTCTCTTCCTGGATCTCGCGCATCAGGCCGGCAGCCGGTTGCTCACCCGGCTCGAGGATCCCGGCGACCAGGCTCCACTGCCCGTTGTCGGCCCGCCGGACCAGCAGAATCTCGTCCTGCTCGTTCAGGACCACACCGGTGATACCGGTCAGCCAGAGCAGGTCGTGCCCGATCTTCTCGCGCAGCTCGAGGATGAACTTCGGGGTCGGCATGCCCAGAACCCTACCGGGTAGGACCTATTACTTTCTGTAGAAAAGTAATAGCTTCCCGTGATCAACCCCTTCCGTGCTGCTACCGGATCTGCCATTCTTTGCGATCACGGATCCGAGATCCTATCGGATATCTCATATGTCCATCGGGAGGCGAGATGCGACAAGACGTGGGAACGGACGGAGTACGGCGGCGCGTGGTGCTGGCCGGTGCGCTCGGTATTGCCGCGGTCGGCGGTAGTGGTGTGCTGAGTGGCTGCAGTTCCGGGTCGGCCGCGGCAGGCGCTGCTCCCGAGAGTCTGAGTGCCCCGCCGGTCCCGCTCGGGCCGAAGAAGACCGGGGTCAACTATCCGCCCGGGTATGTCGGCCCGGTGGCCCGCCAGCGGACGGCGATCGTCAAGGAGCCGGCGACGTTCTCGGTCGTGGTCCCGCAGAGCCTGGTGGTCGGCGACTGGTCCAAGAACGAGTTCACCCGCTGGATGGAGCAGCAGACCGGGATCAGGATCGAGTGGCGTCAGGTGGCCGGCGACGGCAAGAACGCCGAGACGATGACGAAGGTCAACGCGATGATGGCGGCCGGCGACATCCCGGACGCGTTCCTCGGCATCTCGTTCACCCGCTCACAGCTCTATCTGTACGGCGCGCAGAACCTGTTCGTGGACCTGGCGCCGTACCTGGACAAGTACGCGCCGAATCTCCAGCAGGTGATGAAGGACAACGCCGAGGCGCGCAAGCTGATGGTGTCACCGGACAAGCACATCTACAGCTTCCCCGACGTCAACGACTGCTATCACTGCCGGGCCTCGAACGGCCGGGCCCTGCTCAACACCGAGTGGCTGCGCAAGGTCGGCCTGGCGATGCCGACCACGACCGACGAGTTCCGTGAGGTGCTGACGGCGTTCAAGAAGTCCGACCCGGCCGGCGGTGGGAAGACGGTCCCGTTCGGTGGTTACAAGGACGCGCCGCTCGACACGTACTTCATGAACGCGTTCCTCTACAACCCCGGTGATCCCTGGCTGGTCGTCAACGACGGCAAGGTCGAGGCCAACTACATCAAGGACGAGTGGCGCGAAGGACTCAGGTACCTACGCAGCCTGTACGCCGACGGCCTGCTGGCCAAGGACATCTTCACCGCGAACGAGGACCAGATCAAACGGTACGGCGACAACCCGGGCGGCCCGATCCTCGGCGGCGCCCGGGTCTACTACTGGGGCACGTTGATGACCCTGGACCTGGAGGACCCGAAGGCCCGCTGGCGGCAGTACGAGACGATGTCGCCGCTGAAGGGCCCGAACGGCGTCCAGATCGCGCCGTGGGACTACCTCAAGGTCGGGCTCGAGGTCGGCACGCTCGTGGTCACCCGCAAGTGCCGCCGGCCCGACCTGCTGACTCGCTGGGCCGACTACCAGCTGGATCTCGAGGTCGTACTGCGCTCGTACGCCGGTCCGGGCTTCCGCTGGTCGGCCAAGGGCGACAAGGGCATCAACGGCAAGCAGTCGATCTACGGCTACGACTCCTGGAACACCGATGCCACCAAGGGCAAGACCTGGGACCAGTACGGCGTGATGTACCGCTCCGGCGACTTCCGGCTGGCCGAGCGGGTCGACCCGAAGCGGCCGACGTTCGAGTCACCGCTGTACGAACAGACCCGGGATCACCTGTTCCAGTACAAGCAACCGATGGAGCAGCAGTTCCCGCCGGTCACGTTCGAGTCCGACCAGGCCGCGCAGGACGCCGAGATCGGCCTGAACCTCAAGGGCGAGATCACCACGTCGATGGCGAAGTTCGTCACCGGCAAGCTCGATCCGAACGACGACGGGCACTGGCGCGACTACACCGAGCGCATCACCAAGATCGGGCTGAAGCCCTACCTGGAGATCCAGCAGGCCGCCTACGAGACCTACCAGGGGTGATCGCGATGGCTACGGCAACGGCGGCACCGGCCGGCGCACCCGCACCGGTCAAGGAGACCCGGTCCGACCGGATCGTGATGATCTGCAACTACACCGCGCTCGGCCTGTTCACGCTCGCGGTCCTGTACCCGTTGATCTACGTCTTCAGCGCGTCGCTGAGCGATCCGAAGAACGTTGTCTCCGGCAAGGTCTGGCTCTGGCCGGTCGGTTTCAGCACCGAGGCGTTCAAGGCGATCTTCGACTACGACTCGATCGTCAGCGGGTTCAGCAACTCGGTGATCTACGCGATCGGTGGTGCGCTGATCGCGACCGCGCTGACCCTGCTGGCGGCGTACCCGCTGTCGCGGCGCGGGCTGCCGGGCAAGGGCATCATCATGGCGTTGTTCGTGTTCACGATGATGTTCAGCGGCGGCATGATCCCGACGTACCTGGTGGTGGACCGGCTCGGGCTGCTGAACACCCGCTGGGCGATCATCCTGCCGGCCGCTCTCGCGGTCTGGAACATGATCATCACCCGGACGTTCTTCCAGTCCACGATCCCCGAGGAACTGGTCGAGGCCGGGAAGGTCGACGGCTGCACCGACTTCGGGTTCTTCTGGCGGGTCGTGCTGCCGCTGAGCAAGCCGATCATCGCGGTCAACCTGCTCTTCTACGCCGTGGCCCAATGGAACTCCTGGTTCAGCGCGCTGATCTACCTGACCAACGAGCACCTGTTCCCGTTGCAGATGGTGCTGCGGCAGATCCTGATCCAGAACCAGTTCGATCCGTCCCAGGTCCGCGACACCGCCGAGCTGATCAAGATGAAGGAACTGCAGGAGCAGCTGAAGTACTCGCTGATCGTGATCGCCATCATTCCGCCACTGCTGATCTACCCCTTCGTGCAGAAGCACTTCGTCAAGGGGGCCATGGTCGGCTCGTTGAAGGGCTGACAACCATGGCTACCGAGACCTTGGTACGACGCAATCCTGCGCGCAGCGGCGCCCGGCCGGCCAAGCAAGCCATCGGTCTGCGCACCCGGATGCGACGCAACTGGCAGCTCTACGCGATGCTCGCCCTGCCGCTGATCTGGCTGGCGCTCTTCGCCTACTGGCCGATGTACGGCGCGATCATCGCGTTCAAGGACTACAACGTGGTCGACGGCATCCTCGGCAGCCGGTGGGTCGGGCTCAAGTACTTCGAACGGTTCGCCGAGTCGTACCAGTTCTGGCGGCTGATCAAGAACACGCTGATCCTGCAGGCGTACGAGCTGTTCGCGACGTTCTGGCCGCCGATCCTGCTGGCGCTCGGCCTGAACATGGCCCGGCGCCGCTGGTACCGCCGATCGGTCCAGCTGATCACCTACGCACCGCACTTCATCTCGACCGTGGTCGTCGTCGGCCTGATCGTGGTCATCGTCGATCCGAACACCGGCGTACTGAACCAGTTCCTGGGACTGTTCGGGGCGGGTCCGATCGACGTACTGAACAATCCGGACTACTTCCGGCATCTGTTCGTCTGGTCGAGCTCGTGGCAGACGATGGGGTTCTCGGCGATCATCTACCTCGCGGCGCTGACCAGCGTCTCGCCGGAGCTGCACGAGGCCGCGATCGTCGACGGAGCGTCCAGGCTCCGCCGGGTCTGGCACATCGACCTGCCCGCGATCCGGCCGGTCGCGGTGATCCTGCTGATCCTGAACATCGGCTCGATCATGACGTCCGGTTTCGAGAAGGTGCTGCTGCTGCAGAACACGCTGAACCTGCAGGCGTCCGAAGTGATCGACACCTACGTCTACAAACTCGGCTTCGCGTCGCAGGTGCCGCAGTTCAGTTATGCGGCGGCGATCGGGCTGTTCCGGTCCGTCATCGGTCTGGTCCTGCTGGTGCTCGCGAACACGATCGCCCGCCGGTTCGCACGGTCCAGTCTTTGGTAACGGGCAAGTCTGTGGTGAGTTAGTCGGTCGCCTGGCGGTGGAGTCCTGCCGCCAGGCCGGCCGACAGCAGGAGGGCGCAGGCACTGGTCATGGCGACCAGGACCTTGACGCCGGTGAGGCCGGTGGCGATGTCAGTGCCGAGGACGACTCCTGCGGCGATCGCGAGAACGACCAGGCCGACCCAGATCAGCAGCGCCGCACGCTTCTCCTGCTGCGCGATCGCCGCATACACGACCAGCTGCAGTACGGCGTACGCCGACCCGGCGATCGCGAACAACCAGGTGTACGGGCCGAGCGGTGCGTACTTCTCCTTGCCGCCGATGATCGTGACCACGAGGTCCGGCAGGATGAGCGTGCCGATCACCGCGCACACGCCGAGCCCCGCGACGGCCTGGATCGCCCGGCGCAGCCGAACGGTGTCGCCGGGGGAGCTGGCCAGGGACGGGAACACGATCACGATGACGAACTGCGGCAGGAACAAGCACGCCTTCGCCACGATCACACCGGCCGCGTAGTACCCGCTGTCCGTGCCGTCGAGCAGTGCACGCGCGAACAGCACGTCCGCATTGGCGATCGCGAAGAACGCGAGCAGGGTGTGCGTGCCGTGCACCGTCTCCCGCAGTACCTCTTTGACCTGCGCCGCGGATGCGCCGGCAGACCCACGCAGCAGGAACCCACCCAGCAGAGCGGGTACGGCGGCGCCGAGCGCGAGACCGATCATCGCCCAGTCGAGCGACGGGTGCAGGAAGAGCGCGCCACCACCGAACACCAGGCGACCGACCCCGACCGCGGTGTACACCGCGGCGAGTTCGGTCCAGCGCTGGCTGCCTTGCAGGACACCGAGCTGGGAGCCCATCAGCGTGAGGAAACCGAGCGTGGGGGCGAGCAGCAGGATCGACACTACCGAGTCGATGTGCAGCAGCCACATGAGCAGCGGCGTGGCGATCAGGCAGACAACCGTGAGCCCGAGTGCCGCACGTCGCCCGGCCTTGAGCATCGCGTCCGCGAGATCCGCGGCACTGTCGCCGTCGCCGGAATGCGTGGCGAGCCGCCGAGCTCCGGTCGCCTGCAGACCGAGTGAGGCGACGTTGCCGATCAGCAGCAGGCCGAGCAGTGCGGTGATCGCGCCGAACTGCTCGCGCGCGAGCCGGTGAGTGCCGATCAGCGTGAAGCCGTAGGCGGCCACGTTCATGATCGCCATGCCGACGGCAACGATCGTGGCACTGCGCAGGAACGCCAGTCGCGGTGCCATGGGCTCCTGTTCCGGCGTGGTGTCCGAACTCATCCTCTGCTGATCACTGTCCCGGCTGCTCGTTCGGAGTCTCGTACGACGTACGAGACGGGTTAAAGAATAGGAGCCGGTTCGCCGGGGCGACAAAGCGGTCCCGCCGATCCGCTACTGTTCCCGCCTGATGCGGAGACTGAAGGCAGGCAGTTCGGAGCAGGTGGTCTGGCGGGCGCGGCTCGTGCTGGGCTGCCTGGTCCTGATCGCGCTGTGCTTTCAGCAGGCACCCGGCAAGATCGTCCCGGACAGTCGGCTCGGTCTCACCGCGGGCCCCGGTGCGTTCCTGGCCCGCGCGCTGCACCTGTGGGATCCGCAGGTCGCGCTTGGTTCGGTGCAGGACCAGGTCTACGGCTATCTGCTGCCACTAGGCCCGTTCTATTGGTTGTTGGATGCGCTGTCGGTGTCGGACTGGATCACTCAACGCCTGTGGTGGTCTGTGGTCCTCTGCGTTGCGTTCCTCGGGGTCTGGAAGTTGTGCGGCAGCCTGCGGTACGGCGTGCCTTGGACCCGGTTCGCGGTCGCTCTGCTCTACGCGTTGAGCCCGCGCCTGATCGGTGAGCTCTCGGTCGAGGCGTGGCCGATCGCGATGGCTCCGTGGATCCTGCTGCCGCTGGTCAGCCCGCGCTTCCGGTCCGGGTGGTCGCGAGTCGGATGGTCGGCTGTGGCGTTCGCACTGGTCGGGGGAGTCGACGCGGTCGGCACAGCGGTAACGCTCGTACTGCCGGTGCTCTGGCTGGCCACGCGGCGGCTCGACCGGACCACGCTGAAGCTGGCGATCGGCTGGCTCGGCTGTGTGGTCGCCGTATCGATCTGGTGGCTCGCGCCGCTGCTGCTGGTCAACCACTACAGTCCGCCGTTCTCGCTGCCCACGGAGCCGCAGGACTTCGCTGTCGTCGTACTCGTGCCACTGGCTCTCGCCGCCGCGCATTTCCTGAGTCGGCTGTTGGAGTGGTCGACTGCGCGAGGCATCCATCGCCGCGTCGTACCGGCGCTGGTCGCGGGGCTCGCTGTGTCTGCCGCGTTGGGTCAGTTGCCCCGGGACGACGGGTACGACGCGATCCCGGCGCAGTGGCGTCAAGCCGCGTCGTGGCTCGACAACCAGCCTGCGCCGGGGAGTGTGTTGCTCACGCAGTCCGCGCCGTTGGAGGCGTTGGTCAAGCGACCCCTTGCGATTGGCGGTACGACGCCCTGGCTGGAGGAGGTGGATCGACGGCTCGCTTCCGGGGTTGGCGACCAGACTCTGCGCCAGTCGCTCACACGTGCCGGCATCAAGTACGTCGTACTGCGCAACGACACCTCGGACGCCCTTGTGGTCCACGAGAGCCTCGCGGAAGCAGGGATCAGGCGGGTGGCATACTTCGGTCCCGCTGCGAGCCTGCGGTACCCGAGTGTGGAGATCTTCGACACCGGCGACACCAATACGGGTCGGCTGATCCCGCAGTCGCGGCTCGTAGAGGTCCGTGGTGACGCGCAGGACGTACCGGCCGCGTTGACGGCAATCGGTGGCGATCGCGGCGCGATCACCAGTTCCGACGCGGTCGGCCGGCTCGACGAGCCCCCGCTGATCCAGACGGACGCCACGGCCGCCAGTACGGCGCGGCCGCGGAGCGGCGGTCTGGTCGACGTCGGAGCGCAGTCGGTCAGTCGGCTCAAGGTGCCGCCGAATGAGCGGCAGCCGAGCGCACTCGTATTCAGGAACCAGCAGATCGGGCGGTCCGCCTGTCTGCACTTCGGTACCCGGCCGATCTGTCAGCAGGGCCAGGCCAAGGGTTCGGAGGAGCCGGACGGGCTGTTCCGGAGTGTGGAACTGCCGCAAGGAGCGTCGTACCAGGTGCAGGGGACCGCGCTGCCCAAGGACGGTGCCGCGCTGGAAGCAATGCTGGTGGTGCCGGGGGCTATCACCGCCTCGGCCTCGTCCCGGGCGGTCACGGCTCCGGAGGGTCGGCCGGGTGCGGCCGTCGACCGCGATCTCGCGACCAGCTGGGTCGCGAACCCGAGTGACCCGGACCCGAGCCTGACGCTGAAGTTGCCGGAGGCAAGGGGTTTGACCGGGCTGCAGTTCCGGACCGAGGGGGAGCTGCCGGCTGAGGTGATGCTGCGGTTCGACGGTGGACCAGCGGTTCGGGGCACGGTCGATGCAGCCGGATACGTCCGGTTCACCCAGCGGATGGCGCGGACGGTCCAGGTGAACTTCACCAAGATCGGGTCGGCGCCGGTCGCAGTCGCCGAGGTGCAGGTGCTGGGCGCGGATGAGTTGCGCAAGGCGCTTGCGCCGAACGCCAAGGTCGGTGTGCCCTGCGGGAAGGGGCCGGCGGTGCGAGTGAACGGCGTACCCACGCCCACGCAGGTCAAGGCGACCACGCGGGATCTGGTGCAGCGGCGGCCGGTCAGTTTCAGCGCGTGTGCGATGGTCCCGCTGCAGGCAGGACGCCACAACGTGGACGTGTCGGCCGGCGGTGGCTTCGTACCGGTCGAGACGACGCTGACCAGGGCAGGCTTCGGCAACGTGTCGGTGACGTCGCAGCAGAGCGTCGACATCTGGCGTCCCAACCCGGCCGAGCTGACCGCCGAGGTTCCGGAGGCGGACGAGCAGTCCGTGCTGACCGTCGCGCAGAACTACAACGCGGGCTGGGAGGCGTACGACGGCAGCGGCCACAAGCTCACGCCGATCCGCGTGGCCGGCTGGCAGCAGGGCTGGGTGCTACCGGCAGGACCGGAGCAGGTCGTCACCGCCAGCTTCATGCCGGACCGGCTCTACCGAGCCGGGTTGCTACTCGGGCTACTCGCCTTGCTGGCAGTGCTCGGGCTGGCCGTCTTCGCTCCGCGCCGCAGGATGGGCCGCTCCATCCAGTAGTAGCTGGCCCCGGCGAGCGCCACCGAGACCACCAGCGTGCCGACGAGGCGTACGGCGAACTGACCGGTCAGCCGCTCGATCACGCTCAACACGATCAGGTGATACGCGAAGACGCCGTACGCGAGCTTCCCGCCGACACGAGCGACCGTGCCGCCTAGGACGCCACCTGTCTGCACAGCCGGGAACAGCACACAGGCGGCGATTCCGGTGTACAGGAGGCTCTTCACGAACGCCTGGCCCGGTGTGGAGGCGGACAGGTCGTATGGCCCGGCCAACGGAGTCGCTGCGATCAACAGCAACGCCGCAGCGATTCCCCACAAGGTCCCGGGAATCTTGGCGAGGGTGTCGAGGGCAGACGGCGCGAGCCGGCCGCTGGCCCGAGCCACCTGCCACAGTGCGAATCCCATGCCGACTGCGAACCATCCGACGTACCCGGGCAGCCAGAGTCCCGCCTGCGGGTGGTTCGTCGCGGTGACGGCCATCCACGCCGGCCCGAGCAGAGTGAACACACCGAGTACGGCGAGGCGCCAGCGCACACTGCGTCGAGTGGGACGCTCGTACGCGGTCAGCAGCTTCGCCAACGCCGGTAGCAGGATGTAGAACGTGCCTGCGGTCGCGGCGATCCACAACTGCCTCGACCAGACGGGTGAGCGCCAGTCCGGGACCAGCACGAGGGTCAGCAGTACGGCGACGCACAGGACGGGCAGGATCCGCAGAGCGCGGTTCCTCAGGTACGGCAGGGTGAGAGGGGGCAGCGTGCCCTCGAACCACGCGACCGCGTGCGGACGGTAGAGCAGGAACCCGGAGATCGCGAAGAAGACCGCTACACCGGCGTCCAGTCGGGCCAGCAGCGGACTGTTCAGCGACAACCCGACGTTGGACGCCAGAATCGCGAGGGCGGCGAGGGCCCGCAGTCCGTCCAGTGCCGGGAACCTGGATCTCATCTGGGCAGTTCTACCGCACGGTGGGCCGACCAGATGGCAGTACCGGGGACGAGTCGGCCGCGCTCCGGGCCCCAACCACCCCAGATGAGGTCATGACCGGCCGGCCATTCCGGCTCGAGCAGATCGTCGACGACGAAGCCGGCGCCGGTGAGCGCACGGATCCAGTCGCCGGTCGTGCGGTGGTGCTCGGCGTAGATCGGCGTACCGGCTTGATCGACCTCGACGTACGGCGTGCGGTCGAAGTAGGAGTGGTTGATCCGCAGACCGGCCGGGCTGGGATCGTCCGGCATCGCCCAGCGGAACGGGTGCGTCACCGAGAACACGAGCAGGCTGCCCGGCTTCAGCACACGGGCGATCTCGCGAAGGGCGGTCTCGGCGTCCGCGACGAACGGGAGCGCACCGAAGGCCGAGCAGACGATGTCGAACGTGCTGCTCCGGTAAGGCAGAGCCACCGCATCCGCGGCCACCGTGCGGACTGCCGTGCCAGTGCGTACGTCGAGTTGGCGGGCCAGCCGGAGCTGTTCGACGGAGATGTCGAAGGCAACGACATTCGCACCCTGTGCCGCCAGCCAGCGCGAGCACTGTGCGGCACCACACCCGACCTCCAGGATCCGCTTGCCACGGACCGGACCGAGCAGTTGGGCCTGCTCTTCGTCGACACCCTCGGGACACCAGATGAAGCGGTCGTCGCCGAGGAAGTCGCCGTGCTCGGCCAGGTACTCACCGGCCGCCGAATTCCAGTACGCGCGACTGGCCCGCGAAGTCTCCGCCTCCGTCAACTCCACCCGCACCGGCTCACTCACGGAGCGAACTCTAGTGTCAGAGGTATGAGTGATTTCGCGGCGAGCGCCGTTCCGCTGGCGGGTGGGTACGGCGGTCAGACGTATGCGGTCAGCGCCGGCGGCGAGGACGCCGTACTGAAGTTGTATGTGAAGGACCCCGGGCGGGCGACGGTGGACGCCGCGCTGCTGCGGCTCGTCCACGGGCTGCTGCCGGTGCCGCGGATACTGGACGCGAAGCGCGAGGGGTCGCCGGAGGATCCGCCGTACCTGCTGACCGAGCGGCTGCCTGGGGTGAACCTGCAGGTCTATCTGGATACGGCGGGGGAGGACGAGCGGCGGACCGTCGGAGAGCAGTTGGGTGAGCTCCTCGTCCGGCTGAGCGGGATGCCGTTCCTCACCTTCGGGATGTTCCGTGACGGTGAGCTGGTGATCGAGCCGTTCGGGATGGGCGATCTGGAGCAGTACGTCGCCGGCCTGGATCTCGGCTTGAGCGCGGAGCAGTCCGAGCGGTTTGCCGACGTACTCGCTGAGGCTGAGGACGTCCTGGCTGACGGGGTCGACCGGGTGTGCCTGGTGCACAGCGACTTCAACCCGAAGAACCTGCTGGTGGATCCGGAGACCGCGCGGATCACCGGGCTGATCGACTGGGAGTTCGCTCATGCCGGGTCGCCGTACACGGATCTGGGAAACCTTTTCCGGTTCTGCACCGATCCGGTGCTCGCCGGCGCGGTCCTGAGCGTGATCCGGGGGAGCGGCCTCGACCTGGGCGAGCCGCTGGTGGACCTGGGTCGGGCCGCAGACCTCTGGGCGCTCCTGGACCTGGCCGCACGCTCCACCGAGCACGAAGTCGCAGCCGCCGCCCACGACCTGGTAGGCCGAATGGCGGACACGCGCACCCTCTCCGGAGGACGACCCGCCCTGGACGTCGTACATTGAGTTGAGTGGCACGTCGGGAAACCTCGGCGGGCGGCCGGTAGGCACCGGGTGCCCCAGGTTGTGCTGCCTTCGTCAAGACCGGTATTCTGTGAGATGCGCTATGGGCCCGCGCGACCTCGGACGGAGCAGGCTCGTGCTCGCAGCAGTCGGTGGTGAATCTGTGCTCTTCAGGCAATCCAGCGGTTTGATGCGATCCAACGGTTCATGACGCGACCGCACAACACCACCAGTCCACGGAGCAACCCACCACATGACGGCCAGCATCGAGGCACCTCTCGACCCCGCAGTACGCACCACCCCGCAGGTAGCGGTCAATGACATCGGGTCGGAGGAAGACTTCCTCGCGGCGATCGATCAGACCATCAAGTACTTCAACGACGGCGACATCGTTGAAGGGACCATCGTCAAGGTCGACCGGGACGAGGTTCTCCTCGACATCGGTTACAAGACCGAAGGCGTCATCCCCTCCCGTGAGCTGTCGATCAAGCACGACGTCGACCCGAACGAGGTCGTCAACGTCGGCGACCACGTCGAGGCCCTGGTTCTCCAGAAGGAGGACAAAGAAGGCCGCCTGATCCTCTCGAAGAAGCGCGCCCAGTACGAGAAGGCCTGGGGCACGATCGAGAAGATCAAGGAAGAGGACGGCGTCGTCACCGGCACCGTCATCGAGGTCGTCAAGGGTGGACTCATCCTGGACATCGGCCTTCGTGGCTTCCTGCCGGCCTCGCTGGTCGAGATGCGCCGGGTCCGCGACCTCCAGCCGTACGTCGGCCAGGAGATCGAGGCCAAGATCATCGAGCTGGACAAGAACCGCAACAACGTGGTCCTGTCCCGCCGGGCGTGGCTGGAGCAGACGCAGTCCGAGGTGCGGATGAACTTCCTCACCCAGCTGCAGAAGGGCCAGATCCGCAAGGGTGTCGTCTCCTCGATCGTCAACTTCGGTGCGTTCGTGGACCTCGGCGGCGTCGACGGTCTGGTGCACGTCTCGGAGCTGTCCTGGAAGCACATCGACCACCCGACCGAGGTGGTCGAGGTCGGCCAGGAGGTCACCGTCGAGGTGCTGGACGTCGACATGGACCGCGAGCGCGTCTCGCTGTCGCTGAAGGCGACCCAGGAAGACCCGTGGCAGCAGTTCGCCCGGACCCACCAGATGGGCCAGATCGTGCCCGGCAAGGTCACCAAGCTGGTTCCGTTCGGTGCGTTCGTCCGCGTGGAGGAGGGCATCGAGGGTCTGGTGCACATCTCCGAGCTGGCCGAGCGTCACGTCGAGATCCCGGAGCAGGTCGTTCAGGTGAACGACGATGTGATGGTCAAGATCATCGACATCGACCTCGAGCGTCGCCGGATCTCGCTGTCGCTGAAGCAGGCCAACGAGGGTGTCGACCCGGTCTCCGACGACTTCGACCCCACGCTGTACGGCATGGCGGCGACGTACGACGACCAGGGCAACTACGTCTACCCCGACGGCTTCGACCCGGAGACGGGCGAATGGCTCGAGGGCTTCGACGCTCAGCGCGAGGAGTGGGAGCGGCAGTACGCCGAGGCCCACACGCGCTGGGAGGCCCACAAGAAGCAGATCGAGGACGCCAAGACGGCGGACGTCGAGGCCGGCGAGGCGTCGACGTACTCCTCCGCGGCCGCCCCGAAGGAAGACGCTCCCGTCGAGGGTGCGCTCGCTTCCGACGAGGCACTGCAGGCGCTTCGCGAGAAGCTGACCGGCCAGGGCTGATCCTGACTCGGTAGCAGTTCACGAGACCCCCGCATCCACACCGGATGCGGGGGTCTCGTGCGTTCAGTCGTAGGGGAGGCGGGGCTTCTTCCGGCGGCCGAAGTCGATACCCCAGCGGCCGCGGCCCTCGCCTTTCAGTTGGCTCTTGAGCTCGATCACCTGGGCGCGAGCCGGGCTGGCGGAGAAGAAGCCGATCTTGTACGGCTCGTTCGGCGCTCCGGCTTCCCACGTCGGCACCTGGACCTCGCCGTACCGGACCGGTGGATCCTCGCCGGCCTGGACCCGGGCCGCGTCCTGCGCGCAGGCGGACACCTTGCGGGTCGGCCCGCTGGCCGGTGTCCAGATCACGTCCGTGCTCGACGGCCCGTGCTGCGGGTTGAAGAAGCACGGCGTACGACGTCTGGGCAGCGGACTGCCCGTGGTGCGAGCCCTGGCGCAGGCGAGCGCATACCTGCCCTCGTTGAGGGTGTCGACCAGCTCACGCACCACCACCCGCCGGTCGACGATCCGCCGGGCGTACTCGTAGGCGTCCAGCGCCGTTTCGTAGTCGCGCCGCAACGCGGTGTCCGGATCAGGACCCGCGCTGAACCGTGCCAGCTCCTCACCGAACTGGATCACGTCTTCCTCGGCCAACACCCGGACCTCGCGGAGATCGTCCACGGTCCGCCGTCTTCGGAACCACCCCATAGGTCATGTTAGGCGCGGTTCGGTGCGTGAGTAGGGTGCTGGCGTGCTGAGAGTGGGACTGACGGGCGGGATCGGGTCCGGGAAGAGTGCGGTGTCGTCGCGGCTGGCGGCCCGTGGTGCCGTGCTGATCGACTCCGATGTGCTCGCGCGCGAGGTGGTCGCGAAGGGCACCGACGGGCTGGCCGAGGTGGTCGCGGAGTTCGGCGACGGCGTACTGACGGCCGCGGGTGAGCTGGACCGGCCGGCGCTCGGGCGGATCGTGTTCGGGGACGAGCCGGCCCGTCGGAGGCTGGAGGCGATCGTCCATCCACGGGTTCGGGCCCGGGCAGCCGAGATCGAGTCGCAAGCCGCCGCGGACGCGATCGTGGTCCACGACATCCCGCTGCTGGTGGAGACCGGTCAGGCGGACCACTTCGACCTGCTGCTCGTGGTCGACGTACCGGTCGAGGTCCAGGTCGAGCGGCTGACCTCGCAGCGGGGAATGTCTGACGAGGAAGCAAAGCGGCGGATCGCCAGCCAGGCCTCGCGGGAGCAGCGGCTCGCGGCCGCGGACGTCGTCGTCGACAACTCCGGGACGCTCGCGGATCTGGACCGGCGGATCGACGAGGTGTGGACCACACTCCAACAGCACGGTCCGGACACGAAAAGGTGACCCTTGCGCGGGAAATGATGACTGCGGGACCGGCTGTACGAGAATCTGTCCCGGTTCGGCCCGGCTCGACCGGGCTGTGACCACCGACGGCGCGCCCCGCGCCGGTCCGGACGTCCGAGGTTGGGAGGTTGGCGTGGTCTGCCCGCGCTGCAACTCAGACGTCCCCGAGGTGTCGCATTTCTGCCACCACTGTGGCAACGATGTGCGATCCGGGGACGCCGAGCGGAAGAAGGCGTACGCCGCCAGGCCCGATGAGCCGGTGGCGTCGTTCAAGCTGGTGTCGACGATCATGCCGCAGGGCTCCGGCAAGCAGCCCTACACGTACAAGGTCGCGCTCGGGATCGGGCTGCTGCTGACCGTCGTGACGGCCGCGCTCGGCGCCCTGCCGGTGGCGATCATGATCGCCGCGTTCGCGATTCCGATCGTCTACATCCTCTACCTGTACGACGTGAACCTCTGGGAGGACGAGCCGATCCCGGTCGTCGCGGCGGCGTTCGTGCTGACCGGCGTACTGGCGGCGGTGTTCACCTGGCTGTGGTCGGACAAGCTCGTGCTCTCGCTGGACACGATCGGCGGCAATGACGCCGGCCCGGCCGGGCGGGACCTGCTGATCCTGCTCCTGCTGGTGCCCGTGGTCTCCGAGCTGATCCGCCAGATCGGCCCGCTCTACCTGGCCTCCCGGCCGCGGTACGACGACCTGATGGACGGCTTCACGTTCGGCGTGGTGGCCGGTGTCGGGTACGCCTGCTTCGAGACGCTCGTACTGCACTGGGGCTGGATCAGCGGCGGCTTCGCCGGTCCGGGCAGCAGTGCCGGGACGTGGATCTCCATCGTGCTGCTGCACGGTTTCATCAAGCCGCTGATCTACGGTTCGGCGACCGGCCTCGCGGGTGCGGAGTTCTCCGGCCTGGGCGAGGGGTACGACGGCTTCACCCCGCGCTGGGTGGCCGGTGTGATCCAGGCGATCGTGATCAACGCGCTGTTCCAGGGCGGGGTCTACCTGCTCGGCTTCGTCGGCGGCCACGGCTCGACCGTCGGTGCGATCCTCGGTGTGGTCTGGGGCCTGCTGCTGCTCGGCGCGCTGATCATCCGGGTCCGGACCGTGCTGCACAAGGGGCTGCTCGAGGCGGCGCTGGAGTCGGCCGCGCGCGGTGGTTCCAACCACGCGTCGGGCGATCTGGCCTTCTGCTCGCGCTGTGAGATGCCGCTGCTCCCGCAGTCCGACTTCTGCTCCGCCTGCGGCAACTCGGTGCGGTCCGTGCCGAAGTCGGCCCGTGGCGTGGCGGCACCCGCGGGTGCGAGTGGATACGAAGCGACGACTGGGGAGACGCAGGCATGAGCAACCAGCAACCGCCCTACGGCCCCGGTGGCCAGCCGCCGTACGGCGGTCAGCCGGGACAGCAGCCAGGTCAACAGCCAGGTCAGCAGCCCGGTCAGCCGCAGGGCCAGCCGGGTTACGGTCAGCAGCCGGGCCGGCCGCCGCAGGGCCAGCCCCAGGGGCAGCCGGGTTATGGGCAGCAGCCTGGGTACGGTCAGCAGCCGCAGGGTCAGCCCGGATACGGGCGTCCGCAGCAGGCACCCCCGGGCTACGGTCAGCAGCCGGGCCAGCCGCCGTACCAGGGCCAGCAGCCCGGGCAACCGCCGTACCAGGGCCAGCAGCCGGGACAGCCGCAGTACCCGGGGCAGCAGCAGTACCCCGGTCAGCAGCAGTACCCGCAGCAGCAGGGCTACCCCGGCCAGCAACAGCAGTACGGCGGCGGCCAGCAGCAGTGGGGTCAGTACGGCGGTCAGACGCCGCGCGGCAAGGGCGGCAACAAGATCCTGTTCATCGCCGGTGGCGCGTTCGCCGTCGTCGCGGTGATCGGTGTGCTCCTGGCCGTGGTCTTCAACCAGGGCGACGACAAGAAGGCCGACCCGGACCCGCAGCCGACGACCACCCAGAGCAACGAGCCGGCCGAGAACGTCGACGAGGGCATCGAGATCGCCGAGGGCGTCTTCGTGAAGCCGCAGCCGGGCTACATCCGCAAGAGCCTGGACAAGTTCACCGGCGTCTACCTGCTCAAGCAGGGCGAGGCGTACTTCATGGTGAACGCCTGGAAGGCCGAGACGAACGAGAACACCGCGACGGTGCTCCCGCAGCTCATGGACGCCGAGACCAAGGACCTGACCTCGGTCAAGAAGGGCGAGCCGAAGGAGAGTCACCCGGGCGAGGGTGACAAGAGCAACGTCAAGACCATGACCACCCAGAGCTTCGACGCGATCTCGACCAGCCAGAACGGCAGCCTGCCGGTGATCGGGTTCGTCGGCGTGATCGAGCGCAACGACGGCGTGATCACGATCATTCGGGTGTACGGGCGCAAGGACAAGATCTCGACGATCCAGCCGGACACCACGGCGATGCTGCAGTCGGTGGTCAAGAGCCAGTGAGCGGGAAGCGCGACAAGGGTTCCGGAGGAGGCAATCCCTGGGTCAACGAACCTGGCCCAGCCTCCGACGACGCGGCAGTGCCGGACGAGCCGGCCCTGCCGCCGTCGCCCTGGAACCTGGAAGTGCCACCGCCCCCGTCGCCGTGGGGGACCTCGCCGGACGCAGGTCCGGGACCCGGGCCGGGCGCCGGGCCTGGTCCGCAGTCCGGACCTGGTCCGGCCACCGAGACGAGCACTGCCTGGGGTGAGAAGGTCGGGCCGCCGTCGCTGCGGCGGCCGCCGCCGGAGAAGAAGGGCCTGCCGTTCCCGCCGCTGCTGCTGCCGATCGGGGCCGGCCTGATCGTGGTCGCGCTGGTCGCGGCCGCGCTGGTCTTCCTGTCCGGGGGCGACGACGACAAGGCGGATCCCACCACGAGCCAGACCCCGGCGCCGACCGCGAGTACGCCGACAACGTCGTACCAGCCACCCGTGAATGCGATTCCGGTCGGCTTCGGCGTCTCCGTCGTACCGGTGGAGGGCTGGAGTGTGCTGGCGACGGAGAAGGCCGGCAAGGAGCTGGTCACGTACGCGCCGAACGGTGAGCCGCGGTCGTTCTTCTGGGTCCGGCAGAAGGAGAACGTGACCGCGAACGCGTACGTGCTGGGCATCGTCGAGGGCGAGACCGAGAACGAGATCGCCCAGCTCGGCAGCGTACGGAACCTGCCGTGCCCGAAGGACGTCTTGGAGGAGTGCGTCGCGATCAGCTACACCTCCACCGCCAAGGACAAGACCGGCGCCGATGTGAAGGTGCAGGGCTACGTCGAGGCGTACCGGCGCAAGGACAAGGTGGTCACCGCGCTGGATTTCCGGACCCGCGTCGACTTCGCCCAGAAGGCCGAGGCGGACGCCACGACGATGAAGAAGTCCGTGCTCGACAGCTTGTGACGACGAACCCCCTGAACTATCGCGAGGAAGAGCTATGAGTCAGCAGTACGGGACGCCCCCGGGACCGCCTCCCGCCCCCGCTCCTGGCGGCTGGGGATCCGCGTCGGGTCCCGGCGGTCCTTCGGGACCTGGTGGCTGGGGACCCGGTCCGGGCCGGCCGCAGCAGCGGCCGGGCAAGTCGAACAAGACGCAGTGGATCATCATGGCCGGTGCGATCGTCGCGGTCGCGCTGGTCGCGATCGGCGTCGTACTGCTGGTGACGGGTGGCGGCGACGAGGACAAGCCGGCCGCTCAGCAGACTCCGGATCCGGTCGGTTCGATGTACACGCCGTCGCCCACGCCGAAGCCGGACGACTCCAAGGGCCCGAACGACACCGGCGTGGAGGTCGGATGGGGTATCTGGTTCACCCCGGCGAAGGGCTGGCTGCGGGACCCGGACAAGTCCAAGGGTGGGCAGAACTGGATCCTGCAGCAGTTCAACGCCCGCGGCCTGATCGACGGGTACTACTGGGTCCGCCAGACCGAGCTGTACGACGCGAAGGGCTTCGCCGAGCACCTGGTCGACATCGAGTCGAACGGCATGCAGGGCGTGAAGATCGGCAAGGGCGTCGCGTGCAAGTCGCCCAGCCCGAAGATCAAATCCTGCTACGCGCTGTCCTACACCGGCGTCTGGGTCGGACCGACCGGCAAGAAGGTCGCCATGCAGGGCTTCGTCACCGCCTACCAGGACCAGTTCGACCGCGTCACCGCCACCGACGCGGCCCTCGAGCGCCGCGTCTACAAGCGCCGGGTGAACGAACTCGTGTTCATGAACAATTCGGTCGTCAAGAGCTTCTGACCTGGGGTTTTAGAAACTGTCGGCAGCGGGCCGTACGGTGGAGGGCATGAGACAGGTCTCGGATCTCCAGCGTATGGTCGCGCCGCTGAAGGTGGTGTCCGATTTCGATCCGGCGGGTGACCAGCCGGCCGCGATCGCGGATCTCGAGCGGCGGATCAACGCCGGCGAGCAGGACGTCGTGCTACTCGGTGCGACGGGTACCGGTAAGACCGCGACCATCGCCTGGCTGGCCGAGAAGATCCAGCGCCCGATGCTGATCCTCCAGCCGAACAAGACGCTGGCCGCCCAGTTCGCGACCGAGCTCCGGCACTTCTTCCCGGAGAACGCCGTCGAGTACTTCGTCTCGTACTACGACTACTACCAGCCCGAGGCGTATGTCCCGCAGACGGACACCTACATCGAGAAGGACTCCTCGATCAACGAGGAGGTCGAGCGGCTGCGGCACTCGGCGACCTGGTCGCTGCTGACCCGCCGCGACGTCGTCGTGGTCGCGACCGTCTCCTGCATCTACGGCCTGGGCTCCGCGGACGAGTATCTGAACCGCATGATCCACGTGAAGGTCGGCACCGAGATGGACCGCGACGGCCTGCTCCGCAAGCTCGTCGGGGTGCAGTACGCGCGGAACGACCTGGCCGGCACCCGCGGCACCTTCCGGGTCCGCGGCGACACGCTCGAGGTGTTCCCGGTCTACCAGGAGCTCGCCGTCCGGGTGGAGTTCTTCGGTGACGAGATCGAGCGGGTGATGACGCTGCACCCGCTCACCGGTGAGGTGATCAGCGAAGAGGACGAGGTCTACATCGGTGCCGCGACGCACTACGTGACCGCGCCGGAGCGGATGGAGCGCGCGATCACCTCGATCGAGGCCGAGCTGGAGGAGCGGCTGGCCGAGCTCGAGCGCGGTGGCCAGTTGCTGGAAGCACAGCGGCTCCGGATGCGGACGACGTACGACATCGAGATGATGCGGCAGATCGGGACCTGCTCAGGTATCGAGAACTACTCGCGGCACACCGACGGCCGCGAGGCCGGGACCGCGCCGCACTGCCTGCTGGACTACTTCCCCGAGGACTTCCTGCTGGTCATCGACGAGTCGCACGTGACCGTCCCGCAGATCGGCGGGATGTATGAGGGCGACATGTCCCGTAAGCGCACGCTGGTCGAGCACGGGTTCCGGCTGCCGTCGGCGATGGACAACCGGCCCCTGCGCTGGGAGGAGTTCCTGGAGCGGATCGGGCAGACCGTCTACCTGTCCGCGACCCCGGGGCAGTACGAGCAGGACAAGTCCGACGGGTTCGTCGAGCAGATCATCCGGCCGACCGGTCTGGTCGACCCCGAGGTGATCGTCAAGCCCACCAAGGGCCAGATCGACGACCTGATCCACGAGATCCGCGGTCGGGTCGAGCGGAACGAGCGGGTCCTGGTCACCACGCTGACCAAGAAGATGTCCGAGGACCTGACCGACTACCTGCTGGAGATGGGGATCCGGACCAGGTACCTGCACAGCGAGGTCGACACCCTGCGCCGGGTCGAGCTGCTCCGCGAGCTCCGGATGGGTGAGTACGACGTCCTCGTCGGCATCAACCTGCTGCGGGAGGGCCTCGACCTACCGGAGGTGTCGCTGGTCGCGATCCTGGACGCCGACAAGGAAGGCTTCCTGCGCTCGGGCCGGTCGCTGATCCAGACCATCGGCCGTGCGGCTCGTAACGTGTCCGGCCAGGTGTTCATGTATGCGGACAAGATCACCCCGTCGATGGAGCAGGCGATCGACGAGACCAACCGGCGCCGCGCCAAACAGACCGCCTACAACGTGGCGAACGGTGTCGACCCGCAGCCGCTGCGGAAGAAGATCGCCGACATCACCGACATGCTCGCCCGCGAGGACGCCGACACTGCCGAGCTGCTCGGCTCCGGCCGGAACCAGTCGCGCGGCAAGGCGCCGGTGCCGGGTGGTGGCAAGGCGAAGGCGGGGGAGAAGGCGAAGGAGCTGGCCGGCGGCCTGCCGTCGTCGGATCTCGCCGACCTGATCCAGCAGCTCACCGACCAGATGCACAACGCGGCGGCCGAGCTGCAGTTCGAGGTCGCGGCCCGCTACCGCGACGAGATCTCGGAGCTCAAGAAGGAGCTCCGCCAGATGACCAACGCCGGCGCGAAATAGGCCCTAGGTGGTGCCGGCGCTCGAGAGAGCGTCGGCGACCTCCTGGTCCTCGAACACGATCCGCTGCAGCCTCTGGATCGCGAGCCGCTGCCGGTCCGGGTCGCCGGACGCGAGCTCGTCAAGCTGATAGCTCCGGTACAGCGTGAGGAAATGGTTCTGGAAGTCGAGCGCCCGATCACAGAGCTCGCGCAGCACTGCACGCTCGGCCGGGTCTGACGGCAGCTGGTAGTGCCAGCGATTGCGGCACAGCTCGTGCACGTCCGTCACCAGGTCGGTCCACTCGTCCGCGACGTACTTCTGGTAGAGCTTGACGCAGGCCGCCTTGTCCCGCACATACTGACCGCTGCCCAAGGCAACGATCGCGGTCGCCGTCCAGCCGACTGATCCGACCAGCAGTTTGGTGCTCGGGTGCTCGACCCCATCCGGGCCGGGCATCGTCCACTGGTCGTAGCCGAAGAACGGCCCGTCCGGATCGAGGTGCCGCAGCGGATACACCAGCGGTCCACCCCGCCGCTCTTTCGGATAGGCGTAGCTGAGGTACGGCGTATGGACCACCGACCGCACGTAGGTGTCGGCGTCGAACGGCGGCAGCTCCGCGCGGATGTCCTCGCCGTACAGCAACCGCGTGGCCAACTTGAGATTCAGCGCTGCGCCAACGCCCTCCGGACCGCGAAGACCACGCTCACCGGTCAGCACGAGCTCCAGCAACACCGGCGAGAGCCGGCCGCAGTGATCGGACAGCGCGCGAGCCCGCTCATATTCGGCCGCATCGGCGAACCGGTCCTTGAAGATGATGAAGAGATCCAGATCGCTTCCGGCGATGCTCGTACTGCTGGCATGGCTGCCGCGCAGGTAGTAGCCACGCACGCGGTCCGGGAACGCGACCTCGAAGACACCGATCACGCCCTGAGCGAGCCGGTCGTATCCGCGGTCACCGGTCGACTCGATCAGCCCCAGGTCTGTCACCTTTCCACCCTACGACTGTGCGTACGGCGGCCATCGTCTTCTGTCCCCGGGGAGGTCTACTGTGCCTTTCAGGGCCACCAGGGGAGGAACCATGTTCGACCACGTGTCACTGCAGTGCGACGACCTGACCGCGAGCCGCGAGTTCTACGAGACCGTCCTGGCGCCCCTCGGCATCACCGTGTCGATGGACTTCGGCACCGTCCTCGGGCTGTCGGGGCAGGACGGCGTACCGAAGTTCTGGCTGGGGAAGCAGACGACCGGGGGAAGCCAGCGCGAGATCCACGTCGCGTTCACCGCGCCCAACCGTTCGGTCGTCGACAAGATCTACCAGGCGGTGCGCAAACTGGGGGCCGAGGTTCTGCATGAGCCGAAGGAGTGGCCCGAGTACCACCCCGGCTACTACGCGGTCTTCGTGCGGGACCCGGACAGCAACAATGTCGAGGTTGTCTCTCACAGCTGACAGGAGCAGGAGATGGCGAGGCTTACCGGGAGCGAGATCCTCGAGCACTGCCTGGCCAAGCCCGGGGCTTGGCAGGACGAGCCGTGGGAGGGCGATGTCGTCGCCAAGGTCGGCGACAAGATCTTCGCGTTCCTCGGCGGTGGCGAGGGGGTCGGGCTCAAGTGCGGGGCCAACCGGGAGGAGGCCGACGAGTTGGTCGACACCTACCCCGAGGACGTCAGCAAGATGGCCTACATCGGGCGCTCGGGGTGGAATTCGGTCCGCCTCGGCGGCGCCGTTCCCGACGACGAGATCCTCGAGCTCATCGACACCTCGTACGACACGATCGTGGCGAAACTGCCGAGGAGCAGACGTCCATAGCATTCCGATTGATCACGCAGCGCAACTATTCCCGCCGAGCACTGTGATCATTTCGACAGGTGGACACGGCGTCCTGGATTTGGCGACTCGACTGCCGACCCGTCAGAATGGTGTCTGAGAAGGGGAGTATTCCTCGGCGGCGGCATCGTCATCACGGTCAAGGGCTTGGTCCCGCGCCCGGTGCCACCGGTCGGACTCGTCACTGAGTTCGGCGGAAGAGACCTTCGGAGTCCTGTTTCAACTGAGCTCCGGAGGTTTCAAGTGCACGTTGCTGACTACGTTTGGTACATCACGGTCGGCGTACTGCTCGCGCTGCTGGCATTCGACGTCTTCATCATCGGCCGGCGCCCGCACGAACCGACGACCCGTGAGTCCGCGCGGGCGATCGCGTTCTACGTCGGTCTGGCGGTGGTGTTCGGCCTCGGCGTCTGGGTCTTCTCGGGCGGCAACTACGCGGGCGAGTTCTTCGCCGGCTGGCTGACCGAGTACAGCCTGAGCGTCGACAACCTGTTCATCTTCCTGATCATCATGTCCAGGTTCGGGGTGCCGAGGAAGTACCAGCAGACCGCACTGCTGGTCGGCATCATCCTGGCGCTGGTGTTCCGCGGCATCTTCATCGCCGTCGGCGCGGCCGCGATCAACGAGTTCTCCTGGATCTTCTACCTGTTCGGCGCGTTCCTGGTCTACACCGCGATCCACCTGGCCATGCAGGGGGAGAACGACGACGAGGACTTCAAGGAGAACGCGATCATCCGGTTCGCCCGGAAGCGGCTGAACGCCACCGACGAGTACAACGGCGTGAAGCTCACGATCGTGAAGAACGGCAAGCGCCTCGTCACCCCGATGGCGATCGTGATCGTCGCGCTCGGTACGACGGACCTGCTGTTCGCGCTCGACTCGATCCCGGCGATCTACGGCCTGACCCAGGAGCCGTTCCTGGTCTTCACCGCGAACGTCTTCGCACTGATGGGGCTGCGGCAGCTGTACTTCCTGCTCGGCGATCTGCTCAAGCGCCTGGTCTACCTGTCGATCGGCCTGTCCGTCGTGCTGGCGTTCATCGGCGTGAAGCTCGTCCTGCACGCGATGCACGTGAACGAGCTGCCGTTCGTCAACGGCGGCCACCACATCGAGTGGGCGCCCGAGATCCCGATCTGGTTCTCGCTGGGGTTCATCATCATCACCCTGGGCATCACCACGGTCGCGAGCCTGCACAAGTCCCGCATCCTGGAGTCGGCCCCGGAGGATGCCGCTCCTGAGGCCGACGAGTCAGAGGCCCACGAGTCAGAGGCCCACGAGTCAGAGGCCAAGAACTCCTGACCCCGAGCTGACGATCGCCCCGGACACACCGTCCGGGGCGATTCTCAGGTCAGAACCGGGCAGCGGTGATGAGCGTGGCCCGACGCTCGTCGGTGAGCGGCTCGTTCTCGAGCCGCTTGCCGGTCTCCGAGGCGTGCAACATGCCTTCGGCGGAGACGAAACCGACGTGGTGGACCGTCTTCCCAGGGCGGGCGAAGAAGTACAGGTCACCCGGCTGAGCCTCGTCGATCGGGATGTTCTGGATCGCGTCCGCCTGGTCGTGGGCATCCCGCGGCGTCCGCAGCCCGAGCACCCGGCTGACCGCGTGGACCAATCCCGAGCAGTCCAGCCCATAGGCCGCCGTACCGCCCCACAGGTACTCGAGGCCAAGGAACTGCGCGCCCAGCCGGAGCCGATCCTCGGGCTCGGACGGCTCCACACCAGACCGCAGTGCGTTGTCCGCGAGCCAGCCGGATCCACCGTCCGGCGTGGCGACCCGCGTGTACCCGTCGGCCTGCTCGATCGACGCCAGTACGGTCCCGAACGACAGCTCCGCCACCGCGCGACCACCAGGTTCGCCCTGCAGCACAGCCGTCGGTACGGCGATTGCGACCGGATCCGACGCACTCCCGGGCAGCTCGCCGAGGTGGCTCGACGGGACCCAGCCCGGATACCCCAGCTCGTCCTGTGAGGACGGTTGCCAGGGCGCGACGATCTCGGACCAGCCATCACGTTCGGACCGAACCAGCACCGGCTCGGCGAACAGCAGTTGGGTCAGGGTCCGGTTGTGCAGACCCAGACGGGTCTCGGTGTCCATTGACTTGGCCCAGCCGGCGACATCGGGCTGGGCGGCGACGGCCGGCGCGTCGATGTCACGCGGCGCGTCCGGGGAAGTCCACACGGTGCTGACCGGGACTTTGGCGGCGAGGAGCTTCATGACACCAAGCCTGTCACGCCGAGGCCAGGAGTCGAAGGCAGGTGAATCAGCGAGCCTTCGTAGCGGATTCCGCCGGCCACCGGAGCTTCCCGGAGCCACCATGCGGCGTCCAGGTCGTTGACCGCCGAGGTCGGGTACGCCGACACCAGCGCCGCCGCCGCACCGACTCCGACGTGGCTCTCCATCATCGAGCCCACGATCGTCCGGATCCCGTGCGACCGGGCCAGCTCGAGCAGTGTCCGGGCCGGTGCGAGTCCGCCGCATTTGGCCAGCTTCACGTTCACCATGTCCGCGGCACCGTGCCGGATCACGTTGACCAGATCGCGTACGCCGTACACCGATTCGTCGGCGAGGATCGGCGTACTGACCCGGTCGGTCACCCAGGCCATGCCCTCGAGATCGGCGGCCTCGACGGGTTGCTCGACCAGCTCGATGTCGCAGTCCTCGAGAGCGCGAATCGCATTGACCGCGTCGCGCCGGGACCAGCCCTGGTTGGCATCCAGCCGGAGGGTCGCCCCGGGGCCGATCGCCTCGCGCACCCGCCGGACCCGCTCGACGTCGGCCTTCGCGTCAGTGCCGACCTTGACCTTGAGTACGTCGAACCCGTCCGCGACCCGCGCTCGCCCAGCGGCCGCCAGGGCCTCCGCGTCACCCACCGACAGCGTCACATCCGTGCGTACGACGTCCACCGTCGAGCCGAGGAAGCCATGCAGGGTCTGCCCATGTCGACGCGCGGCCAGATCGTGCAGCGCGATGTCGACGGCTGCCTTGGCGCCGAAGTTGCCGGCGGCAGCGTTCTGGACGCGGCGCAGGGCCTCGGTCAGGTCGTCCGGGCCAAGGCCGTCGAGCGCGGTGGCGATCGGGCCTTCGACACATGCCTGGCTGCCGGCGAGCGAGTCGCCCGTGACCTTCCAGACCTGCGGGGCCTCGCCCCAGCCGCTGAGGTCGCCGTCGGTGATCTCGACGAGCAGGGATTCGGCGTGCGTCGCCGTACGCAGCGCTGTGATGAAGGGGGTGTGGAGCGGGGACGAGACCAGATGCGTGGTGAGTTTCATCGCACCGCTCCCAGGTCGTGCCGGTGGTTCCAGGCTTCGAGGGCGATAGCGGCGATCAGCTTCTGCGCGTCGGAGTCCGGTAGGTCGGACGTCGTGCAGACGACGAGCACGAACGGATCGGCGTCGGTCGGGCGGACGATGCCGCCGTCGTGCCGGATCCGGGTGTCCCAGCCGTTCTTGTGCTCGACCCGGGTGCCGGTGGGCAGAAGCGCCGGGATCTCGCCGTTCCACTGATTGGCCGCGAGGAGGTCGCGGAGATAGTCACCGTCGGGTTGATTGCCAACAGCAACAAGCACTCCGGCCAATCCGGCGGGGCTCATCAGGTTGCTGATCCCCGCTCGTTGCGCCGCCGCGTCGTCGATCCCGCGCATGATGACACTGCCACCAGGACCGTACTCGGCAAGAACAGCCTGCGCCGCGTCCACGCCGACCTGTTCCAGCACCAGGTCGGTGGCGAGGTTGCTGGAACGGCTGATCATCTCGGTGGCCAGCCAGCTGAGCGGCACCGCCGTCCCCAGCTTCGTCCAGGTTGCGGGCGCCTCGTCCTCGTCCGGGTTCACGCCGAACCGGCCGCCGGCCGCGGACGCGAAGTCGTTGTGGACGGTCACCGGCTGATCGAGGGCCAGCTCACCCGCCTCGACCTTCCGCATCATCGCCATTGCCACCGGCAGCTTCATCGTGCTGGCGGAGTAGTGCGTCCGCTCCGCCGCGTGCTCGAACACCGGTACGCCGTCCAGTCCGCCCAGCCAGACCCCGAACTCCCCGCTCCCGTCGACCCCGGCGAGCAGCTCCGCGATTCCCATGCCGATCACCCAATCACAGGCTGACACCTGGCAGACTGCCGAGGGTGTCCCGCGCTCTCGGCATCCTCCTCGGGTTCGCGGCCGACCGCGTCCTCGGCGACCCGCGCCGCTTCCACCCGGTCGCAGGCTTCGGCCGCACCGCCAACCGCCTCGAGCAGAGCCTGTACGCCGACTCCCGGGCGGCCGGGACCGTCTACACAGCCGCTCTGGTCGGCGCGACGACAGCTGGCGCGATCGTGGTCGAGCGGATGACCAAGAACCACCCGGTGCTCCACACCCTCGTCACCGCCACTGCGACCTGGACCGTGCTCGGCGCCCGCAGCCTGGACCGCGAGGCCGAAACGATGGCCGAGCTTCTCGAGGCCAAGGACATCCCGGCCGCCCGCGACCGGCTCAGCCACCTCTGTGCCCGCGACGCCACCAACCTCGAAGCCGACGAACTCGCCCGCGCCACCGTCGAATCGATCGCCGAGAACACCTCGGACGCGTGTGTCGCGCCGCTGCTCTGGGGCGGCGTGCTCGGCCTCCCCGGTCTGCTCGGCTACCGCGCGGCCAACACCCTGGATGCCATGGTCGGCTACAAGTCCGCGAAGTACCTGAACTTCGGGTGGGCGTCGGCGCGACTGGACGACGTACTCAACCTGCTCCCTGCCCGCGTCTGCGCGGTACTCACCGGACTCGCCGCGGGCCGGCTGCGCGAGACGGTCGAGGTGTGGCAGCGGGACGCGCCGAAGCATCCGAGTCCGAACGCCGGTCCCGTCGAGGCGGCGTTCGCCGGGGCGCTCGAGCTGACGCTCGGCGGCACGAACAGCTACGGGACGTACCAGGAGGATCGCGGGACGCTCGGTGACGGGCCGGCCCCGGAGGTTGCCGACGTACGCCGGACCGCGGCGCTCGCGCGGCGGGTCGGTCTGGCGGCAGCAGGAGTCGCGGCGATGATCGCGGTACTGGGGAAGGGGAGACGATGGGGCTGAGCCATCGGCCGATGCGGATCGCGTTGATCCGGCACGGCGAGTCCGAGGCGAATCTGGACAAGACGATCTACGAGCGCATCCCCGACCACGCGGTCCCGCTCACTCCGCTCGGCCACGAGCAGTCGGTCGAGGCGGGCAAGCGGCTCCGGGAGATGTTCGCGGGCGAGCCGGTCCGCGTCTACGTCTCGCCGTACCTGCGAGCCCGGCAGACGCTCGACTCGCTCGGGCTGGACGACCTGATCGAGCTGCCGCGGGAGGAGCCGCGGCTGCGGGAACAGGACTGGGCCAACCTGCAGGACACCGCGGATATCGAGCGGCAGGAGGAGCTCCGGGACTCGTTCGGGCACTTCTTCTACCGGTTCACGCACGGTGAATCGGGCTCGGACGTGTACGACCGGGTGTCGACGTTCCTGGAGACGATGCACCGCGACTTCGAGAGCCCCGATGCGCCGCGCAATGTGCTGCTGGTGTCGCACGGGCTCACGATGCGGTTGTTCTGCATGCGCTGGTTCCACTGGTCGGTAAGGTTCTTCGAGACGCTGCGGAACCCGGGCAACGCGGAAACACGCGTCCTGCTGCGGCAACCCGATTTCCGGTACAAGCTGGATCGGCCGTTCGAACAGTGGACCCACTACGAACCGACGGAACGGGAGCGATCCGCATGGTTGTAGAGCAGACGCGGGATGCGGTACTCGATCTGCTGGCGAGCCTGTCGCCCGCGCAGCTCGACAAGATCAAGGCCGCGTTCGACACCCCTGATCACCAGGAGTGGACCTATCTGCCGGGCGCCGTACCGGGCCTCGCGCTGACGGAGCTGACGCCCGTGCAGCAGCAGTTGGTGCAGCGGCTGGTCTCGATCGGGTGCAGTGAGCGCGGTGTCGCCGACGTCTGGGCCGTGATGGACGCGGAGGTCATCGTCCGCGAGATCCCGCCGCTGCCGCCGTCGGGGGAGTGGGAGGGGTCCGTCGTCGGCGACCGGTACTTCCTCCGGGTGCTGGGCGATCCGGCCGGGACCGAGCCGTGGGCGTGGCGACTGAACGGTCACCACCTCGCGCTGCATGTGACGCTCGTGGACGGTGCGATCGCCTTCACGCCGCAGTTCCTCGGGTCCAACCCGGCCGAGGTGCTGACCGGGCCGGAAGCCGGTCGCCGGTTCCTCGCAGCTGAGCAGGACCTGGGCTTCCAGCTCCTGAACGCTCTCGAGCCGGATCAGCGCGACGTCGCCATCGTCTCGCCGGACGCGCCCGACGACATCCTCACCCGGCATGACCCCGTTGCCGACGCCAAGCTCCTGCACAAGGGCCTCCCGTACGGCGATATGACCGCGGACCAACGCCAGTTGCTCAGCCTGCTCATCGGCCAGTACGTCGGACGCGCCGCCGGGCCGATCGGGTTGCAGACGTGGCAGGACATCACCGACCAGGGCATCGAACGACTCACGTTCGCCTGGGCCGGCGAGACCGAGCCCGGGGTCGGCAACCGGCACTACTACTCCATCGCCGGGCCGAGCTTCCTGGCCGAGTACGACAACACCCAGGACAACGCCAACCACATCCACTCCGTCTGGCGCGACGTCCGCAACGACTGGGGTACCGACCTCCTGGCCGCCCACTACGCGATGCACAGCTAGAGTCAGCCAAGTCATTCGACGGCAACACGCAGGAACCCGGTGCAAGTCCGGGACGGTCCCGCCACTGTGACCCACCTTGTGGGGAGTCAGGAACTGCCGCCGTCGTACCTCCGGACGGGGCGTGGACACCCCGAGGAAGGACCGGTCGCGCATGCGTGCGAACCTCCTGCTGCTTTCGACCGCCGACACCGACCTGCTCGCGGCCGCCGAGGCGGACGCCGGCTGGAAGGTCGCGAACCCGGCCCGGCTCGACCTGGACGCCCTGGCTCCGTTGCTCGAGGACGCCGCGGTCGTCGTGGTCCGTCTGCTCGGCGGGCGGCGGGCCTGGGAGGACGGCCTGGACGCGGTCATCGCGTCCGGCAAGCCGGCCGTGGTGGTCAGCGGTGAGGCTGCGCCTGATGCTGAGCTGATGTCGCTGTCGACCGTGCCCGCGGGTGCGGTGACCGAGGCACTCGCTTACCTGCGTGAAGGCGGCGCCGACAATCTACGCAACCTGGCCGGCTTCCTCCGCGACACGCTGCTCCTGACTGGTGACGAGTTCGACCCGCCTCGCGCGCTTCCGGCGTACGGCGTGCGTGGGACGTACGTCGAGGACGAGCGGCCGCCCGGACGCGATGAGCTGTCCAAGAAGCCGACCGTCGGGATCGTCTACTACCGCGCCCACGAGATCTCCGGGAACATCGCGTTCGTCGACACCCTCGCGGCCGCGGTCTCGGAGGCGGGCGCGCAGCCGCTGCCCGTGTACTGCGGGACCCTGCGCGGACTCGATCCGACCAGTGCCGAGAACGCCGGGCTGTTCGAGCTGCTGCGGAAGTGCGACGTACTGGTCACTACTCTGCTGGCAGCGGGTGGGTCCGTTGCGGCCAATGCGAGTGCCGGCGGTGCGGACGACGCGTGGGACGCGGGTGCGCTCGCATCCCTCGACATCCCGCTGATCCAGGGGCTCGCGCTCACCTCGACCCGTGAGCAGTGGCTGGCCAGTGACGCGGCGATCAGTCCGCTCGACGCGGCTACGCAGGTCGCGATCCCGGAGTTCGACGGACGACTGATCACGATCCCGTTCTCGTTCAAGTCGTACGACGCCGACGGCCTGGCCCGGTACGCGCCGGACCCGGAGCGGTGCGCCCGGCTGGCCGGGATTGCGGTCGCGCACGCACGCCTCCGGCACGTCCCGGCCGCCGAGAAGCGGCTTGCGCTCGTGTTGTCGTCGTATCCGACCAAGCACGCCCGGATCGGGAACGCAGTCGGTCTGGACACGCCCGCGTCCGCGGTCGTCCTGCTTGGGCAGTTGGAGCAGGCTGGGTACGACCTCGGTGGGCTCGACCTCAGTGAGCTGCAGGGTGCGGACGGCGCCGACGGGCTGATCCACCGGCTGATCGCGGCCGGAGGTCATGACGTCGATTGGCTCACCGACGAGCAACTGGACAACGCGGTCGCGAAGGTCCCACTGTCGACGTACCAGCAGTGGTTCGGTCAGGTCCCTGAGTCGTTGCGCGAGGCAATGACCGAGGCGTGGGGTGAGCCGCCGGGTTCGCTGTACGTCGATCCGTCCGGGGCGATCGCCCTGGCTGCCTTGCGGTTCGGGAACGTCGTGCTGATGATCCAGCCGCCGCGCGGTTTCGGCGAGAACCCGGTGGCGATCTACCACGACCCGGATATGGCGCCGTCGCATCACTACCTGGCGGCGTACCGGTGGCTCGAGACCTCGACGGATCAGGGCGGCTTCGGGGCGCACGCCGTCGTACACCTCGGGAAGCACGGGACGCTCGAATGGCTGCCGGGCAAGGGGATCGGGATGTCGGCCGAGTGCGCGCCGGACGCCGTACTCGGGAACCTGCCGATGATCTACCCGTTCATCGTCAACGACCCGGGTGAGGGTACGCAGGCCAAGCGGCGCGCGCACGCGACCGTCGTCGACCACCTGGTCCCGCCGATGGCACGTGCCGAGACGTACGGCGACATGGCCAAGCTGGAGTACCTGCTCGACGAGTACGCGACCGTGTCGGCGCTGGACCCGGACAAGGTGCCGACGCTGCGGGCGCAGATCTGGACGCTGATCCAGGCCGCACAGCTGCACCACGATCTGCACACCAACGAGCGGCCCGAGGACGACGACTTCGACGAGTTCGTCCTGCATCTGGACGGGTATCTGTGTGAGATCAAGGATGTGCAGATCCGCGACGGGCTGCACATCCTCGGCGGCGCACCGGATGGGGAAGCGCGGGTGAACCTCGTGCTCGCCGTACTGCGGGCCCGTCAGCTGTGGGGTGGTTCGTACTCGATCCCCGGATTGCGGACGGCACTCGGCGACACCTTCGGGGTCTCTGAGTCCGAGCTGCTCGCCAATCCCGGAAAGGCTGCCGATCTGGCTGACCTGGCGACGTTGGCTGATCTGCCGGCCGTGACGGGTGCGGATGGCGTGGATCTGCTGGAGGCCGTCGCGCGCAAACTCGTCGTCAGCATGGAGACGCTGAGCTGGGACCCGCTCAAGGTGCCGGTAGTCGTGACCGAGGTGCTCGGTCGTTCGTCGGAGGCTGTCTCGGCCTCGCTGACCTTCGCCGCCACCGAGGTTGTCCCGCGACTTGCCCGGACCGGCGACGAGGTGACCAACGTCCTCCGGGCGCTCGACGGTCGCTTCATCGAGGCCGGGCCGTCGGGTTCGCCGACCCGTGGTCTGGTCAACGTGTTGCCGACCGGCCGGAACTTCTACGCCGTCGACCCGAAGGCGATCCCGAGCCGCAACGCCTGGGACGTCGGGGTTGCGCTGGCCGACTCGCTGCTCGCGCGGCACCAGGCCGAGACGGGGGAGTGGCCGCGCTCGGTCGGCCTGACGATCTGGGGTACGTCGGCCATGCGCACGCAGGGCGACGACCTGGCCGAGGTGTTATGGCTGCTCGGCTGCCGCCCGGTCTGGGACGAGGCGTCGCGACGGGTCACCGGGTTCGAGGTGGTCGGCGTGGAGGAGCTCGGCCGGCCGCGGATCGACGTGACGATCCGGATCTCCGGGTTCTTCCGGGACGCGTTCCCGCATGTGGTGGCCCTGCTGGACGAAGCCGTGCGTACGGTCGCATCGCTGGACGAGTCGGCCGCGGACAACTTCCTGCGCGCGCACGTGGACGCTGACGTTGCTGAAGGCAATGATCTGCGGTCGGCCACCGCGCGGGTGTTCGGGTCGAAACCTGGTTCCTACGGAGCTGGGTTGCTACCGCTCGTGGATGCGCGGAACTGGCGGACCGACGCCGAACTGGCCGAGGTGTACGCGGTCTGGGGCGGGTACGCGTACGGCAAGGATCTCGACGGCGCGGAGGCGCGCGGCTCGATGGAACGCGCGTACGCCCGGATCCAAGTGGCGGCGAAGAACGCGGACACCCGCGAGCACGACATCATGGACTCCGACGACTACTTCCAGTACCACGGCGGCATGATCGCGATGGTCCGCCACCTGACCGGCTCGAACCCGAAGGCGTACGTCGGGGATTCCGCCGTACCGGCGCAGGTCCGCACCCGGACGCTGGAGGAGGAGACGAAGCGGGTCTTCCGGGCCCGGGTGGTGAACCCGCGGTGGATGGCGGCGATGCGGCGGCACGGCTACAAGGGTGCGTTCGAGATGGCCGCGACCGTGGACTACCTGTTCGGGTACGACGCGACCGCGGGCGTGGTCGACGATTGGATGTACGAGACTTTAACAACGGAGTACGTCGCCAACCCCGAGATGGCCGAGTTCTTCCAGAAATCGAACCCGTGGGCCCGGCATGGCATCGCCGAGCGCCTGCTCGAGGCGGCGCAACGCGGTCTCTGGGCGGAACCATCACCGGAGGCACTCGAGACGCTACGCACCGCGGTACTTGAGACGGAAGGTGACATCGAGGACCGCGGCTGATTGGGTAGAGGTATGCCGCCTGAGCAGCTCAGAGTCCTGATCACCAACGACGACGGTTACCAGGCTCCGGGGATCCGGGCGCTCGCGCCGGCGATCGCCGAGCTCGGGTACGACGTACTCGTGGTCGCACCGCTCGAGGACGAGAGTGGTGTCGGCTCGGCCCGTGCGGGCATGGTCGGCCGTCCGATCCGGACCGCGTCCGAGGAGGAGGGTGGCGTCACCTACATCGGTGTCGAGGGTACGCCGGCTCTCGCGGTGACGCTGGCGTCCGTGGGTGCCTTCGGGCGCGCCCCGGACCTGGTCGTCTCGGGGATCAACCGGGGCCACAACATCGGCGTACCGATCTTTCACTCCGGCACCGTCGCCGCGGCGCTGACCGCGGCCGGGCAGGGCCTGTCGGCCGTTGCCATCAGCATCGACTCCGAGGACCCGGCGCACTGGCAGACCGCGGCCACCGTCGCGGCCGAGGCGCTGACCTGGATCGTGCCGGAACCCGCCGGCACGGTGCTGACGATCAACGTCCCGGATCGGCCGCTCGACCAGTTGGCCGGCGTACGCCACGCCTCCCTCGCCCCGATCAAGCGCTCGCGCATCGTCGGCACCACCGCCCCGAGCGGCGAGCCGATGATCCAGCTCGAAGCTCCTCGCCCCGGCGCCGTAGCCGACTCCGACGAGGCTCTTCTCGTGGCCGGCTTCGTCACCGTCACACCCATCGTCGGCATCCGCGAGGTGAAGGACGACACGGCCGCAATCGCACTGGCCAAGCGCTTGTCATGAACCTCTTCGCCGCGTCGCCCGGCGCCACCACTGCTGGGGCGACCTGCTGGGACGGGATCTCCGGCTGATCGCCCCGGACCAGCGGGGTGTCCTGCGCGTCCTTTGTCTAGAGGTAGCCCAGTAGGTCCGCGTTGGACCGTACCGGCTGTCCTTCTGGCCCGGTCAGCATGTCTTCGAACCCGACGCGTACGTCGTACCCCTGCTGCGCGGCCCACCGCAGCACCGGCCAGGCCCACTCGTTCTCACCATGCACGAGCACGTCGGTCGTCGGCAGTACGTCCAGCACCGCCTGAGCCGCCGCGATCCCATCGGAGCCTGGTGACACGCCAGGGATCGCTTCAACCAGCACCCTTACAACCGGCCCACCCCAGGCCAGGTACTTGTCCGCCGCGTCCGCTGTGAACAGCCCGGCCTCAATCCCGATCCCACGGTCGATCAGCAGATCCGCCACCCGCTCCGCCCCGGCCTCGTGAAAGTTCACACTCGCGAAGTCCGGCCCACGCTCCCACCCACCGATCAACTCCAGTCGGCGCGAGAGATCCGGTTCGATCTCCTGCCGCGTCGACACTCCGACCGGCACGCCCGGACAGACAGCCCGCACAGCGTCGACTGCGGCGCGAACATCCGCCCACCGCAAACTCTCGGCCTCATCACCTCCCCGCGGATGCAGATGAACCGCCTCCGCCCCCGCCCGCACAGCACCCTCCGCCTCCCGAGCCAACTGCACCGCCGTAACCGGCACCCCCGGATGCTCCCCCCGCCCCCGATCCCCATTCAAACAAACCTTCAACATCCCCCAAAGCTAACGGGAGGCCTTGACGGGGTAGGGGTTTGATCAAGCGTTCGACCGTAACTTTGGGGGGTTTGGGGGCATCTAGGGGTTGTCCTAAGGGGGCTGTTATGGAATTTGTGTTGGGTGTTCGGAAGCCGGTTCGGGGTTTGGTTGCGGTGGTTGTGGTGGCCGCGGTTGTGGGGGGAGCGGTTGGGGGGCCGGCGGTGGCTGATGGGGGGAGTGGGGGGACTGCGCTCGTGTCCGTTGGGCCGAACGGGGTCGGTGGCAACGAGGCGTCGTTCTCGGGGACGGAGAAGGGGCTGGGGGTGTCGGGGCACGGGCGGTATGTCGTGTTCTCGTCGTACGCGAGCAATCTCGTGCCGGGCGACACCAACGGGCAGCGGGATGTCTTCGTCCGGGACCTGGTCCGCGGGCAGACGACGCGCGTCTCGGTCGGCGATGGTGGGGTGCAGGGGGACGGCGAGAGCCGGCAGGGGTCGATCTCGGCCGACGGCCGGTACGTCGCGTTCAACTCGGTCGCCTCGACCCTGGTCCCCGGCGACACGAATGGTGAATGGGATGTCTTCGTCCGCGATCTGAAGGCCGGGCGTACGACGCGGGTCTCGGTGGGCCGCAGCGGCCAGGCGGACCTGAGTTCGATCGGGCCGGAGATCTCGGCCGACGGCAGCCACGTGGCGTTCACGTCCGCCGCGACCAACCTGGTGGCCGGCGACACCAACGACACACAGGACGTGTTCGTCCGCGACCTCCGCACCCGGCGGACCGAACGGGTCTCGGTGGCCTCGGACGGCAGTCAGCTCGACGTCTTCTCCAACGTGTCCGCGATCTCGGGCGATGGGCGCCTGGTGGCTTTCGGAACGCCGGCCCAATTGGTGCCCGTCCCGCCCGCGCCACCCATCACCGACACGCTGCTGTACGTCCGCGATCGCAAGGCCGCCACCACCAGAGCGGTGTCGCTGGGTACGACGTCTGACCCGCGTGCCTTCATCACCGAGGCCGCCTACCCATCCTTCTCGGACGACGGCCGGTACCTCGTCTTCACCCAGATCTCCTGGCTCGGGATCGGCGTCGACGCGATCCCGAACGTCTGGTTGCGCGACCTGCGGACCAATCGCCTGCAGCTGATCTCGGCCGACTCCCAGGGCAGGCCTTCGACAGCCGTCGGACCGGTGTTCCGCAGTGGCGTGTCCGCCGACGGGAGGTACGTGACCTTCTCCACGCCAGGCGTCCTGACCAGCGCGGATCAAGGCATCCTCGCGGATGTGTTCCGGCTCGACCGCAGGACCGGCGCACTGGTCTGGATCACCCAGGCCCAGGACCAGACCGATCCCTTCGGCGGCCGGATCGGCAGCTACGGCCCGGCGATCTCATCGGACGGCCAGCACGTGGCCTTCGAGTCCGACGACAAGCAACTGGCCCCCGGCGGCGGCAACTTCGGCTACGACACCTACAGCTGGAACGCGGTCCGCCCCAGGTGATCCTCGTCGCTGAGCGACGAAGGGGAGTGTGTCATGATCGGGCGGACGGTTGTGGAGGAACACCGGTGACCGGCTTCGGCCGGGAGTCCGGGGCGGTCCCGCCACTGTGACCGGGAGGAATCCCGGAAGCCAGGACATCCACATCCGTCCGTCGGGCCGCGGTCTCCGTGGTGCGGCGTACCAGCTGCCGGCGGGCGTGGATACCCGCTCGACGAAGGGATCCACCGCACATGCGGCCTGCCTCACCGTCCACTGGTTTCCCGTTCACCGCCGTGGTCGGGATGGACGACCTTCAGCTCGCCCTGATCCTGGCAGCCATCTCGCCGGCGATCGGCGGAGTGCTGATCCGAGGCGAGAAGGGTACGGCGAAGTCGACCGCGGTCCGCGCGTTGACGGAGATCCTCCCGCCGGTGGACGTCGTACCCGGTTGCCGCTTCTCCTGCGACCCGGATCACCCGGATGCTGCCTGTCCCGACGGCCCGCACTCGTCGGCAGGCGAATCCCGGCCGGCCCGGCTGGTCGAGCTGCCGGTTGGTGCGACTGAGGACCGGGTTCTCGGGTCGTTGCATCTCGAGAAGGCGCTGGCCGAGGGCATCACGGCGTACGAGCCAGGACTGCTGGCTGCGGCGCACCGCGGGATCCTGTACGTCGATGAGGTCAACCTCCTGCACGACCATCTGGTCGACGTACTGCTCGACGCGGCGGCTATGGGGCGGGCGACGGTCGAGCGTGATGGGGTCTCCGTCACGCACCCGGCGCGGTTCGTCCTGGTCGGGACGATGAACCCGGAGGAGGGCGAGCTCCGGCCGCAGCTGCTCGACCGGTTCGGGCTGACTGTTGATGTTGTCGCGAGCCGGGATCCTGCGGTTCGGGTCGAGGTGATGCGGGCGCGGCTGGGATACGAAGCTGACCCGGATGCCTTCATTGCTCGGTACGACGGGCCGCAGCGGGAGCTCGCTGAGCGCATCGTGAAGGCCCGTGCTCTGCTCACCGAGGTAATTCTCACCGACTCCGCTTTGCGTCAGATCGCGGAGATTTGTGCGTCGTTCGACGTCGATGGGATGCGGGCCGACCTGGTTACCGCGCGTACGGCGGTTGCGCACGCGGCCTGGTCGGGTCGGACGGTCGTTGAGGTCGACGACGTGCGCGCGGCGGCCAAGCTCGCGTTGCCGCATCGGCGTCGGCGCAATCCGTTCGATGCGCCTGGTCTTGACGATGAGCAACTGGAAGAAGCGATCAACAACAGCACGCCACCCCCGGAGGACCCGGACGACGATCCGGACGGTCCGGACGGTCCGGGCGGGGGAGCGGACCCGACGAACGACGGCGGCCCTTCTGAACCGGCCAGCGCTGACGCGGATGCCAAGGACGGGGACAGCAACAGCCAGCCCGGACCCGCGCCGGTGGGTGACGTTGCCGGCAGTTCGGAGCCGTACAAGGCTCGGCTGCTCAGCGTCCAGGCCGCCGGCATGGGCGTCGCCGGTCGACGATCCCGGGCGATCACCGAAGTCGGCCGCGTAGTTGGCGACCGTTCGCGCGTCGGCCGTGAGGCCGGTCGGCCGCACCTCCTCGCGACCATCCGATCCGCAGCGCCACACCAGCACGCGCGCGGTCGCACCGGCCCGGGTCTCGCCGTACGAGCGTCCGATGTGCGTCTCGCCGTACGCGAGGGTCGTGAGGGCAACCTCGTCCTGTTCTGCGTCGACGCGTCCGGCTCGATGGGGACGAAGAAGCGGATGGGTGAGGTGAAGACCGCGATCGTCTCGCTGCTGCTCGACGCGTACCAACGCCGCGACACCGTCGGACTGGTCACGTTCGCCGGCGCCGCCGCCACGGTTGCGCTCCCGCCGACGGGCAGCGTGGAGACCGCCGTACGACGACTTGAATCCCTACCCACCGGCGGACGTACACCGCTCGCCGAAGGACTCCTGCAAGCAGCCGAAGTACTGCGGATCGCCGCGATCCGCGATCCAAGGCGCCGCCCGCTGCTCGTGCTCGTCACCGACGGCCGCGCGACCCACGGCGACATGGCGTTCGCCCGGGCCAGGCAAGCAGCCGGATGGCTTGCCCAGCAAGGGATTGCTGCCGTCGTCGTCGACTGCGAACCGCGTCGCGGCGTACGGCTCGGTCTGGCCGGCGAGATCGCCGCGGCCCTGCATGCCGAGTACCTCGATCTCGGTGAAGTTGCCGCAGGCAACCTCATTCGCACCGTGACCGAGCGGGCGGCCTGAGATGCCGAAGGGACAACCGGCCGTCGTGCCGGAGGACGGCCTGACCACCCGGCAACGCCGCAACCGGCCGCTGCTGATGGTGCACACCGGCGAGATGAAGGGGAAGTCGACCGCTGCCTTCGGGATGGCGTTGCGCGGCTGGAACCAGGGCTGGAACATCGGCGTGTTCCAGTTCGTGAAGAGTGCGAAGTGGAAGGTCGGCGAGGAGGGCGCGTTCAAGGCGCTCGGTCAGTTGCATGAGGCAACTGGTCAGGGCGGACCGGTCGAGTGGCACAAGATGGGCGAGGGCTGGAGCTGGTCGCGCAAGGCCGGCACCGAGGCGGACCACGCCGCCGACGCACTCGAGGGCTGGCGGGAGATCCAGCGCCGGATCGCCGCGGAGACCCACGACCTCTACGTGCTGGACGAGTTCACCTACCCGATGAAATGGGGCTGGGTCGACGTCGACGAGGTGGTCGACACGCTCGTGAACCGCCCCGGCCATCAGTACGTCGTCATCACCGGACGCAGCGCGGATCCGCGGCTGCTGGAGGCCGCCGACCTCGTCACCGAGATGACCAAGATCAAGCACCCGATGGATGCGGGCCAGAAGGGCCAGAAGGGCATCGAGTGGTGAGGGCAGAACGCGTGGGGGAGTACGCGTGATCCCCAGAGTGGTCATCGCGGCACCCTCGTCCGGTGCGGGTAAGACCACGGTCGCCGTCGGGTTGATGGCCGCGCTGCGGCGGTCCGGTCACAGTGTGGCCGGCTTCAAAGTTGGGCCGGACTACATCGATCCCGGCTTTCACGCGATCGCCACCGGCCGCCCCGGCCGGAATCTCGACCCGATGCTGTCCGGCGAAGAGCGGGTCGCACCACTCTTCGCCCATGGTGCCGCAGGTGCGGACCTCGCCGTCGTCGAGGGCGTGATGGGCCTGTACGACGGTGCCCTCGGCACCGAGGGGTATGCGTCCACCGCGCACGTCGCGAAGTTGCTCAAGGCGCCCGTCGTCCTGGTCGTCGATGCATCGGCAGCAGGGCGGAGTGTCGGTGCTGTCGTGCAGGGGTTCGTTGCCTTCGACACCGAGGTGCGGATCGTCGGCGTGATCCTGAACAAGGTCGGTTCCGATCGGCACGAGGCCGAGGTTCGCGCCGGCGTCGCGCCGACCGGCGTACCGGTGCTCGGCGTACTCCGCCGCGACACTCGCCTGACCGTCCCGAGTCGGCACCTCGGCTTGGTGCCGGCCAACGAGCAGCGGGAGCAAGCGGTCGGCGCGGTTGACGCCGCCGCGGAGCTCGTCCGGCGAGGCGTCGAGCTGGACGCTTTCGTTGCCGCAGCCCGCGCCGCGTCCCCGTTCGACGCCGATGCTTGGGATCCGGCGGCTGACGTGACAGCGGCCGAGGAAGGCCGACCGGTGGTGGCCGTTGCCGGCGGCCCGGTCTTCTCCTTCCACTACACGGAGACGACCGAGCTTCTCGTTGCCGCCGGCGCCGAAGTCGTTGCCTTCGACCCGCTCACCGATCCATTGCCCGAGGCAACCGCGGCGCTCTACCTGGGCGGTGGGTTCCCCGAGCTCCACGCCGAGGCGCTGTCCGCGAACACCGTGCTACGTCGACAGGTCGGCACCGAGATCGCGGCCGGCCTACCAGTGATCGCCGAATGCGCCGGCCTGCTCTATCTGTGCCGCGAGCTCGACGGTCACCCGATGACCGGAGTCCTGCCCGCGACCGGCCGGATGACGAGCCGCCTGACCCTCGGCTACCGTACGGCGATCGCCGCGACAACGACCGCCTTCTTCGACGAGGGGCGCCGCGTCCGCGGTCACGAGTTTCACCGTACGGCGGTCGAGTTCGACGTCGACGTGGCTGCGGCCTGGCACCTGCCCAGCGGCGTCGAGGGGATCACGCTGCCCCGACTGCACGCGTCGTACCTGCACCTGCACTGGACGGCGACTCCAGACGTCCCCGCCCGCCTTGTCGCGGCGGCCCGAGTCCACGCAGGTCTGGACAAGTGAACCTCGTCGTCGGAATAGGCCTCCGCGCCGGCACGCCTTACCGCGAACTCCGCGATCTCGTCGCCGAAGCGCTCACATCGGTCCCGGGCGAGGTGCGCACGGTAGTAACAGTCGCCGGCCGAGAGTCCGAGCCGGGACTGCAACGCTTGGCAGCATCCCTCGGCGCCCAGCTCCAGACCGTGCCGGCCGATGAGCTGGCCCGCCAGTCCGTGCCGACCCCGAGCGACCAGGTCGAACGCCTTGCAGGTACGCCGAGTGTCGCGGAGGCCGCTGTCCTCGCGATCGGAGCCGAGCTCGTGGTCCTCAAACAGAGTTCGGCCAATGCGACCACGGCGATCGGCCGCTTCCTGGCAGCACCCGGCTACTCGGCTGACGAGCGTGACGTCGTACATCGGGTGATCGCGGAGCGGCGGGACGTACGGCGGGGGTTTGTCGACCTGCCGATCGACGACGAGGTGCTGATGCGGGTGCTCGAGTCCGCGCATCGGGCGCCGAGCGTGGGACTGAGTCAGCCGTGGGACTTCCTGCTGATCCGGGACGAGGCGACGCGGCGGAAGGTGCATGATCTGGCGACTGCGCAGCGGGACGCGTTCGCGGCCTCGCTGCCGCCCGACCGACGGCAGGCGTTCGACGGACTGAAGATCGAGGCGATCCTCGACACTCCGCTCAACATCGCGGTCACCTGCGATCCGGGTCGTGGCGGGCGGCATGTGCTGGGCCGGCATGCGGATCCGCGGACCACCTGGTTCTCCGCCGCGATCGCCGTACAGAACCTGTGGCTGGCTGCGCGGGCCGAAGGACTCGGGGTCGGCTGGGTCTCCTTCTTCGAACCGGCCGAAGTGGCTGCAGTTCTCGGCCTCCCGGCGCACATCGAGCTCGTCGGCTACCTGTGCGTGGGGCATGTGGAGGAGTTCGCTGCCGCACCGGAGCTCGTGCGTACCGGCTGGGCCGCACGGCGGCCGCTCGCGTGGGCAGTCCACCATGAGCAGTGGGGTCAACGGGACGCGTCCATTACCGATGACGCCCTGCAGGCCGGAGAGAACGCCGTACGAGCGACTGGTCGGCAGACGGTCCGAGTGGTCGTGGGCGGCGACCCGGCGACGTATCTGGAGCAGTCTGACGCGCTGGTCGTCGTAATAGATGGTGAGAAGCCGCCCGCTGACTTCGGTGTGCTTTGGCGGCCGGCCAGGACGGCGGTGGAGGCAGTGGAGCTCGGCGTGGAGATCGCGCGAGACCTCGCGCTGCAGGGGGTCGGGGAGCTCGTCGTACGCGTTGTCGAAGAGTCAGAGCAGGCAGATGGGCTGGCGCGGGGCTTACGGGTGGGCGCGCGAGCCTGTGGGGTGACACACTCCTCCGCATGACATCCGAGTCCACCATGTACGTGCCCGCGTTCTCGATGAAGCAGCGGGTCACGCTGATGGCGAACAAGTACGAGCTGATCGTCACCAACCCGGACGGGAGTGACGGTCCGCTGCTGGCGTTCGCGCAGCAGAAGCGGATGGCGTTCAAGGAGCAGGTCACCTTCTACACCGACGACACCAAGACCCAGCCGGTGTTCTCGTTCAAGGCGCGCAAGGCGATCGACCTCGGCTCCGGGTACGACGTGATGGACGCGAACGGGCAGCCGATCGGGTGGTTCAAGAAGGAGTTCGGCAAGAGCCTGCTCCGGTCCAGCTGGCAGCTGTCCAGCGGGCACGTGCACGCGAACGGCACCGAGCGGAACCCGACGATCGCGATCCTTCGCCGGGTCTGGGAGTTCGTCCCGTTCGTCGGCGAGATCCCGCTGCCGTTCATCTTCCACTTCGACTTCACCGAGGCCACCAACGGACAGCCGGTGCTGTCGGTCGAGCGGAAGGTCTCGATCCGCGACCGGTACCGGATCACGGTCCAGGACGAGCGGCTGGATTTCCGGGTCGCCGCCGCGATGACGGTGGCCCTGGACGCGCTCCAGAGCCGCTGAGCAGTCACAGCCCGGGTCCGGCGTACGACCGTGGTCGTAGGCCGGACTCACTCTTTTGGGTGAACCCACCCTGAGAACCTTGGTTCCGCCACTCACCGGTGCGAGTCTTGTTCACATGGGCGTAGCGCAGCGCAGTCGACGGTGGTTGGTTCCGGTCACGGCAGTCGCGGTAGTGGCAGGTGTGGGGGCACTCGGGCCAGTGGTCGCTGACGCGTCACCGAATCTGCCCGGGATCACCGCGCAGGACCTGCTCACGAAGGTGCAGACCGCGAAGGTGGACGGTCTGAGCGGCACGGTGAGCTCGAAGACCGACCTCGGCCTGCCCGCACTGCCCGGTGTGGAGGGCGGCAACCAGGCGCTCGAGCTGATCACCGGCGACCACACCGCGCGGGTCGCGTTCGCTACGCCGGACAAGGCGCGGATCTCGGTGCTGGACAACATGAACGAGCGGGTGTGGACGACGGACGGGAAGTCGGCCTGGGCCTATGACTCGTCCAACCATCAGGCCGTGAAGCTGACCGTGCCCGCGCACTCGGCGCAGCCTGAGAAGGCTCGTCCGCAGGGCTACGACCCGCAGGCGGTCGCCAAGCAGGTCCTGGCCGCGATCGACCCGACCACCAAGGTCGAGGTGAGCGGCACGGTCGAGGTCGCCGGACGCGACGCCTACAAGCTGCGTTTGGTGCCGAAGACTGACAAGACGACGGTCGGCTCGGTGACGCTGGCGGTCGACGCCAAGACCTGGGTCCCGCTGCAGGTGACCGTGATGCCGCGGACCGGGAACGATCCGGCCATTCAGGTCGGGTTCTCCGCGGTGTCGTTCGACGTACCGGCGGCCAGCACCTTCACGTTCACCCCGCCGAAGGGTGTGACGGTGAAGGAGGAGAAGGCGCCGAAGGGTCGGGAGATCCCGAAGAACGTCACCCCGCCGAAGGGGATCACGCCGAAGTTGCCGCCGGCGAAGCCTGGTACGACGAAGGGCGACGGGCCGACGACGATCGGTCAGGGCTGGGAGACCGTGGCGATGCTGCGCGGCGCGAAGCCCGCGGGGAACGGGCCGCTCGACCAGCTGCTGGCGAACGCTCCGTCCGTCCAGGGCTCGTGGGGCAAGGGCAAGATCCTCACCAGCAAGATGGTGAGCGCCCTGATCACCGACGACGGCCGGGTCTTCGTCGGCCTGGTCACCCCCGCCACCCTCCAGTCCGCCGCAGCAAAGGCCCCCCGCTAACCGTGACCACCACCCCACCCCCTCCGCCCCCCTCCGCGGAGGGGGCACCCCCATCCCCAGCCAAGGGATCGTCCCCCGCCACCTCCCAGGTGCCGGGGGACGAGACGCTCCCCAGCGCCGCGTCGGACGCGGGGACTCAGCCCCCACCCACCTCGCCGGAGGCTGGAGCGCCGGTCCCCCCGACCTCTCCTCCATCGGAGGACGAGACGCTCCCCGTCGGTCGGGTGGAGGCCAAGAACCCACCCACCTCGCCGGAGGGCGAGACGCTCCCCGTCGGTCGGGTAGAGGCCGAGAACCCACCTACCTCGTCGGACTCTGAAGTGCCGGTTCCTCCTTCTTCTCCTTTGTCGGAGGGCGGGATGCTGCCCGCTGCTGGGGTTGGGGTCCAGTCGCCGATTGTTACGCGGGGGCTTACCAAGCGGTTTCGGGGTGGGCAGGTGGCGGTGGATTCGGTTGATCTCGAGGTGCCTGCCGGAAGTGTGTTCGGGTTTCTCGGGCCCAACGGTTCCGGGAAGACGACGACGATTCGGATGTTGCTGGGGCTGATTGCGCCGACGTCCGGGTCCGTGGAACTGCTCGGCGAACCGATGCCCAAGGCTCACCTGAAGGTCCTCCCGCGGGTCGGTGCGCTGGTGGAAGGCCCGGCGTTCTACCCGTTCTGGACCGGCCAGGCCAACCTGCTCCGCTTCGACGCCGCCGACCGCACCGCCGACCCCAGGACCCGCAAAGCCCGCGCAGGAGAGGCCCTCGAGCGCGTAGGCCTCTCGAACGCAGCCGGCAAGAAGGTCCGCGCCTACTCACTCGGCATGCGCCAACGCCTAGCTATCGCAGTAGGACTGATGCAGCGCCGCGAGCTCCTCGTCCTCGACGAGCCGACCAATGGCCTCGACCCCCAAGGCACCCGCGAGGTCCGCAACCTGATCCGCGAACTAGCGAACGACGGCACCACCGTCTTCACCTCGACCCACCTCCTGGCTGAGGTCGAGCAGGTCTGCACCCACGCTGCCGTGATGAGCCGCGGCCGCCTGCTCCGCCAGTCCACGGTCGCCGACCTCCGCTCCGAGCTCCGGCCGCGCCTGAGCGTGCGTACGCCGGACCTCGGCCCGGCCGCCGAGACCCTCCAGGGCATGGGCGTCACCGACCTCAAGACCACGCCCGAGACCGTCGAGGGCGACCCCGGCGAACTCCCGATCGAGAAATTCGCCGCCGCACTGGTCGCCGCCGACGTACGCATCCATGGCTTCGGCCTGGAACGACCGAGCCTCGAAGACGCCTTCGTCGCACTCACCGGGGAGGGTTTCGATGTCGCCGAGTAGCGCGGTCGCCCAGACGGCAGCCGAAGCAACCGTCAGCCGGCCCAGCGCCGGCCGGCACACGGTCGGCCTGTTCCTGTCGGAGCTGCGCCTGGTCTTCGGCCGGGCTCGCACACTGGTCGGCCTGGGCGTCCTCGCAGCCGTCCCGCTGCTGATCGGGATCGCGATCAAGATCTCCGGCGACGACAACGGCGGGAACGGATTCCTCAGTCAGATCGGCGGCAACGGCCTGTTCCTGATCGTCGCCAGTCTCGGATTGTCGCTGCCCTTCTTCCTGCCGACCGCCGTGACGGTGATCTCGGGGGAGTCGTTGGCGGGTGAGTCGAGCCTCGGCACCCTGCGGAACATGCTGACCGCGCCGGCCGGTCGATCCCGGTTGCTCGCGGCAAAGATGGTCGCGCTCGCCGTGTTCTGCCTGGCCGCGACGATGACGATCTGGATCAGCGGGCTGATCGTCGGCTTCATCCTGTTCCCGGTCGGCGACGTGCTCCTGCTGTCCGGGACGACAGTGTCCCTCGGTGAAGGACTGCTGCGTGCGCTCGGCATCGCCGTGGTGATCTCGGGGTCGCTGCTCGGCCTGGCCGGGATCGGCCTGTTCGTGTCATCGCTGACCTCGACCCCGCTCGCGGCGATGGCCGCCACGTTCGGCACGTTCATCGTGCTGGGCATCCTGACCGCGATCCCACAGCTGCACGCGATTCACCCGTGGCTGCTGATGTACCGCTGGCAGTCGTTCGCCGACCTGCTCCGAGATCCGCCGTACTGGCATGACATCGCCCGGAACCTGTTGCTCCAGGCCGCCTACCTCGCCGTCTTCTACACCGCCGCCTGGGCACGCATCACCAGCCGCGACATCACCTGATGCCTGAGAGACTAGGTCGATGGATCCCGACCTGGTCGCCCTACTGCGCTGTCCGGTCTGTAGCGATGCACTCGCGCTGACAGACCGCACGGCGCGCTGCCCGCGCGGTCACGCGTACGACCTGGCGAAACAGGGCTACCTCAATCTGTTGCCCTCGGCATCCACTGGGATCGAGGGTGACTCGGCCGCGATGGTCGGCGCCCGGACGGTGTTCCTCGGCGGCCGCCACTACGCGCCGATCCGGGACGCGCTGATCCTCGCCGCCGTCGACCTGCAGCCCGACGACGTGGTCGTCGAAGTCGGCGCCGGCACCGCCTACTACCTGGCCGGCGTCCTCGGCCAAGCACCCGGCCGCCGCGCGCTCGCCCTCGACGTCTCGAGGTACGCCGCTCGCCGTGCGGCCAAGGTGGACCCACGGATCGGCTCGGTGGTCTGCGACGCCTGGAAAGAACTCCCGCTGCTGGATCACACCGCCCAGCTGATGCTGAATGTGTTTGCCCCTCGCAACGCGGCCGAGATGGCCCGCGTACTCGCGCCCGACGGAACGCTGCTCGTGGTCACGCCGAATCCACAGCACCTCGCCGAGTTGGTCGGCGTACTGGGACTTGTCACGGTGGATGAGGAGAAGGAGCGCCGGCTGCAGGAGTCGTTCGCGGGTGTGTTCACCCGGACCGGCTCCGAGGTGATCGAGGACGTGATGCGGCTCGACCGGGCCGCGGTCGAGCAGCTGGTCCTGATGACGCCCAGCGCGCGCCACGTGAACTACCGGGAGCTCCTGGGGCAGATCGCCCTCCTCCCGGAACCGTCGATCGTCACGTTGTCGGTGACGCTCTCGACCTGGCGGCGGACTTCCACCACTCACCAACCTCCCGCGTCCTGAGCGGCTCACGCTCCGGCGTCCGCCGGAACGAGCAGTTGGCGGAGGTTGGTGAGTGGGGCAGGTCCGTCAGGCGGCGTTGGCGGTGAGTTCGCGTGCCACGACGGAGCCGTGGTTCTCGGCGCTGACGTGGGCCTCGGTCTCCGAGACCTTGGCGGCGTCGATGAGCTCCTCCATGCCGGGCGTGACCGGGGCGAGGGTGAGTTCGGCGGCGGCGGTGCGGATGTTCATGCCGAGTACGTCGCCGAAGATGCGCTCGAGGTACGGCGTGGCGTGGTCCCAGCCGTGCTTCGGGGTGCCGGGGCTGTAGCCGCCACCGCGAGCCAGCGTGAAGATCGCCGGGCGACCGGCCGTCGGGCTGGGCCCGCGAACGAGCTCCCTGTCGATCAGCAGCAGATCGATCCAGGTCTTCACGTGCTGCGAGATGCCGTAGTTGTACAGCGGGATCGCGAGCAGGATCGCGTCCGCGGTCTTGACCTCGTTCGCGAGCTCCGCGGCGAGTGCCTTGGCCTCCGCCAGTGGCAGGTGGTCCTCGTTGGCGACGGGCTGCTGGCCCACCTGGGCCGCGGCCAGCGCCGGCCAGGCCCCGGCGGGCAACGGGTGCTGCCCGAGATCGCGCCGTACGACGACACCGTCGGGGTGCTCCGCCTTCCAGGCGGCCTCCGCGCTGTCCGCCAGGGCACGGCTCACCGATCCATCCAGACGGATGCTCGCGTCGACACGTAACAGGGTGCTCATATTTTCGGTCTCCCTTTGAGGGCTGAGGGTGTTGAGCTGTACTGAAGATAGTCTGTTGAGCAGAACATCTTCAAGTCAGATCGTATTCCGAGTGGCGTAGACCACGTACGATGGGGACCGTGAGCAGCTCTTCGCCCGAGGTCGCGACCAGGACCGCCCGTGGGATGGAACCCCAGAGCGCCAGTGGTGCGCCGGTGGAGTCCGATCTCGGCTGGGCGCTGGGCGTCGTGTTCCGCCGGTACGCGAAGGCGTCCGCGGTGGCGCTGGGGGACGTGCCAGGGGGACCGCGCGGCTATCAGGTGCTGGCTACCACGAACGCCGAAGGCCCGAAGCGGCAGCTCGATCTGGCCGCGCAGCTCGGCGTGGACCGGACCGTGATGACCTACCTGCTGGACGACCTGGAGAAGGCCGGCCTGGTGCAGCGGCAGCCCGACCCGGCCGACCGGCGGGCGCGGCTGATCCAGCCGACCGAGCAGGGGCTCGAAACCCTGTGCAACCTGGAGGCCCGGCTGCGCACCGCCGAGGACGAGGTCCTGGGCATCCTGGAGGAGTCCGAGCGCTCGAGCTTCCGCTTGCTGCTCCAGCGCGTGGCGATGCGCGCGAACACGGTCGACCCGCTCCACAACGCCTGCATGCTGGCCGACGAGACGGTCGACCCCGCCGACACCTGAGGGTCAGTGCAGCGGCACGAAGCCTGACTCGTACGCGCGGATCACGGCCTGGGTGCGATCCCGGGCGTTGAGCTTCGCCAGCACATTGGCGACGTGAGTCTTGACCGTCTGCAGCCCGAGGATCAGCTCGTTCGCGATCTCCAGGTTCGACAGGCCGCGCGCCATCAATCGCAGCACCTCTTGCTCCCGGTCGGTCAGCTGGTACTCGTCCAGCCCGGTCCGCGGGGCGTGATCGCCAACATGCGCGAGTGCGAGCGCCCGGATCGCTTCCGGGAACAACAGTGACTCGCTGCTGGCGACCGTACGGATCGCCGCGATGATGTCGTCCGGCGGCGTCCGCTTCAGCAGGAACCCGGAGGCTCCGGCGCGCAGCGCGTCGTACACGTAGTCGTCGTTCTCGAAGGTGGTGACGACCAGGACGCGTGGTGCCGGGTCGAGGTTCTCCAGCAGCAGCCGGGTCGCCTGGATGCCGTCGACCGCGGGCATCCGGACGTCCATCAGTACGACGTCCGCCCCGGTCCGGCGCACCACCGGGAGGACCTCCGCGCCGTCTCCGGCCTCGCCGACGACCTCGAGGTCGGGCTCGGCGTTGATGATGGCGCGCAGCCCGCTGCGGATCAGCGGCTCGTCGTCGACCACGACCACGGACAGGTTCATGTCATCCCTTCGTCACGCTCACCGGCAGGGTGACCGCGAGCCGCCAGCTGTCGTCCGCCCGGCCGGCGTCCACAGTCCCTCGCAGTACGGCGACCCTTTCACGGATCCCGGCCAGCCCACGGCCACCGCCGACCGAGGGGGCCGCCACGCCGTTGACCGGGTTGGTCACGGCGAGCCGTAGGCCGGAGGCATCGAGCCGGATCGACAGGTCCACGGTGAGTTCGCCGGCCGGGCGACCGGCGTGCCGGATCGCGTTGGTCAGGCCCTCCTGGATGATCCGGTAGGCCTCCCGGGACACGGCTGCCGGCAGTTGCTCCAGGTGGCCGGATCGCTCGATCTCCACCGTGATCCCGCCGGCCCGAGTCGCGTCGACCAAACGGTCCAGCTCGCCGAGGGTCGCCTGCGGCGTGGTCCGCGAACCCGGCCGGCGGTCGTCCCGCAGCAGACCGAGCACGTGGTCGAGGTCGGCCAACGCGGCCCGGGCTGAGGTCTCCATCGCGGCCAGTGCGGTCTCGGCGAACTCCGGATCGGTCGCCAGCACCCGGCGCGCAGCAGCGGCCTGGATGGTGACCAGGCTGAGCGCGTGCCCGACGCTGTCGTGCAGTTCGCGGGCCAGACGGTTGCGCTCGGCAAGCGTCGCGGTCCGGCGCTCGAGCAGCTCGATCCGCTCCGCCGCCGTCGGGCCGAGCACGCGCGGCGCCAGGTAGGCCAGCAGGGCACCGACCGCCGCGGACAGCCAGAACAGTCCGACGATGCCGCCCAGCGCGGCGGCCGGGTACCAGAGGTCGTGCCAGCTGCCGCTGATGTCGTACGACATCCCGGGAACGATGTCGCGCGGTCCGGCGGACCGGAACGGCGCGGCCACCCACATCGCACCGACGGCGAACACGATCGTGCTGAGGATGCCGATCGCGCCGCCCGCGACCAGATGCAGGCAGAACCAGAGCGTGGTCCTGCGCCGCTGCGCCCAGCTCCGGGACGGACCGAGCGGGCGCTCCTCGAACCGCACCCCGAGCAGGGACTCGACCGCGATGCCCTCCACCTCGCGGACCGCGGGCAGCATGCCGAGCACGATCGGGGGAGTGGCGACCAGGATCGCGATGATGATGCCGGTGGCAACTTGTGGCAGCTGGAGGTCGTCGGCGACCGATCCGAGCGCGCTGTCGACCAGGATGAACGCCAGTACCAGCGCGGCCCCGAGCAGCAGGTACACCCAGCGCAGGTAGGTCGACGGGCGGACCAGGCTGGCCAGCGCGGATCCGGCGTACGACGCCATCCTGCGCAGCGCGAGTCCGTCCGTCACCCCCTCATGGTGTCAAACCCGGCCGCCGGCCACCTCCCTCCCCGGAGGGAACCGTCCCTCGAGCGTGCGCTGAGTCACCCGGAGCGGCGGGTTTACGTAAATTTGACAGGGCAGGGACGGTTTCGGCGCCGGTGGGCGTCGCGATCTGCTGTCCAGGCGGGTACGGTCTGTGGTCGGGGCGGGATGCCGGTCCGGAAACGGACAGGTATGGGGAACGGCTCCAGGACGGGTGGCCAGCGGGCTCTGCGAGGATCCGGAGCGGTGGACGTAAAGTCACCGTGAAGTCCGCGTGGGCCGATTGACCACCTTTCCATATTTGATGTTTGATCAAATATCGGACGAGAGAGGTCGAGATGAGGTTGAGGCGTTCCGTCATCGCTGCGGTGACGGTCCTGGGGCTCGCCCTGGTCAGTGCTTGCAACAACGGTGACGACGGCAAGGAAGCGGACTCCGGCCTGACGAAGGTCAGCTACCTGACTTCGTTCAACACCTTCGGCCGCGAGGCCTACGCTTATGTCGCCCTGGAGAAGGGCTACTTCAAGGACGCCGGTTTCGACGTCAAGATCTCGCCGGGATCCGGCACGGTCGACGTGATGAAGCTGGTGGCCGGGGGTCAGGCCGACTACGGCATCGGTGACTTCACCGCGACCGTGATCACGCTCGCGAACCAGAAGCTGCCGGTCACCACGGTCGGGATGATCCACCAGCGGTCGATGGCCGCGATCGTCTCGCTCGAGGGCTACGGCATCAAGGGTCCGAAGGACCTGGTCGGCAAGTCGGTCGGCGACCAGCCGGGCTCGACGAACACGGTGATGTTCCCGGTCTATGCCAAGAAGGTCGGCATCGACCCCAAGTCGGTCAAGTTCATCCCGTCGCCGCCGGCCGGCCTGCCGGCATTGCTTGCCTCCGGCAAGGTGCCCGCGATCGGCCAGTTCGTGGTCGGCAAGCCGCTGATCGAGAAGGCCGACAAGGAGAAGCACCGCAAGGCCGTCGTGCTGCCGTACGGCGAGGCACTGCCGGACCTGTACGGCAACGCGATCATCACCCGGACCGACCTGGCCAAGGACCACCCGGACCAGGTGACGAAGTTCACCGGGGCGCTGCTCAAGGGTCTGCAGGACTCCTACGACGACCCGGCCGGCTCGGCCGAGATCCTGAAGAAGTACGTGCCGAACACGGATCTCGCGGTCGCGACCGAAGAGCTGACCATCATGAAGGACTACACCAAGCCCAAGGACTACCAGGGTCCGCTGGGCGCGGTCAGCCTGGACCGGGTGAACAAGGTCATCACGGCCCTGGAGGACGCGGATCAGATCAAGCCGAAGGGCTCGGTCAAGCCCGAGGACGTGGTCAACCTCAGCCTCGCACCGAAGAGCTGAGCCGGCCTCGATGATCCAGCTGGACGGTGTGGGTCAGGTCTTCGACGGACGCGAGGGCCAGGTCACGGCCCTCGAGGAGATCGACCTGCACGTCCGCGAGGGCGAGTTCGTCACGCTGATCGGCCGGTCCGGGTGTGGGAAATCCACCCTGCTCCGGCTGATCGCGGGGCTGCTCCCGCCGACGTCGGGCACGGTCAAGGTGGCGGGTGACCCCGTCACCGGGCCGCGTCCGGACGTGTCGTTCATGTTCCAGCGCCCGGCTCTGCTGCCGTGGCGGTCGGTGCTGTCCAACGTGATGCTGCCGATCGAGATCGACGGCCGTACGGGTGGCCGCAGTAAAACGGCGTACCGGGAGCTGGCGCATCAGTTGCTGGAGATGGTCGGTCTGCAGGGGTTCGAGCGGCGGCTCCCGCAGGAGTTGTCGGGCGGGATGCAGCAGCGGGTGTCGCTGTGCCGGTCGTTGATCCGCGACCCGCAGGTCCTGCTGATGGACGAGCCGTTCTCCGCGCTCGACGCGCTCACCCGGACCGAGCTGTCCGAGGAATTGCAGCGGATCAAGATGGAGCTGTCCACCACGATCGTGTTCGTCACGCACTCGATCGAGGAGGCCGTCGTACTGGCCGACCGGGTGGTCGTGCTGACGCCGCGGCCGGGCCGGATGCGGCAGATCGTCGACATCGACATCCCACGGCCGCGCAGCCTCGGCCAGAACGCACACCTCACCGAGGTCGCGCGGATCAGCGGCCTGCTGCACGGGCTGCTCGCGGAGAAGGCCGAGCCGACCGAGCAGCGGTTGCTCGACGAGGTGTGGCCGCGATGAGCAAGCCTGCGGCGACCAAGCCTGCGGTGGCCAAGCCGGCGGTGACCAGGCGGGCGATGAGCAAGCGCTCCTGGCTGAAGGACTCCACCGCTGGTGCCGTCCTGCTTCCGGTGCTCGGACTGATCGCGGCCATCGCACTGTGGTGGCTGGCCACGGTCGTGTTCTCGATCGAGTCGTACCTGTTGCCCAGCCCCAAGGACGTGTTCGCCAAGTTCTTCGAGCAGCCGGCCTACCTGCTCGGGGAGACCGGTACGTCGTTGCTGGAGACGATCGAGGGCTTCGCTCTCGCGATCGTGATCGGCGTACCGATCGCGCTGGTGATCGTGACGTCGACGATCCTCGAGCGGCTGGTCTACCCGCTGCTGCTGATGGTGAACGCGATCCCCAAGGTCGCGATCGCGCCGCTGCTGGTGATCTGGATGGGCTTCGGCCAGTGGCCCAAGGTCGTGATGGTGCTGCTGATGTGCTTCTTCCCGATCGTCATCTCGACCGCGCAGGGGATGAAGTCGACGCCGACCGAGCTGGTCGAGTTGCTCCGGTCGCTGAACGCGAGCCGGACACAGGAGTTCTTCAAGTTGCGCATCCGGTTCGCGATGCCGCAGATCTTCACCGGGCTCAAGGTCGCGATCTCGCTGGCCGTGATCGGTTCGGTGATCTCGGAGTTCGTCGGCGCCACCCGCGGTCTGGGTTATGTGATCCAGCAGTCCGGTGCGACCGCCGACACCACGCTGGCGTTCGCCGCGATCACGCTGCTCAGCATCATGAGCATCGTCTTGTTCTACGCGCTGGTCCTGCTGGAGCACCTGCTGTTGCCCTGGGCACAGGAGTCCCGGTGACCGCTCAAGCGTCCGACGCGGACCGCCGCGTCCTGGTCCGGCCCGCCTGGCTGGAAGCGACCGTCTCGGCCGTCTTCACCGCGCTCGGCTTCGACCCCGCCGACGCGGCGAAGATCGCCACCGCCCTGGTCGAGGCCGACCTGCGCGGCGTCAGCTCGCACGGCGTCATGCTGGTCCCGATGTACGTCGAGCGCCTGAACGCCGGCGGTGTCACGCGGGAACGCGAGCTCGACATCCTGTACGACGCCGGCGCGGCGATGGTCGTGGATGCGCGCGGCGGGATGGGGCAGCTGTCCAGCCCGCAGGCGATGGGACACGCGATCGAGCGGGCCGGCCGGTACGGACTCGGTCTGGTCTCGGTCCGCAACGCTCACCACTTCGGTGCCGCCAGCCGCTGGGCCATGCAGGCCGGCGAGGCGGGGTGTATCGGTATCGCGATGTCCAACACGACCCCGTTGATGCCGGCGCCGGGTGGGGCCGAGCGGCTCGTCGGCAACAATCCGCTCGCGATCGCCGTACCGACCTCGGCCGGGGTGGAGATCGTGCTGGACATGGCCCTGTCAGCCGTTGCCCTGGGCAAGATCCGGCTGGCGGCGTCGTCCGGGCGGCCGATCCCGGACACCTGGGCGACCGACCAGTCGGGGACGCCGACCACGGACCCAGACGAGGCCGTGCTCGGGATGTTGCTGCCGGCCGCCGGTCACAAGGGCTTCGGGCTGGCGTTGATGATCGACGTACTGACCGGCGTACTCAGTGGTGGTGGGTGGGGTGACCAGGTCCGGCCGTTGTACCGGGAGCCGGACCGGCCGAACGATTGTGCGCATCTGTTCCTGGCGATCGACCCGGAACTGATGGGTGGGGTGGAGAGTTTCCGGCGGCGTTCATCCGGGCTGGCCGCGCGGATCCGGGGCAGTGCGACGGCGCCGGGGGTGAACCGGCTGTACCTGCCGGGGGAGATCGAGGCGGAACGGGCAGCACAGCAGCGGCGGCACGGCGTACTGATCGAGAGGTCAGGGCTGGACGGGCTGCTGGCGGCCGCGCGAGCGGTCGGTGCCGTGGTTCCGGCGGGAGGGCTACTGAGCTGATGGCGAAGACACAGGTGTCGACGCCTGCGCTGCACACCCCGAACGGGGTGTTCTCGCAGGCCACCGTGATCGAGGCGACCGGGCGGATGGTGTTCGTCTCCGGGATGACGGCACGTCGTCCGGACGGCAGCATCGCGGGCGTCGGTGACATTCGGGAGCAGACCCGGCAGGTGTGCGAGAACGTGCGGTCGGCCGTGGAAGCGGCCGGCGGGACGCTCGCCGATGTCTGCCGGGTGGATGTGTACGTGCGCAACATGGAGGACTTCGCCAAGATCCACGAGATCCGGGCGCAGTTCTTCGCGGAGCCGCTGCCGGCCTCGACCATGGTCGAGGTCAGCAAGCTCGCGCACCCTGACTATCTGATCGAGATCAGCGCGATCGCGGTGGTCTCATGACCGGGGGTGATGGCTGTGCGTGGCGTCGAGTGGACCTGAGATGCGGTACGTGATGGTGGAGTACGCCGGGCAGGAACGGCCCGGCGTACTCGAGGGGGACTCGGTTCTGTTGCTTGCAGCAACAGACTTGACCGAGGTCATCTCCGCGCCGGCCGATGTGGTGGACGAGATCCCTTTCAGCGAAGGGATTCTGCGGCCGCCGCTGCGCCGGTTCCGGCGTGACATCCTCTGCACCGGGTGGAACTACTGGGACCACTTCGAGGAGAGCAAGGGCAAGCGCGAGGGCCAGGACGTGGACCGGCCCGAGCACCCGACGTTCTTCACCAAGGGCCCGGACGTCGTCATCGGCCCGTACGACGACATCGCCTGGGACCCCGCACTGTCGGCCAAGTGGGACTACGAGGCCGAGGTCGCCCTGGTGATCGGCAAGACCGGCCGGAACATCCCGGTCGCCGAAGCCCTGGACCACGTGTGGGGTTACACACTGGCGAACGACGTGTCGCAACGCGATCTGCAGCGGCAGCACGGCGGTCAGTGGCTGAAGGGCAAGAGCATCGACAACACGATGCCGCTCGGACCCTGGATCGTGACTGCCGACGAGCTCGGCGATCCGCAGGACATCCACCTGCAGTGCCTGGTGAACGGTGAGGTGCGGCAGGACGCGTCGACGAAGCAGATGGCGTACGACGTCGCCACCCTGATCAGTGAGCTCTCCTTCGGTATGACCCTGCGCCCGGGCGACCTGCTGCTGACCGGCACGCCGGCCGGTATCGGCAACGCCCGCGAGCCCCAGGTGTTCCTGCAGGAAGGCGATGTAGTCATCACCCGGGCCGACAAGATCGGTGAACTCCGCAACAAAGTCTCCCGCGCATGAGCGGCCCGTTGGAGCTGTTGCCGGGTGGTGGCAAGGGCGGTCGGCGTACGCTCGCGGAGCACGCCGCGGCCGAGCTGCACCAGCTGATCCTGTCCGGTGAGCTTCCCAGCGGTACGCCGTTACGCCTGGTGGAGCTGGCGAATCGGCTGGAGATGAGCCAGATGCCGGTCCGGGAAGGACTGCGCCGGCTGGAGGCGCTCGGACTGGTCGAGATCATCCCGCACCGTGGTGCGTGGGTGCGTGACTTGTCGGTCGAGGATCTGCGCGACACGCATGAGACCCGGCTGGCGTTGGAGTCCCTCGCCGTACGTGCTGCCGCGGAACGGTTCACCACTGCGGACGGTGAGAAGGCGGCGGTCGCGTTGGCCGACCACCTCCAGCTTTCGCGGGCGCAGGACTCGGCGGGTGCTCGGCAGGCACATGCGGACTTCCACTTCGCCATCTACCGGGCGAGTGGATCGCAGTGGTTGCCGCGGGCAATTGAGCCGGTGTGGCAGAACAGTGAGCGGTACCGGTTCGGCAGCCGGCCGACCGCGTTCCTGATCGAGCGGAACCGGCAAGAACACCAGGCGATCCTGGACGCATGTGCCGACCGCGATCCGAATGCGGCGGAGCTTGCCTTGCGCAACCACCTGTCGGGCGCGTTCCAGCGGATCACCGAGACTATGACGTCGAAGAAGGAGACGTCATGAAGGTTCGTTTCGACGCGACCGGTGAGGTCGTGGTGATCACCGGTGGTGCCCAAGGCATCGGTTCGGCGCTGGCCAGGGCGGTGAACGCGGTTGGTGGTACCGCGGTGGTCTTCGATGTCGTGAAGCCGGCCGACCCCGCGGTCGAGTACGTCGAGACCGACGTCGCGGACCGGTCGTCGGTCGAGGCCGCTGTGGGCAGTGTGCTGAGACGGTTCGGCCGGATCGACGGACTGGTCGCCGGAGCGGCTGTGCAGCCCCGGTCGCCGGTGCTGGAGATGGACTCGGCCGACTGGACCCGTGCGCTGCAGGTGAACCTCGACGGTGTCGTGTGGCTGTGTCAGGCCGTCGTACCGCACATGGTGTCGCGGCGGTCAGGTTCGGTCGTCGTGTTCACCTCGGGGATGGCGACGACCGGGTATCCGGGTGCGTCGGCCTACGCGGCGAGCAAGGCGGCGCTGGTCGGGTTCGCGAAGTCGCTGGCCGCGGAGGTGGCCGAGCACCGGGTCCGGGTGAACGTGATCGCGCCGGGGGTGATCGACACCGAGCAGTTCCGCGGAGCGAACGCCGGTGCGGACCGGGAGCACTGGCAGGACACCATTGGTATCGGCGACCCCGAGGACGTGGTCGGCCCGTTGCTGTTCCTGCTGTCCGACGCGGCCGCGATGACCGGGTCGGTGCTGACCCGGGAACGCGCCTTTGCGAAGCTCGCGACCTTGTGGAGTGATGAGTGACTGAACAGCTGCCCGTCGCAGTGGTGGGCGCCGGACCGATCGGGCTGACGACAGCCCTCGGCCTGGCGCACTACGGCGTACCGTTCGTGCTGCTGGAGGAGGACGCGGTCCTGTCCTCCGACACCAAGGCCGGTACGACGCTCAGCCGGACGCTCGAGGTCTGGAACCGGTACGGCGCGGTCGACGGGATCCTGTCCGCCGCACTGCGGATCGACGAGATCGGTGACATCGACCGGGCCACCAACACGCCCCGTGCGTCGGTGCAGCTGGCCGAGCTGGTCAACGACACGCAGTTCCCGTTCGTGATCAACCTGCCGCAGCAGAAGATGGAGCCGATCCTGGCGGCGGCGCTGGACCAGCCCGTACTGACGCAGCACCGCCTGCTGTCGTTCGACGTACTGGACGATCGGGTCGTGCTGCACGTGGAGACGCCGGACGGGCCGCGGGACATCGAGGCATCGCATCTGCTCGCGTGTGACGGTGGCCGGAGCAAGATCCGCGACGCGCTCGGTGTGAAGGTGGTGGGGGAGACCCTGCCCGAGCGGTACATGCTGATCGACGTCCTGGTCGACCTGGACGTCAACAACGCGCGCGACTACCCGTACCTCGCGTACTTCGCGGACCGGTCCGAGTGGATGGTCCTGATCCGGCAGCCGGACAACTGGCGGTTCCTGTTCCCGCTCGGCCCGGGGGCCGAGCCGCCGGGGGACGAGGACCTGCTGGTGAAGGTGAAGCAGTTCATCGGCGAGGTGGACCGGATCGAGCTGCTCGGATCAGTTGTCTACAACGTGCACCACCGGGTCGCCGAGCAGTGGACGGTGGATCGCAAGGTGTTCCTGATGGGCGATGCGGCCCATCTGATCACGCCGATGTGGGCCTTGGGCCTCAACACCGGTGTCCTGGATGCGTCCAACCTGCCGTGGCGGCTCGCGTGGGTGCTGCGTGGCTGGGCTTCGGAGACCTTGCTCGACGGCTATGAGCAGGAGCAGCGACCGGTGGCGATCGAGGGCTCGGGTGAGATGGCCGAAGCCGCGCGCAAGTACATGGCTCAGCAGCGAGGTGCCGTCACCGAGGCCACCGGTGCTTGGGCGACGGCGTACAACCGGACGCTGCTGAGTGTCCGGCTCGACGTGGAGGGCGTGGGCGACTGGTCGATGGTTGCGACCACCGCTGCACCTCCTGCGGTCCGCGCCGGTGACCGGGCTCCCGATCTGGCCCTGCAGAGTCCGACCGGCCGGGTGACGATCCATGACCTGTGCAAGGACTCGTTCGTCGCGCTGTACTTCACCGACGTACGGCGCCGCCCGGAGATCCCGGTGAACGACTCGCCGGCGCTGAAGCACTACGCGGTCTCCCGGTGGGATGCACCGCACGACTCCGGCCTGCGTGACCGCGCGCTGTTCGACCCGGGCAGCATTGCCACGAACCGGTACGGCGTACCACCGGAGAGCGTCGTACTGGTCCGGCCCGACGGGCATGTTGCTGCTGTGGCTCCGATGGGTACCGGTGTGGCCGAGGAGCTCTACACCCACATCACCGACCGCCCCGTACCCCGGGAGGTCTCGTGACCACTTTCGACCAGCAGTTGCACGAAGTGCTGATCCAGACCGAGGACCTCGAGTGGGTGGAGAAGTCCCTGGCGGGGCTGTCCCACAAGATGTTGTGGCGCGATCCGGAGACTGAGGCCTCGATCGCCCTGGTGCGGTTCGAGCAGGGGTCCGGGATCCCGTCGGAGCACCAGCACGCCTCGAACCAGTTCATGTTCTGCCTGTCCGGGCGGTACATGTACCTGCCGACGAAGACGACGCTGACCAAGGGCAGCTTCTACTGGAACCCCAAGGGCAACGTGCACGGGCCGACGCTCGCCGAGGAGACCAGCATCCTGCTGGAGGTGTACGACGGTCCGCACTATCCGGAGCGGCCGGCGTTCTACGACAACGACGAGGACGCCCGCTGACATGGCCGGCTGGGACGTCCACACGCACCTGATCCCGCCGACTGTGCTGTCGGCGGCGCACCGGGCGGAGTTCGGTCTGTCGATCGACTCCGGTGCTCTGGTGGTCGACGGGCAGCGCCTGCCGCTGCAGCGCCTGGCCGATCCGGCCGCCCTGCTGCAGTGGATCGCTGACCAGGATCTCGATGGTGCTGTGGTGTCCGTCCCGCCCGCGCTGTTCCGGTACGACGCCGGCGTCGAGTGGGCCGAGCTGGTGAACCAGGGTCTCCGTGAGCTCGCCACTCCGCAGCTGCGCGTCCTCGGTCAGCTGCCCCTGCTCGATCCGGCCGCACCGGCAGTCGCTGCCGCCCTGGCTCAGGAAGGCGTCTTCAGCGGCTTCGCACTCGGTACGCCGGACTACGCGGGCCTGGATCCGGTCTGGCAGACACTGCACGAGCTGGAGGCGTTCACCCTCATCCATCCGGGTGACAGTGACGACAAGCGGCTTGAGTCGTTCTACCTGTCGAATCTGTTGGGGAATCCGTACGAGACCGGGGTCGCTGCGGCTTCGCTGGTCTTCGCGGATGTGCCGGGGCGGTTTCCGGGGATCCGATTCTGCCTGTGCCATGGGGGTGGTGTGACGGCGGCGCTGGCCGGGCGCTGGCAGCGTGGTGTCGATCAGAAGCGGCCGGGGATCGAGCCGTTGTCCCTGCCGGTCGGGGAGGCGCTGCGCCGGTTCTACGTCGACGACCTGGTGCACGACGACGCCGTACTGGACCTACTGACGAAGACCTTCGGGGCCGAGCGGGTGCTGGCCGGGAGCGACTGGCCGTTCCCGATGGGCAGCGACACCGTGTCCTCGGCTCGGGCGGCAGCTGTGGCTGAGCTGACGCGTCCGCTGGCGAAGGGGGTTGTCGCGTCGTGAGACGAAGCTTTTGGCTGAGGCCATCTGTGATCAGATATCAAATTGTGGTGAACGGGGATGAGGCATGAGTACGCGGGGGACTGTTTTGCGCAGTCACGGCCCTGGCGAGTTGCTGAAGGCCGAAGAGATCGAACTGGTCGCCGGACCGGGCGAGACGCTGGTGGAGATGCGGCTGGCCGCGGTGACGCAGCAGGACCGGGCAGCGGTCGCGGGCAAGCAGCCCACTGCACCGTTCACACCCGGCTCTGAGGGAGCCGGTGTGGTCGTCACGTCGTCCGCGGTGGAGCCCGGGACGGCGGTGATCGTTCGCGGTGAGGGCGTCGGGGTGACCAGGTCCGGTCTCTGGGGCCGGTACGCCGTGGTGCCGGATGCCGCCGTACACCGGCTGCCGTCCGGTCTGGAGCCGGCCACTGCTCTGGCGTTGCTGACACCGGCGCTGACGGCCCATACCGCCGTACGACGGGTTGCGGACGTCGTAGCGGGTGAGACGGTCGTGGTTACCGGGATCACGAGTCTGCTCGGGCGGCTGTGCGCGGCGGTGGCGCGGTCGGCCGGGGCGACCAAGGTGATCGGGCTGGCGTGGACTACCGACTCCGTCGAGCCGACGGCTGCACTGGTCGACCAGATCGTCCGGGTGGACGGATTGGGGCAGGTCGGTCGTGAGCTGCCCTGGTGTGCCGCTGCCATCGACACAGTTGGCGGTCCGGTGACCAGTGGGGTGCTCGGACACATCACTCCGGGCGGACGGGTCGCCGTACTTGGTTACAAGGCCGGCGAGTTCACCACGATCGATCTGCATCAGTTGATCGGCCGGGACCTGCGAGTGCTGCCGGTGAACCTGCAGCGGACCGTTTTCGAACCCGGTGCGGTCGGTCAGGCGCTCGCCGATATCGCGTCCGCGCAGTGGCGGCCGGAGTACGAACTGCTGTCCGCGGACCGGGTCGGTGAAGTGCTGGATCAGCAAGCAGGGCGGGTATTGCTGGACTTGTCAGTTCTGCCCTGAGGTCCGCGCTGAGGTCTGTGATGGCGCTGTTGGCCTAGACCACTGATCGCTCTGGGCGTTTCCGCTGAGCAATCTGTCCGTGGACGCCCTGAGATGCCCTGGCCTGCCGTACGGTTACCTCCCAGAGTTGTAGTTGTATGCAGTGCTCAATTTGTATGCAGTGGAGGAGAGAGGCAGCCCGCAACCGATGACCCGACGACTCGAGCTCACGCCTGGGGGACCGACCGGCCGTCGTACTCTCGCCGAGGAAGCCGCCGCCGAGCTGCATGAGCTCATCCTGTCCGGCGAACTCCCCAGCGGGCAGGCGCTCCGGCTGGAGGAGCTCGCCAAGCGGCTGGACATGAGCCAGATGCCGATCCGGGAAGGGCTGCGGCGGATGGCCGCGCTCGGGCTGGTCGAGATCGTCCCGCACAAGGGTGCCTGGGTCCGCGAGCTGTCGATGGAGGACCTGCGCGACACCCACGCGACCCGGCTGGCGCTGGAGTCCCTCGCGGTCCGTGCGGCCGCGACCCGGTTCGCCGACGCCGATGCGACGCTGGCCCGGGCCGCACTGGCCGAGCACGTCCGGTTGTCGAAGATCGGCGACAACATCGCCTCGCGGCAGGCCCACACCGAGTTCCACTTCGCCATCTACCGGTCCGGCGGCTCGCGCTGGCTGCCCCGCGCGATCGAGCCGGTCTGGCAGAACAGCGAGCGCTACCGCTTCGGGTCCCGCCAGACCAAGGCCCGGATCGAACAGACCCGCCGCGAGCACCAGGCCATCCTCGACGCCTGTGTCGCCCATGACGAAGCGGGTGCGGAGGCGGCGCTGCGCGAGCACCTCGAAGGCGCCATGCAGCGCATCACCGAGACGATGGAACGCCGCTCAGCTAAGCCGTGAGCAGCTCGAACCGGTCCTGCGGCCAGCCGTCCGACGCGTCGAAGACCGCTCTGAGCAGAAGCCCGTCACTGCGTGAGTTGTGTGACGTGATGAGCTCGGGCAGGTCCTGTGTGCCGAGCCCTTCGTAGTACGCGTCGAGTGCTTGGCGCCGGAGCAGCTCTGGTGCCTTGGAGATCGTCTCCAAGGGCGTTGCGTCATCGCATCCGGTGACGCGGCCGGAACCGATCGGCTTGCCGGGCAACAGCTCTTGGAGGAGTTGCTCACCGGCCCGGACGTCCTGGGCCCGCAGTCGGGCGCCTAGGGCGCGACAGGGCTTCTGTGCACGCCGGACGGCTTGTGAGATCGCGATGTGATCCGGGTGACCGGTCAGGCCGTCACTGCCGACGGTGAGGATCAGCTCCGGCTGCAGGGTGCGGATGGCTCGCTCGACCTCCGCCACGACCTCGTCGGGCTCGGCACTCGCCAGTGTGCGCGGTCCGTTCACGCCTCCGTCGTCGATCCACCGGTCCGGGTCGCTGAGCCAGTCCCACTCATCGATCCCGAGCAATTCGCATGATGCCGGCAACTTGTCTCCGGTGCCTCCCCATCCCTGGGTGGCGACGCGCAGGACGACCCGCCAGCCGGCGTCGTGAAGTACCCAGGTCGCGGCGCCGGTGGCGAACGCCTCATCATCCGGGTGGGCGTGCACCACCAGCGCCGTACGCACGTCAGTCGGCCAGGCGGGCGGGGAAGCCGCCGGTCGCGAGTGGGCTCCAGCGCTCCGGGGTGATGCGGATCAGGCACTTGCCCTGCGTCCGCATGGCCTCGCGGTACTCGTCCCAGTCCGGGTGCTCACCGGAGATCGAACGGTAGTAGTCGACCAGCGGCTCCACGGCGTCCGGCAGCTCGATGACCTCACCGCTGCCGTCGACCTGCACCCAGGCGCCGTTCCACTCGTCGGACAGTACGACGACACTGGCCCGCCGCTCGCGCTTCACGTTGGTGCTCTTGGCTCGCTCCGGGTACGACGAGATGACGATGCGACCCTGTTCGTCCACACCACCCGACACCGGCGACGCCTGCGGCGTACCGTCGGACCGGGTGGCGATCAGCAGCATGTGGTGACGGGGGCGAACGAACTCCAGCAGCCCCTCGAGGTCGACCTTGGTGTTGGTGGCAATTGTCCTCGGCATGCCCCCACCCTATGGCTGTGGACGACCGGATTGACATGTTCGAACAGGTGTTCGAACATGGATTCATGACGGGGACTTCCGCAGTCGGCACCGAGCGCCAGGTCACAGCGCTGGACCAGGCCCGGATGCTCCTCGCCCAGGCCAAGGCCCGCAAGGCCCAGGAGTTCGAGGAGGCCGACCCCGATCATCCGCCGGCCACGCCTCACCTCACCGCGGTCACCAGTTTCGATCCCGATTCCCCGCACGATCCGGACGCCGACGCACTCGATCACCCCGCTCCTGCGCCGGCGCGCCTCGCCTCGATCACCGGGTTCGAGACCCGGGTCACCGAGACGCGGGTGCAGCAGGCGCTCGACACCGCTGAGGTGGATCGGGCCATGCCCACGCTGCCGGCGGTCTCGGAGTTGCTGTCGGGGGCCAGCCTGCGCGGCGGCTCGGCGTACTCGGTGCGTGGCAGTGCCGCGTTGGTGATGGCGTTGATGGCCGGTCCGTCCGCGGACGGGGCGTGGTGCGGGGTGGTGGGGCTGCCGTCGTTCGGTGCGGAGGCGGCGCGTGGGCTCGGGGTCGACCTGGAGCGCCTCGTGCTGGTGCCCGACCCGGGGCACGACTGGCTGAATGTCGTCGCCGCGCTCGTCGATGCGCTGACCGTGGTGGTCGTCCGCCCGCCCGGTGAGGTGACGCCGGGGGAGGCGTCCCGGCTCGCCGCGCGGTTGCGGACGCGCGGGGCGATGCTGATCGCGTCCGGTTCCTGGCCGGGGAGCGAGGCCCGGATGGAGGTGGAGACCAACACCTGGACCGGTCTGGGCGACGGTGAGGGGCTGCTCACCGGCCGGCAGGCAACGGTCGTGGTGAGTGGCCGGAGAGTCGCCGTGCATCCGCGTCGGCATCAACTGTGGCTCCCCGCGCCGGACGGGACCGTCCGCTCCGTCGAGTCGGTCGAGACCGTGGCTGCACGCTGGCGTGAGGAGGCGGTGGGCTGATGAGTGGTCTCACCCGCACGATGGTGATCTGGGTGCCGGACTGGCCGGTGACGGCGGCTGCTGTGGCGACGGGCCGTTCTCCCACCGAGCCGATCGCCGTGCTGGAGAAGGGCAAAGTGCTCGCCACGTCCGCCGCCGCGCGGGCCGAGGGGGTGCGTCGCGGGCAGCGGGCCCGGGATGCGCAGTCGCGGTGCCCGGAGCTCGTCGTACTGAAGTACGACCCGGTGATCGACGCGCGGGCGTTCGATCCGGTGATCGGGTGTCTGGAGGCGCTCATACCCGGCATCCAGGTGATCCGGCCGGGTATGTGTGCGTTGAAGGCGCGTGGCCCGGCCCGGTTCTACGGCAGTGAGCCGGCGGCCGCGGAGAAGCTGCTCGACCGGCTCGAGACGTTCGAGGTCTTCGGCAGCCGGGTCGGGATCGCCGACGGTCCGTTCGCCGCCGAGCAGGCGGCTCGGCGGAGTTCGGCGCAGACCCGGATCCAGGTGGTGCCGGTCGGTGGGTCGCCGGAGTTCCTGGCGCCGTTGTCCGTCGATGTGCTCGAGCAGCCGGTGCTGACGGATCTGCTCCGCCGGCTCGGGTTGCGGTCGCTGGGGGCGTTCGCGGGGCTGTCCGGCACCGAGGTGCTGACCAGGTTCGGACCGACCGGCGCCTTCGCCCACCGGCTGGCCTGTGGGTACGACGATCGCCCGGTGGTGGGCCGGGAGATCCCGCCGGAGCTCACCCGCACCCTCGACTTCGAGCCGGCCGTGGACCGGGTCGACCAGGTCGCCTTCGCGGTCCGGTCGGCCGCCGACGAACTGATCGTCCGGCTGACCGAGCTCGGCCTGGTGTGTACGACGCTGCGGGTCGAGATCGGCACCGAGTCCGGGCGGATCCACGACCGGGAGTGGTTGCATCCGCGCTGGTTCACCGCGGCCGACGTGGTGGACCGGGTCCGCTGGCAACTGCAGGGGAGTGGGACGGCGACCAGTGAGCTGACGTCACCCGTCGTGCGGCTCCGGCTGATTCCCGATCAGGCGGATCCGGTCGGTGCGCATGCCGACGGACTGTGGGGTGGTGGGCCGGACGAGCGGATCCACCGGGCGCTGTCCCGGGTGCAGAGCATGCTCGGTCATGGTGCGGTCGCGACGGTGGTGATCGGCGGTGGGCGTGGGTTCGCGGAGCGGCAGACGCTGATCCCGTGGGGCGACCGCCCGGTGCCGGCCCGTCCACCGGATCAGCCGTGGCCCGGGGCGATCAGTTCCCCCGACCCGGTCCGGTGGCCGACGCTGGCGCCGACCACGATCTTCTCCAAACCCCTGCCGGCGAAGGTGTTCGCCGAGGACGGCACCGAGGTCTCGGTCACTGCCCGCGGCGGACTCTCCGGCGCTCCCATCGCCTTCCAGCTGGGTCCCGGTCCTCAAGTTGCTGACAGCAACAAAATGCATCCCATCACCGCCTGGGCCGGTCCCTGGCTCACCGACGAACGCTGGTGGGATCCCGCCACCGAGTCCCGCCAGGCCCGCTTCCAGTTCCACACCACCGACACCCGGGCCTGGCTCTTCACCCTCCACCAGACAGCCTGGCAAGCCCAGGCCACCTACGACTGACCCGCGACTCGTATTCGCCGGCCTCGGCCGGCTGACGGAACTGTCGGTGGTCTGGGTGACAATGGCGCGATGGACGAACCTGCGCAGTACGGGCCGCATCGTTGGTCGGCCGGGCATCACGACGACGGGAACAACGCCAGGTTCCGTGGCGCCACGTTCATGGTGGCGGACCTGCGGGGCGCACGGATGGTGGACTGCGACCTGACCGGCGCCCGGATCGTCGACGGATGCCTGGTCGATGTCGACGTGTCGGGGTGGGTGAGCAATCTGGTCGTCAACGGCGTCGACGTGACCGAGTACGTCGAGAGTGAGCTCGATCGGAGACATCCCGAGCGGGTCCAACTGCGCAGCATCCAGGACGCAGACGGCTTCCGGGTGATGTGGAGCACGATCGAAGGCCTATGGGCTGGGTTGACCGAGCGAGTCGAGCGGCTGCCCGAGGCCGCCCGCGACGAGCGTGTCAACGACGAGTGGTCGTTCGCCGAAACACTGCGCCACCTCGTCTTCATCACCGACTCCTGGGTGAGCCGCACGATCCTCGACCAGCCGAAACCGTTCCACCCGTTCGGGTTGCCGCAGACCGCCTACGCGCCGGCCGACGCCGCGACGCTGGGCATCGACCTCGACGCACAACCGACGTACGCCGAAGTTCTCGAAGCGCGGGCGGATCGGATCGCGATCGTGCACAGCGTTCTCGATGGATTGACCAACGCCGAGCTCGGTCGACCCTGCTTGCGTTCGCCCGCGCCCGGCTACCCCGAGGAAGAACGAGCCGTCGCCGAATGTCTCGGCGTACTGATGGATGAGGAGTGCGAGCACTACCGCTTCGCGGCCCGCGACCTGACCACCCTGGAGGCCACGCCAGTCAGCTGAAGTCGATCCGCATCACCGTGCGGCGGAGCGTGGGGTGGGTGAGCCGGGCGCCCCGGTTCCGGGCGTTCACCGTCCGGAACTGCTGGTCCAACTAGGTTTGGGTCCATGCACAGGAGCCGCGTGTCCACGTTCTTGATCGACGTACGCCGGGACGAGGTGGAGCAAGCCACCGGGTTCTGGGCGAGTGCACTGGGAGTCGAGACCTCGAGCCCGCCGGGGGAGCCGCAGTTCATCAGCCTGAAGAACGCGATCCCCGGCTACGTCACCGCCATCCAGTCCGTCGACGACGAACCCCGCTACCACCTCGACATCGAGACCGATGACGTGGCGGCAGAGGTCGCCCGACTCACGGATCTCGGCGCCGTCGAAGTCTCCAGCTGGCAGGGCTGTCACACGCTCCGGGCTCCCGGCGGCCATCTCCTCTGCGTCATCCCCGTGCACAGCGACCCGAAAGAGTTCGCCGAACGCGCAACCGTGTGGGGAGAAGGCGGATCGCACGACGCTTGAGGGCGGACGATGCTGTTGGCAGAAAGCCGTGGCTGGGCAGAGAGCTCGGACTAGCCTGACCGGCATGACTGAACTTGCGGCGACGTTTCAGCAGGAAGCAGTGGCGGAGGCTTACCAGCATCGGCCGCCGTACCCGGACGAGGTCTTCGACCGGCTCGACGCGCTGATCACCGACGAGCCGCGCCGGGTGCTGGACATCGGGGCCGGTGAAGGGGCGATCGCGCGGCCGCTGGCGCGCCGGGTCGACGAGATCGACGCGGTCGACTTCGCGCCGGTGATGATCGCGGCGGGCAAGCAACGGCCCGGCGGCGACAACCCGGCGATCCACTGGCAGGTCAGCAGCATCGAGACCGCAGAGCTCACTGGGCCGTACGCACTCGTCACTGCCGGCGCCAGCATCCACTGGATGCCGTGGGAGGAGACGTTCGCGCGGATCGTCCCGCACCTGACGCCCAACGCGCAGCTCGTGGTGATCGAACACGGACCGGTGGACATGCCGTGGTGGGGCGAGCTGGTGAAGGTGATCGAGCGGCACTCGCGCAAGCAGAGCTACGACCCGAAGTAGAAGGTCGCCGAGGCCATCCACGAGCGCGGTCTGCTCGAGTCGATCGGTACGGCGCGAACCGCACCGATCACGTACCAGCAGAAGGTTGCCGACTACATCGAGCAGTTCCACTCGACCTCGAGCCTGGCCCGCGGCCTGATGCCGGCCGACGAGGCCGCCGCCTTCGACGCGGGCGTCGAGCAGGCCGTCAGCCCGTACGCCCACGACGGTGTACTCGATCTGACTGTGGTCGCCGAGCTCACCTGGGGCCGCCCAGTCAGGCCGTAGAACCTTGCTGTGGCAGGAAGATCCTGTGACTCTGATCTGAGGACCACTGCCGGGGAGACCTGCCATGAACCAAGCGCTGCTGAACTCGTTGACCGATGCCGAGCGTCTCCTCATGGCGGAGACCGAACGGGATGTGCTGAAGCGGCTGGACGAGGACGAACTGCTGGAGTTGCACCAGCGGATCCGGCGGGCTCGGACCAAGTACGTGAAGAACTATCGCCGGGCGGCGAGCTCGGCGGTCGCTGCGCGCGGCGGGCGAGGGTTCTCGTACCCGAAGAATCAACGTGATCGTGGCAAGGCGGAGCTGTTCGAGTCGGCGCTCGCGCGGGTGAGCCGGGAGGTCGCCTCCGCGGCCACCCGCGCGTCGACCCAGCTACGCGCCGAGCGGATCGAAGCAGCCCGATCGAACGGATCCGCCACCTCGCCGAAGACGCCCCCGGCAACCAAGACGCCGGCAACCAAGTCAACAGCAACCAAGTCAACGGCAACCAAGACAAGGGCAACCAGGACCGCGCAGGCCAACAAGGCGGCCAGGGCGACGAAGACCACTGGCGGTCTGAAGAAGGACGCGTCAACCAGAGCCGCCGGCGCCCGCCGCCAAGCCAAACGCGACGCGCGCTGACCACCATGTCCGGACCCAGCGCGCGGCCCGGCAATGACCGGAGATCTCGCCCGAATCGGGTGATCCGGCGCGGGGACGGATCGGGTTGGCTGTTCGGGCGGCGGCCGGGAGGTGCTCAGATGCGCGGTGCGGACAGCGCAAAACCGCTGCGTCGCGGGCGGTTGGCTCGGGTGTTGGTGGTGGGGTCGGCGCTGGTGACCGTCGGTTTGGCGTACGCCGTACTGGTGCCGAGTGGAGCGACCGGCGCGGACGGGCCGCAGTCGCAGCAGATCGAGGAAGGCCGGAAGCTGTTCGCGGTCGGCTGTTCGAGCTGCCACGGCCTGCACGCCGAAGGCGGCACCAACGGTGAGGGGCGCTTCGCCGCACCCTCACTGATCGGCGTCGGCGCGGCCGCCGTCTACTTCCAGGTCAGCACCGGCCGCATGCCCGCGCAACAGCCCGGTGCTCAGATCCCGGCGAAGCCACCCGTCTACACCGAGGACGAGATCTCCGCGCTGGCGGCGTACATCGCCTCGCTGGCCCCGGGACCCGCCATCCCGGCCTCGGAGTACTACGACGTCAGCAACGCGACGCAGGAGGAGATCACCCGCGGCGGTGAGCTGTTCCGGACCAACTGCACCGCCTGTCACAACTTCGCCGGCCGCGGTGGTGCCCTGCCGAACGGCAAGTACGCGCCGTCGCTGATGGAGACGTCGCATCGCAACATCTATCTGGCGATGCTGACCGGCCCGCAGCAGATGCCGGTCTTCTCCGACCAGGTGCTGCTGCCGGAGGACAAGCGCTCGATCATCGCCTACGTCGAGAGCCTGCGGCAGCAGCCGGACCCGGGCGGATTCGGCCTGGGCCGGCTCGGACCGGTCTCCGAGGGCTTGTGGGGATGGATCGTCGGGATCGGCCTGCTGGTCGTGGTGGCGGTGTGGATCGGGGCCAAAGTCCCGCGCGCCTAGTCGCATTGGCCCCTGTGGCCACTGCCACAATCGTGTCAGACGGGCTAGTCTCGAAATTGGAGGAGCGCCACCGGCTCAACATGACGGCACGCCAGCCAGGGGAGGGCGACGCGTGTGACGATCCCGACGCCTGACCCTGCCCGCGAGACCGACCCGGCTGACGAGAACGGGCGGCAGTTGACCACGGAAGGCATTCCGCGGCCGCCCCTCACGCTGGTGACTCGCGAGCGGTTGCACTCTGCCCTTGATCTGGGCATCCGATCACCGCTGACGATGCTGGTCGCACCGGCCGGCACCGGCAAGACGGTCCTGCTGTCCGATTGGGTCGCGCGCCGAAGACGCTCGGGACAGGCGGTGGTGTGGACCTCCGGCGAGACGTTGGGTTCGCTGGGCGCGATCCTCGAGCAGCTGACCGACTCCGATCCGGTGACGGCGCCGCATCCGGTCGTCGTGGACGACGCCCATCTGTTGCCGGCAGCCACCTTCGCCGAACTGTCCCAGGTCCTGAAGAAGGCGCCGTACGCCGTCCGGTTGTTGCTCGCCAGCCGGTACGACCTCCCGCTGCCGGTGCCCGAGCTCGAGCTGAGGGGGATGGCACTGACGCTGCGAACGCGCGATCTGCGCTTCACCGATGCCGAAGCCACCGCCCTCGTCCGGACGCACGCCGAGAACGCCACGCCGGCGGACGTCCAGCTGTTCCAGGCCGAAACGGCGGGGTGGGCGGCGGCGCTGGTCCTCGCGGCCCGCAGCTTCGCCGCGTCCGGAGACGCCCTCTGGTCCAGCGCAACCCAGCAGCCGGTCCTCGATCTGCTCCTCGGTGAAACGCTCAGCACGCTGGACGAGCGCGTCCAGGCGATGCTGTTGAGCACCTTCGGATCGGCCGCGGTGACCGCACACCAGGCAGCCATGCTGAGCGGTGACGCCGATGCGGGGGCGATGCTGGCGGACCTCGCCGGCAACGGCCTGCTGGTGACCGCGTACGCCGATGACCCGGGCAGTGAACCGTTCTACCGGTTCCACCCACTGCTGGTCGAACTGCTCCGGCGCCGGGTCGCCAACAGTGCGAAGAACGCGCAGATCGTCGTCGCGGCGCAGCACCGCTCGGCGCTGTACTACGAGAATCGCGGTGCGGGCAGCACGGCACTGCGGAGCGCACTGCGGGCCGAGAGCCCCGAGCTGGTCGCCCGGATCCTGGTCGGGCACGGCCCGGCGATCCTGGCCGCCGGTGAGCTCGGTCTGGTCGCGGACGGCTTCGAGAGCCTCCCGGACGGCTACATCGACGAGCATCCGCACCTTGTCGGCGTCCGTGGTCTGTTGCGCCGGGCCACCGGTGACGTGACCGGCGCGGTCATGGACGCGGCCTCGGCCGACGACCTGGCCACAGCACTGGCCACCGTCGCATCCTCTGCCGAAGGCGGGCCGGCGACACCGGACGACGACGCGCTCGAGGCAGACGCCGTACTGCTCCGGCTGTGGGAATCCCGCTACGGCTGGCATGACCTCCAGGCCGCGATCGGGCGGGCGCGGTCGCTGCTGGCACTGGATCCAACCAACGGGCACGGCCGGCCGCGCGCCGTACTCGGTCCCGAGCGGCTGGCCTGGTTGCTGATCGAGCTCGCCGCGGCCGAGACCTGGGCCGACGAGCTGGACGCGGCGCTCAGCCATCTGGACGAGGCTCTCGTCACCGCCCGGATGGCAGGCCATCAACGGCTCGTCGCCGGCGGCCTGGCGCATCGAGCCGTCGTGCAGTTCGTCCGCGGTCAGGTCCAGAACGCGGCCGAGTCCGCCCAGGCCGCGCTCGATGCCGGCGGAGAGCAGGGGATTCCCCAGGAGTACGCCGCCCGCGCGCACGTCGTACTGGGCTTCGCCGCACTGAGCCAGCTGGATCTGGACGGTGCCTGGCATCGGCACGAGCTCGTGGTCGCGACCCAGGTCAGCGACGCCGACACGGTGGTCGCGGGCCTGCGGGCGCTGCTGCGCGCAGGCCTACTGGTCGAGGCGGGTCACCTCGACCAGGCACTGACCGAGCTCACCGCCGATCCCACGTCGGTCGGGCCGGTGCCTTCGTTCCTGGCCCGGGACCGCGCGCTGCTCCGGTTCGGACTGGCGACGCTCCTCGGGGACCTGACCGGCGCCGAATCCCAGACCGACGTACTCGACCGGACCGGGAACACCTCCGAGGCCGAGCTGGTCCGGGCCATGTCCTCGATCGTGCGCGGCGACGCCCAGACCACGCTGAAGCTGCTGGAGGAGGCGTTGAACCAGCCGGACGTCTACCCGCCGCTCGCGTCCGCCGCCGCGTCGGTCCGCACCATCCTCCTGGTGCGCACGGGAGACGAAGCGGCAGCCGATGTCGCACTCGTCGACACCCTCAACCGGGTCACTCCACAGCGGATGCTGCTGGCGCTCACCCCGGCCGGTATCGAGCCGGAGTTCCTCGACCGGTTGCACCGGCACCTGGCCGGCCCGAACCCGCATCCGTTCGCCGCGGTCGCGCTCGAGCGGCTGACCGCCTATCGAGCCGGCTGGAGCGAGTCCGGCGGCATGACCCTGCTGGAGCGGACCCGGCCCACCGTGCGGAGTACGCCGCCACGCCGCCTCGACGCGGTGATCAACGGCGCCCGGATCCGGCTGACTCCGCGGGAGGCCGACGTACTCGACCAACTCGCGCTCGGCAGTTCGTACACGGAGATCGCGCAGGCGCTGTTCATCACCGAGAACACCGTCAAGACGCATCTGATCTCGCTGTATCGCAAGCTCGGCGTGGAGAAGCGGTCCGCGGCGCTGCGGATGGCCCGGTCCGTCGGCCTGACCAGCTGATCCGGCTCACCCGCGGCGGGTGATCCGCCGGACCCGCACCGAGACCAGTGTGTGGTGATGTCACGCCCCGTCGAAGCACTCGGGCGGCTCGCCGGCAGGGTCACGGGCCGCATGGTCGAGACCGTGCCCGCCGACCTGATCCTCGACCACGTCGACCTGGACGCCTTCGTCGACCGCATAGACATCAACCGGCTGCTCGACCGCGTCGACGTGAATCGCCTCCTCGACCGCATCGACACCGAACGCCTCCTCGAGCGGATCGACCTCGACGCCTTACTGCGGACCGTGGACGTCGAGGAGCTGGTACGCCGGTCCGGTGTGCCGGAGATCGTGGTCGAGAGCCAGACCAGGCTGGCCGGCTCACTGCTCGACCTGATCCGGCGCCAGTTCGCGGGACTGGACGCCGTACTCGACAAGGTCGTCAATCGGCTGCTGCGCAGGGACGTACGGGCGCAGCCGACAACGCCGGTGTTGTTGCGAGAGCAGCTGTGAATCAACGGCTGACCGTCACGGGTCACTACGCCGGCGCGGTGAGCAGAGCAGCGGCTGCGGTTCTCGACGTACTGATCATCATCACGACGTTCACGATCGGCTTCGCGGGGCTGGATCTGCTCACCACCGCGTTCTGGTCGACGTCGTTGCGGCGCGACCCGTCCTCGCCGCAGGCCACGGCCGTGCTGGTGGTCCTTGCCTTCGGCTACACCTTCGGATTCCTCGCGGTCGCCGCGCGAACGCCGGGGCAGGGCATCGTCGGACTGCGGGTGGTGCGATCGGACGGCGGGACGATCCGGCCGGGCCGGGCCTTCCTGCGGGTCTGTGCGTTTCCGTTGAGCGTGCTGCCGGCCGGACTCGGGTTCGTCCTGATCCTGTTCCACCGTGAGCATCGCGCCCTGCACGACCTGATCGCCGGCACCGCGGTCGTCTACGACTGGGGCGAACGGCCGGCCGAGCTGCCCGGACCGCTGTCCGACTTCCTCCGCCGAGCGGGTGCCGGGCCGGATTCACCCTAATTGGAGGAGGCCGGCGGGGCGCTGGGTTGATGGGATGGCCGTCCAGCGCCGGTGTACGGGCGCGCCAGCTTCCCCCGAAGGAGTCGGAGATGACCCATCTGGTGGTGCTCGGTCTGGACAGTCGTGAGGACGCCGAGCGCGTCGTCCAGCTGACCGAGGACCTGGCGAAGCAGCAGCTGTTGCAGCGTGAGGACGCCGCCTACGCCTACAAGGATGCCAAGGGCAAGGTGCGGATCGAACAGTCGATCAGCCTGACCGGTCCGGCCGCGGCGAGCGGGGCGTTGTGGGGCACCTTGATCGGGTTGATCTTCCTGAACCCGATCGCCGGCATGGTCGCCGGCGCCGCCAGTGGCGCGGTGGCCGGCAAGCTGACCGATGTCGGGATCAACGACGACCTGATCAAGCAGGTCGGCGCGCAGTTGCAGGAAGGCAAGGCGGCGGTGTTCCTGCTGGCCCGGTCGGCCACCGTGGACCGCGTCGTCGACGCGCTCAAGCCCTTCAGCCCGACGATCATCCAGACCAACCTGACCAAGGAACGCGAAGAGGAGCTCATCGAGGCCCTCCAGTCCTGATCAGGTGCCGGAGGAGATTTCGTGAACACGACCCCGGACGACTTCGACCCGATTCCTTCGACCCGGCGCCGGGTAGCGGTCGCCGTCGGTTCGCTGAAACAGGCAGAGCAGGAGGCGGATGCGCTCGCCGTGCCGGTGGGTGCCGGCGCGGAGCCGCCGGAGGAACTGGGTACGGACGCCGCGGGTCTGGCGTCGGCCGGGTTCCGCGGCACCAGAGGTCAGACCCTGGTCCAGATCGGAGCCGGGGGACCGGTCCGGGTCGCCGTCGGGACCGGTACGGCGGACGAGGCCGACGCCACCCTGATCCGGGATCTGGCCGCCGAGTTCGCCCGTGCGGTCCCGTGGCACAAGCGGCTCGCGATCGAGGTGCCGTCACGCCTGACCGGCCTCTCAGCGGCGGAGTTCGCCCAGGCCGCGACCGAGGGCGTGCTGCTGGCCCGCTGGCGGTACTTCGTCGGCGCGGGTGCCGACGAGCCACAGCTCGAGTCGCTGCTGGTGGTCGCGGCGGATGCGGATGCCGAGGAGGTCGCCGCCGGGGTCGAGCGCGGCCGGATCGTTGCCGAGGCGTGCTGTCTGGGCCGGGATCTGGCGAACTGCCCGGCCACCACGTTGTCGGCGGTCCGGATCGCCGAGGTCGCACAGGAGCTCGGTCCGCCGGCCGGACTCGACGTGGAGGTCTTCGACAAGGACCAGCTGATCGAAATGGGCTGCGGCGGACTGCTCGGCGTCAACCGCGGCAGTGTCGATCCGCCCCGGATGATCCGCCTGCGCTACCAGCCCGCCGACCCGACCGGCCGGATCGCGCTGGTCGGCAAGGGGATCATGTACGACTCCGGCGGGATCAGCCTGAAGCCGAGCGACGAGTCGCACGCGCAGATGAAGAACGACATGACCGGCGCCGCCGCCGTACTCGCCGCGATGACAGCCCTGCAGGCCATCGGCTGTACGGCGGCTGTCACGGGCTACCTGATGTGTACGGACAACATGCCGTCCGGCTCGGCGATGAAACTCGGCGACGTCCTCAGGATGCGGAACGGCAAGACGGTCGAGGTACTCAACACCGATGCCGAAGGCCGCTTGGTGATGGCCGACGCCCTCGCACTCGCGACCGAGGAACCCGTCGACGCCATCGTCGACATCGCCACCCTGACCGGTGCCTGTCTCCGGACGTTCGGGGTCGAGATCGCCGGTGTGATGGGCAACGACCCGGACGTGGTGCAGCAGTTGCGGCAGGCCGGTGACGTCGTCGACGAGCCGGTGTGGGAGCTCCCACTGCATCGCTCGTACCGGTCGCAGCTCGACTCGTCGATCGCCGATCTCACCAACATGGGCGGGATCAACGCGGGCTCGATCACCGCGGCGCTCTTCCTCGAGGAGTTCGTCGACGGCCGCCCGTGGGCTCACGTCGACATCGCCGGTACGGCGCAACTTCCGGCACCGCGGACCTGGCGGAACAAGGGCGCGACCGGTTTCGGTACCAAGTTGCTGATCGAGTTCGCCCGCGCGTTCACCCGGCCCGCGGACGCCGAGAACCAGGCAGCGCGGCCATGAGTTCCGAGGCGGTGCACGACAAGCCCGTGAAGAAGGGCGGGATGCAACGCGTCCTGGACGGGATCGAGCGCGTCGGCAACAAGGTTCCGCACCCGGCGATCATCTTCCTCGCGCTGATCTTCATCGTGATCGTGCTGTCGCAGGTGCTGGACTGGACCGGCGCCAGCGTGACCACCGAGGTGGCCGAGCCGGCCACCGTCCAGGTCGCGCCGGAGTACCCGGGTGGGACCAGCGTGGCCGGCTCGGACGCACCGCCCGCGCCGGCGGTGCCCGAGTTCGAGGTGCACAAGGAGACGATCACCGCCGAGAGCCTGCTGACCGGCGACGGCATCCGCTTCATCTTCACCACCGCCGTCCAGAACTTCAACGACTTCGGGGTCGTCGCGGTCATCCTGGTCGCGATGATCGGCGTCGGCGTCGCCGAGGAGGCAGGCCTGATCGCCGCCCTGATCCGCAAGATGGTGAAAGTGGCACCGAAGGGCGCGATCACGTTCATCATCATCCTGCTCGGTGGCATCTCCAGTGTTGCCTCGGACGCCGGCTATCTGGTCCTGATCCCGTTGGGCGCGGCCGCGTTCGCATCCCTCGGGCGACATCCGCTGGCCGGTATCGCCGCGGCGTACGCCGGTGTCAGCGCGGCGTTCTTCGTCAACATCCTGATCACCCCGGCCGACGGCATCATCACCGAGGTCACCAACGAGACGGTCGCGCTGGTTGCTCCCGACGTACACCTCAACGTCACGCACAACTTCTACTTCAGTATCGCGGCGACGCTGTTCTGCGCGCTGGTGATGACGGTCATCACCGAGCGCCTGCTGGAACCCAGACTGGGCAAGTACGACCCGGCCGAGGCGCCGGCCGACGCGCACGTCGACCATCAGCCCAGTGACGAGGAGATGGCGCTGGAGTCCCGCGGACTGCGGATGTCGGTCTACTACCTGCTGGTCGCGATCGCCATCGTCTCCGCGCTGACCTTCATCCCGAACGCCCCGCTGCGCAACCCGGACACCGGCGAGATCTTCGGTACGTCGCCGTTCATGAGCAGCCTGCTGTTCATCATCTCGATGCTGTTCCTCGCGGCCGGTCTCGGCTACGGCCGCGGTGCGAAGTCGCTGACCGGCAGTACGAACGTCATCAACGCGATCGTGAAGACGTTCAACGGGCTCGGCGGCCTGATCTTCCTGATGCTGCTGATCGCCCAGTTCATTGCCTACTTCAACTACACGAACATGTCGACGCTGGCCGCGACCGGCCTGGCCGACCTGCTCGAGCGGGCCGACATCGGTGCGCTGCCGTTGCTGATCGGCTTCATCCTGCTGGTCCTGATCATCGACCTGATCATGCCCGGCGTGATCCCGAAGTGGGCGATCCTCGCGCCGATCTTCATCCCGCTGTTCTACCGGCTCGGCATCGCCCCGCAGACCGTGATCGCGGCCTACCGGGTCGGCGACGGTCCGGCCAACGTGATCACTCCGCTGATGGTGTACCTGCCGTTCATCGTCCTGGTCTGCCAGCGGTACCGGAAGAAGGCGGGCATCGGCACGGTGGTGTCGATGATGCTGCCGTACACCTTCATCCTGCTGGTCGCCTGGACCCTGTTCTACGTCGCGTGGTACCTGATCGGCATTCCGTGGGGTCCGTCCGCACCGGTTCACCTCGGCTAGGGCGCCGTGGACGACGGTACGGTCAGCCTGATCATCCTCGGGCTCACCGTCGCGCTGTTCGTGTGGAACCGGCTGCCCGTCGACGTCGTCGCGATCCTGACCGCGCTGGCGCTGTGGGCAACCGGCGTACTCGGGTTCACCGACGTACTCGCGGGCTTCGGCGATCCGGTGGTGATCTTCATCGCCACGCTGTTCGTGGTGAGTGAGGGCATCGACTCGACCGGGGTCACGGCCTGGGCCGGCCAGACCATCGTCAGGTACGCCGGAACCGGCCGCGCGCGACTGTTGATCGCGGTGACCGGTCTGTGTGCCGTGCTGTCGGCCCTGATCACGCTCAACGGCGCGGTCGCCGCCTTGCTCCCGCTCGTCGTTATGCTCGCGGTCCGGATCGGCGAACCACCGTCGAGACTGCTGATGCCGCTGACCTTCGCGGGCAGCGCGGGATCCCTGCTGATGTTGACCGGTACGCCGGTCAACATCATCGTCTCCGAGGCTTCCCGCGACGCCGGTGCGGGTGAGTTCGCGTTCTTCTCGTTCGCGATCTTCGGCATCCCGCTCGTCCTCGGCACGATCGCCATCTCGGTCCTGCTCGGCCCGCGACTGCTCCCGGCGGCACGTCCGGCGCATGCTCCGGCGGACCTTGCCAAGCACGCACACACGCTCGACGTGCACTACGCCCTGACCGACGGCTTCTACCGGTTGCGGGTCCGGGAGCGTTCGCCCTTGCTCGGCCAAGGAGTGCATGACGTCGACCTCTCGGAGTATCCGGGGGTCGAGATCGTCGGGGCCCAGGACGGAAAGGGACTGTCCCGGGTGGACGGCGCGCTCGCGGTTGACGACGTACTCGTGGTGACCGGACCGTCCGAGGAGGTGGGCAGTCTGTCCATCGACTCCGTACTCGCGGTCTGCATGAGCGCACCCACCGACGTCGACGACCTGATGACCCGGGAGGCCGGAGTCGTCGAGGTGGTGATCCCGCCGCGATCCGCCTTGGTCGGCGAGACCGTGTTCCCGGGCATGCACCGGGTCCACGACCTGGTGATCATCGCGGTCCAGCGGATGGGCAAGGACCGTGGTGCCCGGCCGACCGAACTGGCCGAAGGCGACGCCCTGCTCGTGCACGGCGAATGGTCGGCGCTGGACGAGCTGACCATGGATCGTGATGTCCTGCTGGTGGACACGCCCGAACTCGTCCGACGCCAGGCCGTGCCCTGGGGACGTAAGGCAACAGTTGCCGTCAGCATCGTCGGGGCGATGGTCGTGCTGCTGGCTACCGGAGCGGTTCCGCCGGCGATGGCCGGTCTGCTGGCCGCGACCGCGATGGTGCTGACCAAGGTCGTCGGACCGCGCCAGGCGTACCGCTCGATCTCGTGGCAGATCGTCGTACTGATCGGTGCGTTGATCCCGCTGTCGGCCGCGATCCAGTCCAGCGGGGGAGCGGACCGGATCGCCGACCTGATCATCGACGCGGTCGGGCCTGGACGGCCGTACTTGTTGCTCCTGGCACTCTTCGCGTTGACCGCGACCCTCGGCCAGGTGGTCAGCAATACCGCGACGGTGCTGATCGTCGCGCCGATCGCGGTCGCCGCCGCGCAGGGCACGGGTACGTCGGTGAAGCCGGTGCTGATGCTCATCGCGGTCGCCGGCGCGGCATCATTGCTGACCCCGATCTCGACGCCCGCGAACATGATGATCATGAGCCCGGCGGGCTACCGCTTCGGCGACTACTGGAAGCTCGGGCTCCCGGTGATGGCCTGGTGGCTGCTCACCGCTCTCGTCGTCATCCCGCTCGTCTGGCCGTTCTGACGTGGACAGGTACATCTCCACCGGTGGGCTTCCAGAGGCGGTCGCCGAGCTGGTCCAGGCGGCGTACGAACGGTGCCGTGCGGTCGACGGCGGTGCGGTGTCGGAGGTGTATCCCGCGTTGACCCGGGTCGATCCGGACGCGTTCGGTGTGTGTGTCGCGGCCACCGACGGCCGGGTGTTCGAGACCGGCGACTCGCGGCAGCCGTTCACGATCATGAGTGTCGCGAAGCCGTTCGTGTTCGCGCTGACGTGTCAGGCGGTCGGGGTCGATGCCGTCCGCAACCTTGTCGGTGTCAACGCGACCGGGCTGCCGTTCAATTCGGTGCAAGCGGTCGAGCAGTCCACCGCCGGACGCACCAACCCGATGGTCAATCCCGGTGCCATCGCGACGACGAGTCTGACGCCCGGTGGTTCGTTGGACGACCGGTGGGACTTCATCGCGGACGGTTTGTCGCGCTTCGCCGGACGTGAGCTCGAACTCGATGCCGACGTACTCGAGTCTGCCCTGCTGACGAACCATCGCAATCGTGCGCTGGCTGCTCTCCTGCGCAGCGTCGGCGGCCTGGCCGGCGATGCGGACGACGCGACCGAGCTGTACACCAGGCAGAGCTGCTTGACCGTCACCGCGGCCGACCTGGCTGTGATGGGAGCGACGTTGGCGGACGGCGGTGTCTGTCCGACGACCGGACAGCGGGTGATCGACGCGGACGTCGCTCGGGTGACGCTGGCGGTCATGACGATCGCGGGCCTGTACGAGACCTCCGGTGACTGGCTGCTCGACGTCGGGGTGCCGGGGAAGAGCGGGATCGGCGGTGGCATCGTGACGGTCTCGCCGGGCAAGGGTGCTCTGGGTACGTTCGCGCCGCGACTGGATGAGGCGGGCAATAGTGTCAAAGGCCAGTGCGTGGCGAGGTATCTTGCCAGGCACCTAGGTCTGGACCTCCTGGCCTCGCAACCGGTGTGATCAGGGAGCTGCCAGCGTGAGCGTGGTGGTGGCCGCCGTACCGGCCCTGACGTAGGCCAGTTCGAGGGTGTCGCCGGCTTGGCGGGTCAGGGTGGCGACGATGATCTGCTCACTGCTGACGGCCGCAGCGCCGTCGACCTTCGTGATGATGTCACCCGCCTTGAGACCGGCCGCCACGGCCGGACCGTCGACCGCCTGGACGAACAGGCCGGTCGGATTGCCGGACGCCTGGGCGAGAGCTGGTGGGATCTCCTGGACCTGCAGACCGGTGGTCGGATGGCCCGGCTGCCCGGTGCGGATGAGCTCGTCGGCGATCGGTTTGGCGAGGTCCACCGGGATCGCGAAGCCGAGGCCGACGCTTCCGCCGCCACTGACCCCGGCCTCGTTCGGCACGGTCGCGATCGCGGCGTTCACTCCGACCAAGCGCCCGGAGCAGTCCACCAGCGCGCCGCCGCTGTTGCCGGGGTTGATGGCCGCGTCGGTCTGGATCGCGCCGATCAGGTGGTGGGTCACCCCATCACCCGGCACTGGGACATAGCGATCCAGCGCGCTGACGATGCCAGACGTGACGGTACTGGCCAGCCCGAGTGGTGCACCGAGCGCGACGACGGGCTGGCCGACCTGCAGCGAGGCCGACGATCCGATCGTGATCACCGGGTACTTCTCCGCAGCGTCGGCCGCCTTCAGCACCGCCAGGTCGGTACTGGGATCGCGGCCGACGATCGTGGCATCTGAGCTGTGGCCGTCGCTGTACTGGACCGAGACGGCGCCACCGTTTGCGGCGACCGAGATGACGTGGTCGTTGGTGAGGATGTAGCCACCGGCCTTGTAGATCTGTCCCGAGCCGGTCCCGGACTGGGCGCCGCCGCGGGCCGCGATCGTGACGATCGAGGGCAGGATCTGGTTCGCGACCGGGATCGCGGGGCACATCGCCGTACTGGCATCGGCCTGGCCGGCTGGTTGGCTGGAGCCGCGGTTCTGCTGGCCGGGCACGAAGATCAGCGCGGTGATCAGTGCGCCGATGGCCGCACCGCCAACCATCGGCAGGACCCGGGCAGGTACGCCGACCATGTGCCGAGATTAGGCGTGCGCGGCCTCGGTGAGTTCCCCCGATCCAGGTGAGGAGGCGGCGCGGTCGAAGTACAGGTAGGCAAGAGCCGACGCGGCCACCGGCATCACCACCGCGAAGAGCAGCGACGTCGCCACGTTGATCAGGACCGGCGACAGATCCGTCGCGAGCAACAGCACGATGCCGGTGATCGGACCCGCGGCCAGACCCAGCCCGATGATGATCGTGAGCGGTACGGCGGTCCGCCACCACCGGCCCGTCACGAGCAGCCGGCTGCGTCTCAGCGCCGTACCTCCGGAGCAGTCCTCCGCCATCACGATCGGTACGGCGAACGCCCGGCTCACCGCGTAGTAGACAGCCACCGGGATCGTCGCGACGAAGATCGTCAGGACTGCGAGGACCACGAAGTACTGCAGCGCTACCCGGGTCAGCGGCCGCCACTTCGCGAGAACCTGCCGCAATACGCCGGTCGCCGTGGCCGGGTCCCCTCGATCCAACTGATCGAGTGTCCTGGTGACAGCCGCGATCAGGACGACGTACGTCGCAGCTGTCAGGATCGTGATGACCAGAGCGAGCACGGATGCCCAGAAGCCGGTGGCCGCCTCGGTCGGAGCGCTCAGGTCGGTGGGAGCGTCATGCCGGGCGGCCTGCAGCCTGGCCAGGGTCACCGTCACCAGACTCAGTACGACGAACGCCGCGACGAAGCCAAGGAACAACCGCAGCCGGTGCCGGAAGAGCCGGATCGCGGCGACCACGGCCTGACCCCAGGCACGCTGCCGCCGGGCCGGCAATGGAGCGGCGTCGCTCCAGCGGGTACGGCTCGCCGCGAACCAGAGCAGCGCCACGAGCGCGGCCAGGATCAGGCCGAGCAGCCAGGGCCGGTCGAGGGTCTCGCGAACCAAGTTGGACGCGGTCGCGACCGTCGTACAGAAGACGCCGGTGCTGCTGGGGCCCAGTAAGGTCCCGGCCGGCACTGTGGTGCTGTCGTCGCGCCATGAGGACTCGGCGTCCTGGATCGGCGCGACCCACGAGGTCTTCATGTTCGGACCGGTCGGACCGTCGAAGAACGAGCGCTGGCGCTCGCCCCACCGGCCCTCGAACGTCAACCACGGATACTCCGCCGCGTAGTCCGCGCGGGCCATCGGTACGTACGCGACCCGCGGCCTGATCACCGGCCGGGGATCGGTCGTGTCGTCACAGCCCAGTCCTTCCGAACCACGACCGAGGTACAGGCGCTGGCCGTACTTGTTCGCATGGGAGCCCTCGGCCGGGTAGACGACCGGATGGGTGCCGTCGACGATCTCGAGCTTGGTGTCGCCCCAGAGCGCGCGCTCGGCACCTCCGTGCTGGCTGAAGCCCACGGCGGTCGGCTCGGTGGCCAAAGCGGCCTCGGGCGTCGCCGCGTCGAAGATCAGCGCGATCGATTCCCAGTCGCCCTCATGGGTGTTGTTGTAGTCGTTGAAGACGTAGAAGAACCAGTACTCCAGTGCGAGCTTCCCGGGGTACGACGGATCCCCGGCCACGTGGGCGTACACGGTCGCCGGGTGCGCGGCGTTGATTCGCGCCGACCACTCTGCATAGGTGCAGCCAGGACGCAGCGGGTCACCGGGGAAGTCGAGGAAGTGGCCCGGGAAGCCCAGGCTGATGTCCTTGCCCTCCGGCTGGGTCTTGACCAGGTCGGGCGGTCGCCACGGACCCCGCAGCGCCACCTCTTGATTGCCGAGCACCGCCTCGACGTCGGTCGGCTGGAACTGCTCGCCGCTCTGGCATCGAGACGACCCCTCCTGCAAGCGAACCGCAGGGGAGTAGCGGTCGGCCAGTTGCTGCGCCGCGGTGTCGTCCGGGGATGCGGTCGGGGCAGCCTCGGCACGGGTCGGCGTGGACAGCGCCAGAGAGGTCAGCAAGGCAGTGATCACCAGCAAGCCAGATCGCCGGAGCCGGGCCGTCATCTTCACAGCATGCTGCGATCGGCGGGTCCATGCACCATCTGCCACGCGGGCAGGGGTCACCCGATCCAGGTGAGCCAGCGGCCTACGCACTTGAGCGCCGCCACCACAGCACCGTGAGGAGGCCGACGACGACCGGCGTGAGCTGGACCGTGACGCGCCAGACCAGCAGGCCCGCCACCAGATGGGTCGCATCGATATCACTGTGGGCCGCGACAAAGGCGGCGTACGTCGTGTCCATCACGCCCGCCCCCATCAGGGGCAAGCCGGTCAGCGGATAGGTGACCAGGAAGCTGCAGGCCAGCAGGAGCACAGTGGGACCGTCCATCCGGACGCCGACGAAGGACATACACAGGATGAGTACTCCGGCCTCCACAGCGGTTCCGGCGATCAGTACGAGGCCGGCCGGCAACCCGCGGCTGCGCATCGTGCCCGCACTGTGCGACTGGAACTCGATCAATCGCTGCTCCCACACGTCAGGCCCCGGGCTCGACGGCCGGACGCGTTTCAGCAACCGCCCGAGCAGTCGGCCGATGGCCGCTGCCGAGCGTTCCGCCCGCAAGGCGTAGAGCAGCCCGACCAGGAGTACTGCGGCTCCGGCGCCGAAGAGCAGTGCCGACCAGGCGAAACCCGCGTAGAACGTTCGCGCCGCCCAGAAGACGACGAAGCCCAGCACCGGCGCGGCCAGTCTGGCGATGTAGAACAGCAACGTGCTCAGCGTCAGCCCGGACGCCGCGTCGGTCGCGTCGACGCCCCACGAGCGCATCATGGCGAGCCGCAGTACGACATCGCCGGGGGAGGGCGCGATCATCGCCACTGCGGTGGCCGCGACGTCGTTGAGCATCGCCCGCAGGTAGCCCAGGCCGCGGACGAGCAGTGCGAGTGGTGAGGCGAGAACCGCGCGGCGCAGCAGCAGGACGCACAGCAAGAGCGCGATCTGCCCCGGACTCAGGTGCGTGAGCGCATAGCCCACCTGACTCCAGTCGATGCTGCGCAACAGCCGCAGCACCAGCCAGGCCACCAGCAGGACCACGACGATCTGGCCCAGGCGCACCAGCGGCTTCGGGATCTTCGGCCGGGCCGGCCGGTGGCTGGGCATCGATGGTGGAGGTGCGGAGGAGTTGGCCACTTTCGCCCAGCCTGCTGCCCGGCCGGGGCACCGGCCTCCCCCTGTCCGGGGGAGGCCGGAAGGTCAGCGACACCACAGAGTCGTGCCTGGGGGGCGTGAAAGGGGCGTTCCATGGGGCATTACGTCATCCGAGTCGAGGGCACGCTGTCACGCGACCTGACCGACGTCTTTCCGGCACTGACCGCCGACCCGGAGCCGGCCCAGACGGTGCTGCACGGGCACCTCGACGATCAGGCCGCGCTGGCCGGCATCCTCAACCACCTCGACATGCTCGGCATCAACATCCTCGAGGTGATGCAGGTCCCGGAGAGCCGCCGGCCCGAGGGCATCTGATCACAGCGCTTCGGCGCGGGACCGCAGGTAGAGCTGCTCGGGGAGGCTTTGGGTCAGCCGGGCGGCCAGTTGATAGGCATCGCGGGCAGAATCCCGTGCCCCGGACAGTTCGAGCAGATGAGCCCGGACGGCGGCCAGCCGATGGTGATCCTGGAGAGCCGGGTCGACGCCGTCGAGGAGCTCGAGACCCGCCGCCGGACCGTGCACCATGGCGACCGCCACGATCCGGTTGAGCGTCACCATCGGCCCCGGTGCGGTCGACTCGAGGAGTTCGTACAGCATCAGGATCTCGCGCCAGTCGGTCTCCTCGGCCCGCTTCGCCTGATCGTGTACGGCGGCAATCGCGGCCTGGAGCTGATACGGACCGATCGGCGCCGACCGCAGCGTCGAGGCGATCAAGTCGGTGCCCTCGGCAATCGAATCCGCCTCCCACAGCGTCCGGTCCTGCTCGGGTAACGGCACCAGCGCGCCGTCGGCCGTCGTACGCGCCGGCCGCCGGGCATCCGTGAGCAGCATCAACGCCAGCAGCCCGGCCACCTCACCCTCCGTGGGCAGCATCCCGAGCAACTGGCGGGTGAGCCGGATCGCCTCCGCGCTCAGCTCGACCCGGTGCAGCGACGTACCGGACGACGCGGTGTAGCCCTCGTTGAAGATCAGATACAGCACCTGCAGTACGGCGGCCAGCCGCTCGGGCTGCTCGGATGCCGGCGGCAGCGCGAACCGCGCACCCCGCAGCTTCGCCTTCGCCCGGCTGATCCGCTGCCCGATCGTTGCCTCCGGCACCAGAAAGGCCCGGGCGATCTCGCCGGTGTTCAGCCCGCCGACCGCCCGCAAGGTCAGCGCGATCTGCGACTGCGGAGTCAGCGACGGATGACAACAGAGCATCAGCAGGGTCAACGAGTCGTCGACCGACGACGCGGGCTCCGGTTCCGGAGCGGCCGCGATCGTTTCCTCCCGCCGCTGCCGGGCCGCCTGCTGCCGCAGCGCCTCGATCCGCCGCCGCGACGCGACGGTGATCAACCAGCTGCGCGGATTGTCCGGTACGCCGTCACCCGGCCACTGCTGCGACGCGGCCAGCAATGCCTCCTGGACCGCGTCCTCACAGGCGTCGAAGTCGCCGTACCTGCGAACCAGCGCGCTCAGGACCTGTGGCGCCTGCTCCCGCAGCAGGTCCTCGATCATCCGGACAAGGCGCCGAGATCACGCACCGGCCGGATCTCGACGATGCTGAACGGGGCCTCCGGGATCTCGGCCACGATCGCGACGGCGCGATCCACGGTCTCGCAGTCGAGCAGGTAGAAGCCGGCGAGTTGCTCCTTCACCTCGGCGAACGGGCCGTCGGTGGTCATCACCTGGTTGTCCCGGACCAGCACCTGCTTGGTCGCCGCCGGGTCGCCGAGGGACTCCGACGCGACCAGCTCGCCGCTGGCGGTGAGGGCGTCGTTCAGGGCCGTGTAGCCGGTCATGCCCTCGCGCTTCTGCTCGTCGGTCAACGAGTCCCAGACCGCCCTGGACTCCGGGTTGCCGTAGATCAGTACCAGGAACCTCATCTGCTCAGCGTAAGCGTCACCCTTGGGTATCGATCGGGTCACCAGTTCGTAGCAGCCATAGCGGCGAGCGCGCAGACGCGTTCAGGTGATGTGGGGCAGGCCCGGCCTGCCCCGGGATGGCCGGACGTAAACGTGTCGGGGCGCCCAAGTACAGTTACGACCGGTATCCAGGGTGAGAGGGAGGGATCGCGTGCCGGAAGTGGAAGTGTCCGACCGGGTGCTCACGATCCCGAACGCACTCAGCTTCCTCCGGCTGCTGGGGGTGCCGCTGTTCCTGTGGCTGGTCCTCGGTCCGAAGGAGGACGGCTGGGCCCTGCTGGTGCTGGCGATCTCCGGGTTCACCGACTGGGCCGACGGCCAGATCGCCCGCCGGATGAACCAGACGTCGCGGCTCGGCCAGATGCTCGACCCGGTCGCGGACCGGCTGTACATCTTCGCGACCGTGATCGGCCTGGCGCTGCGCGACATCATCCCGTGGTGGCTGGCGATCGCGCTGCCCCTGCGGGACCTGCTGCTGACCTTCACACTGCCGGCCCTGCACCGCCGCGGCTTCAACGCGCTGCCGGTGCACTTCCTCGGCAAGTCGGCCACGTTCTGCCTGCTGTACGCGTTCCCGCTGCTCCTGCTGGGCGACGGTGACAGCACCCTCAACCTGCTCGCCCGCGTGTTCGGCTGGGCGTTCGCGATCTGGGGGACCGGGCTGTACTACTGGGCCGGCGCGCTGTACTTCGTCCAGCTGCGTCACCTCGTCCAGACGGTGAAACCGATCAAGGACGCGGCCGGGTAGACCCGTGACTCAGTCTGCGCCGCCCCAGGACGGCCCACCGAAAGACGCGACACCGAAGCCGAGACGCGTCGACGCGTCCATGTCCTTGCTGAACAACCTGATGGCCCACCCGCTCGACGAGGGGTACGCCGTCGCCGCTCGGACCCGCCCGAAACAGTCGGTGCGGTCGCGGCACCGGGTGATGCTCGTGGTGGCAACGCTCGTCCTCGGGTTCCTGCTCGCGGTCGCCGCCGCGCAGAACTACCGCAGCGCACCCGAGGCCGAGAAGCAGCGCGACGAGCTGATCACCCGGATCAACCAGGCCGACACCCGCCTGAACGGGCTGCGCACCCGGCAGACCGGCCTCGCCGACGAGGTACGGCGGTTGCAGGCGAGCGGACTGAGCAACACCAGTTCGGGTGCGACGTTGCAGGGCCAGCTCGACGACCTGGAGCTGCGGACCGGCGCGGTCGCTGCCACCGGCCCGGGGATCAAGGCGGTCATCGACGACGCGAAGGACGCCGACTCCAAAGAAGGCCGGCTGCTCGACGTCGACCTGCAGCAACTGGTCAACGGTCTGTGGACCGCGGGCGCCGAGTCGATCTCGGTGAACGGTCACCGGCTCACCTCGCTGACCGCGATCCGCGGCGCGGGCAGTGCGATCACGGTCGACTACAGCTCACTCACCCCGCCGTACACGGTGCTTGCGATCGGGGACAACGCCACCATGCCGGCCCGGTTCGCCCAGAGCTCGGGCGGTCAGTGGGTGCAGTACCTGGTCAGTAACTTCGGTGTCCGGATGACGATCACGACGGAGGACTCCTTGCTGGTTCCGGCCGATGCGACGATCGCGTTGCGCTATGCGAAGGTGATGCCGAGATGATCGCCGTACTCGGGCTGGTGGTCGGCGTGGTGATCGGCCTGCTGGTCGCGCCCGACGTCCCGGAGTGGGCCCAGCCGTATCTGCCGATCGCCGTCGTCGCCGCGCTCGACGCGGTGTTCGGAGCATTGCGGGCCTTCCTGGACGGGATCTTCGACGACAAGGTGTTCGTCGTCTCGTTCGTGTCCAACGTGCTGATCGCCGCGCTGATCGTCTACCTGGGTGACCAGCTGGGCGTCGGCTCGCAGCTGTCCACCGGTGTGGTCGTCGTGCTCGGCATCCGCATCTTCACGAACATGGCCGCCATCCGCCGCCACATCTTCCGGGCCTGACATGAGCGACGACAAACCCGGGCCCACGCCCGAACCGGTCGAGCCGAAGCAGCCGGCCGAGCCGACGCCGATGCCGAAACCGAAGCGGCCGAACCTGGCGCTGCGGCGGTTGCGGTCCGGGTTCAAGCCGTCCCGCGGTCAGGCGATCGTGGCCGTCGTCCTTGCCCTGGTCGCGTGTATGGCCGTCGTCCAGGTCCGGGTCAACCGGGCCGACGACGGCTACCAGAACGCCCGCCGCGAGGACCTGATCGCGATCCTCGACGGCCTCGGCCAGAACACCCGCCGCCTGGAGGGTGAGATCGCCGAGCTGGAGGAGCGGAAGAACTCGCTGTCCTCCAGCGCGGACAAGGCCCAGACCGCCCGTGAGCAGGCTGCGGCGCAGGTCCGGGTGCTCGGCATCCTGGCCGGCACGCTGCCCGCCCAGGGACCGGGCGTCCGGATCACGCTGAACGACCCCGAGGGCAAGATGACCTCGAGCAACCTGCTGGACGCGATCGAGGAGCTCCGCGACGCCGGCGCCGAGGCGATCCAGATCAACGGCTCGGCCCGGGTGGTCGCGAGTACGGACTTCGTCGACGAGGCACCGGGGATCAAGGTCGACGGCCAGAAACTGGTCTCGCCGTACGTGGTGGAGGCGATCGGTGACTCGCACAACCTGGCCGAGGCGGCCAACTTCCCGGGCGGCCTGGTCAGTGAGGTGACCGGTCCACAGGTCGGTGGAACGGCCGACGTGAACGAGCTCGACACGGTCTCGGTGACCGCCTTGCACGCGGCCGAGGAGCATCGTTACGCTCGCCCGGCGCCCAGCCCCACCAAGTAGCTGCGATCATTGCCAAGCTTTGACGCTGTGCCCTTATCGATGGAGGACGAAGGTGTACCCCGAAGACCTGAAGTACACGGCCGAGCACGAGTGGGTGAAGGCCGGCGAGGGACCGGTGCGGGTCGGCATCACCGACTTCGCGCAGGACGCGCTCGGTGACATCGTCTACGTGCAGCTGCCCGAGGTCGGCACCGCGGTGCGGGCCGGCGACTCGTGTGGTGAGCTGGAGTCGACCAAGAGTGTGAGCGACCTGTTCGCCCCGGTGAACGGCACCGTGCGGGCCGTCAACGAGGCACTCGCCGACCAGCCGGACCTGGTCAACACCGACCCGTACGGCGAGGGCTGGCTGCTTGACATCGAGGTCGACGACGACGCCGAGGTCGAGGCGCTGATGGACGCGGAGACCTACCAGGGCCAGCTCGACCCGAGCTGACCGCGGGCGGCCGGTAGCAGGCGCAGCCGCTCCTGATAGGTTGTCGAGACCTCAACCGCTGGTCGAGGGTTGAGGTCTGCGAATCTGCGTCCACACTTGTTCACACGGGGTCTATTGAAAACGTCGCCGGACCACCGGCGATCGGGAGGATCACAGCATGCCGTTCTGCAACCAGTGCGGGCACGAGAACTCCGAGGGCAGCCGGTTCTGCTCGCAGTGCGGAGCGATGCTTCCTGGCGCGGACCGCCCGGCGGCAGCCCCGGCGACCCCGCCACCGGCGACCGGTGTCACCGACACCGCGATGCTGACCCCGATCGGCGCGGAGCCGGAGCCCGAGCGCACCGGCGAGCCGCTGTCGGCCGACGACGAGGCCGCGGTCGGCGCGCTGCCGGCCGGGTCGGCCCTGCTGATCGTCCAGCGCGGCCCGAACGCGGGCAGCCGGTTCCTGCTCGACGTCGACGTGGTCACCGCCGGCCGGCACCCGGACAGCGACATCTTCCTCGACGACGTCACCGTCTCCCGCCGGCACGCGGAGTTCCGCCGGGACACGTCCGGCGTGAAGGTCCGCGACGTGGGCAGCTTGAACGGCACCTACGTCAACCGCGACCGGATCGACGAGGTTCAGCTGAGCAACGGCGACGAGGTCCAGATCGGTAAGTACCGGCTGGTGTACTACGCCAGTGGCCAAGCCTGAGCCCACTGCTGAAGGCCCCTCGGGAGGTCCCCCGGGAGGTCTTGGCATCGGAGCGGTGCTGCAGCTCCTGCAGGCCGAGTTCGACGACGTCACGATCTCGAAGATCCGGTTCCTCGAGGCCGAGGGACTGGTCACGCCGGGCCGGACCGCGTCCGGCTACCGGAAGTTCAGCACCACCGACGTCGACCGGCTGCGGTACGTGCTGGCCGCGCAACGCGACCAGTACCTGCCACTGAAGGTGATCAAGGAACACCTCGGCGCGATCGACCGCGGTCTGCGCCCGGCGGCCGGTGGTGCACCGGTCGCCCCGAGTTCGTTGCCGCAGACCCCAGGGCTGCCGGTCTCCGACGACTTCGGTGCCACCGGCACCGATCTGCGGCTGACCCGGGACGAGCTGCGCGCCGCCGCGGCGATCTCGCCCGAGCTGCTGGCCGAGGTGGAGGGCCACGGCCTGGTCGTGGCCAGCGGCAACCACTACGGCGGCGACGCGATCGTGATCGCGCGGCTGGCAGCGGAGTTCGCGGCGTACGGGATCGAGCCCCGGCACCTGCGCCTGTTCCGTACGGCGGCCGATCGCGAGGTCGGCCTGATCGAGCAGGTCACCGGAGCCCGGCGTACGGAGCAGACCGAGGAGCTGGCCGCGCTCGCGGTCCGGTTGCACGCGGCACTGGTCCGGTCCCGGCTACCCAAGTAGCCACCCCGTGGGCCTGCCCGGGCCTGGCCCGCAGAGTAGGCTGAAGGTGTGCGCGAAGTCGACGTGGTCGGAGTCCGGGTGGAGATGCCCTCGAGTCAGCCGATCGTGCTGCTGAAAGAGGTCAGCGGGGAGAGGTACCTGCCGATCTGGATCGGCGCGGCCGAGGCCAGTGCGATCGCCTTCGCCCAGCAAGGCATGGAGCCGCCGCGGCCGCTGACCCACGACCTGTTCGCCGAGGCGATCCGGGTGCTCGGGCACACGCTCAGCCAGGTCCGGATCGTGAACCTGACCGACGGCGTGTTCGAGGCGATCCTGGTCTTCGACGACAAGACCGAGCTGAGCGCCCGGCCGTCGGACTCGATCGCGCTGGCGCTGCGGACGGGTACGCCGGTGTTCTGCGCCGAGGAGATTCTGGCCGAGGCGGGCATTCCCGTCCCGGAGAGTGAGACGGGCGCCGACGAGGTGGAGGAAGAGGAGGAGGTCGAGCGCTTCCGCGAGTTCCTCGACCAGGTGACACCGGAAGACTTCGACAAAAGCTGACGCTCAACCGGCGCCGGCGGGACAAGACCAGACAGGTAACGATTCGTACGACGGCCGCGACACGCTCCCGGCTCGATGCGGTTGTCGTTGACCCTCCCTGGTCATCGGCTTACCTTGAAGGAGTCGTGGGGTGTTGTCACTCCACGGATGTGAACCGTTCCAGTCGGTACCCAGGGAGGCTCAGGCGTGACACGCACCGGGGACACGGATCTGACGGCGCAGTCGACGTCCGAAGCACGCGCTGAGGCGGCAGCTGCCGCCGGTGTCCAGGGTCTGCTCTTCGACGACGATCTGCGGCCGATGCCGGAAGACGTCGGATTCCGCGGTCCGACCGCGTGCGCCGCGGCTGGGATCACCTACCGTCAGCTCGACTACTGGGCCCGCACCGGTCTGGTCTCGCCGTCCGTCCGCCCGGCAACGGGTTCGGGTACGCAGCGGCTGTACGGCTTCCGTGACGTCTTGTTGCTGAAAGTGATCAAGCGTCTGCTCGACGCCGGCATCTCGCTGCAGCAGATCCGGACGGCGATCGCCCACCTGAGCAAGCGCGGCATCGACGACCTGACCCAGATCACGCTGATGAGCGACGGCGCCTCGGTGTACATGTGCACCTCGCCGGACGAGGTGATCGACCTGCTGGCCGGTGGCCAGGGTGTCTTCGGCATCGCCCTCGGTGGCGTCTGGCGCGAGGTCGAGGGGTCGCTCTCCGAGCTGCCGACCGAGCGTGCCGACGGTCACGACGGCGACGCCGATTCGCACGCGAACGACGAGCTCGCCGCCCGTCGCCGCGCCCGCATGACCGGCTGAGCTGCTACAGATTCTTCTGTGCGCCCACTCACCGCTGATTCGCTCCGTGGTGTGTGGGCGACTCTGTTGTTACCCCTGAACGCCGACGACTCGATCGACTTCGCGCGATTGGAGGCCCAGGCCGAGACGCTGGCCGGGACCGAGCTCGACGGGCTCTACGCCCACGGGACGGCGGGGGAGTTCCAGACCCTGACCGAGGACGAGTTCGACCGGATCAACGGCGTACTGGCCGGGACCGGCAAGTCCTTCCAGATCGGTGCGAGTCATCCGTCCGCCCAGCTCCAGCTGGATCGCGTCCGCCGGGCTGCGACGCTGGAGCCGGGTGCGATCCAGGTGATCGTCCCCGACTGGCTGTCGCTGAACGACCGCGAGGTGCTGGACTTCCTGCGCCGGACCGCCGAGGTCGCCGGCGAGGTTCCGCTGGTCCTCTACAACCCGCCCCACGCCAAGACGCCGGTTGCGCCGCGGTTGCTGGCGAGTTTGGCCGAGGCAGTGCCCAGCCTGATCGGGTTGAAGACCGCGGGTGGGGATGCGGCCTGGTTCGAAGAGGCAACCAAGTCCGGGTTGTCGATCTTTGTCCCCGGCCACTTTCTCGCGAGCATGTCGCGACTCGGCGCGCACGGTAGCTACTCCAACGTGGCGGCCATGTCTCCGAACGGCGCGGTCCGGACGGCTCACGACCTGGACGTCGAATGGCGGATCAGCGAGTTCTTCGGGCAGCACGTCGTACCGCTGCAGAAGGCCGGGCTGTCCAACCCCGCGCTGGACAAGTTCCTGGCCGCGGTCGGGGGCTGGGCGGACGTCGGCACGCGGGTCCGCTGGCCGATGACTGCGGCGACCCAGGCCGAGGTAAACGCCGCGCGGCCGACCGCTCGGCGGCTGCTGCCCGAACTGTTCGGGGATTCCTGGTAGCCTCGGAACCGCCGTACACAGCACTCGGGAGAGACCCGTTCAACCGGGCGCCGAAGGGGCAATTCCTCCCCGGAACCTCTCAGGCCCATGGACCGAGTGCCACAGGCGACTCTGGAGCGCGCGCTGCGTGACAGAGGGGGAGGCGACCGGAAGCACGTCAGCAACGGAGCCTCTTGATGACCGAACTCTCAGCAATCTTCGCCGACCGCCACATCGGGCCACGCCCGGACGAGGTCGCGCGGATGGTCCAGCTGCTCGGGTACGACGACGTCGACGCGCTGGTGGACGCCGCCGTCCCCGCGTCGATCCGCTCGACCGAAGCGCTCCGGCTGCCCGAACCGGCCTCCGAGGTCGACGCGCTGACCGAGCTCCGCCAGCTGGCGGCCCGCAACACCGTGGCCACCTCGATGATCGGGCAGGGGTACTACGGCACCTTTACGCCGTCGGTCATCGTCCGCCGCCTGGTCGAGAACCCGGCCTGGTACACCGCCTACACGCCGTACCAGCCGGAGATCTCGCAGGGCCGGCTCGAGGCCCTGCTGAACTTCCAGACCGTCGTCTCCGACCTGACCGGGCTGCCGACCGCGAACGCGTCGCTGCTCGACGAGGGCACCGCGGCCGCCGAGGCGATGACGCTGGCGCACCGGTCGAACAAGAAGAGTAAGTCCGACCGCTTCCTCGTCGACGCCGACTGCTTTGCCCAGACGATCGCCGTCGTGAAGACCCGGGCCGAGGCGCTCGGCATCGAGGTCGTCGTCGCCGACACCACCGGTGGGCTGCCGGAGGGCGACTTCTTCGGCTTCCTGGTGCAGTACCCGGGCTCCGGCGGTGTGGTCCGTCACCTCGAGCCGCTGATCACCGCCGCGCACGAGCGCGACACCCTGGTCGCGGTCGCCTCGGATCTGCTCGCGCTGACGGTGCTGCAGGCTCCGGGTGAAGCCGGCGCGGACATCGTGATCGGGTCCTCGCAGCGCTTCGGCGTACCGCTGTTCTACGGCGGTCCGCATGCCGGCTTCATGTCCGTCCGGACCGGTCTCGAGCGGTCGTTGCCCGGTCGCCTGGTCGGTGTCTCGGTCGACGCCGACGGCGCACCGGCGTACCGGCTGGCGCTGCAGACCCGCGAGCAGCACATCCGCCGCGAGAAGGCGACGTCCAACATCTGTACGGCGCAGGTCCTGCTGGCCGTGGTCGCGTCGATGTACGCCGTCTACCACGGACCGGACGGCCTTCGCGCGATCGCGGAGCGTGTGCACAATTACGCCGGCAAGCTGGCCACCTCGCTGCAGGCCGGTGGGGTCGAGGTTGTCCACAACAGCTTCTTCGACACCGTGCTTGCCCGGGTCCCGGGCCGTGCGTCCGACGTGGTCGACGCCGCCCGGCAGAACGGGATCTGGCTCCGGCTCGTCGACGCGGACCACGTCGGCATCTCCTGCGACGAGAAGACCGATGTCGCCACGCTGACGCGCGTCTGCCAGTCGTTCGGCGTCCAGTACGACGACTCGCTGGCCGCCCCCGCGATCGCGGTGCCGCGGACGACGGAGTACCTGACGCACCCGGTCTTCAACACGCACCGGTCCGAGACCGCGATGCTGCGGTACCTGCGCAAGCTGTCCGACAAGGACTACGCGCTGGACCGCGGGATGATCCCGCTCGGTTCCTGCACGATGAAGCTGAACGCGACCACCGAGATGGAGCCGGTCACCTGGCCGGAGTTCGCGGACCTGCACCCGTTCGCGCCGATCGAGGACGCGGCCGGGTACGTGAAGCTGATCGGCCAGCTGGAGCGCTGGCTGGCCGAGGTCACCGGGTACGCGAAGGTGTCGATCCAGCCGAACGCGGGCTCGCAGGGTGAGCTCGCCGGGCTGCTCGCGATCCGCGGGTACCACCGGGCCAAGGGCGACCTCGAGCGGAACGTCTGCCTGATCCCGGCCAGCGCGCACGGCACCAACGCCGCGTCCGCGGTGATGGCCGGCATGAAGGTTGTCGTTGTCAAGGGCAACGACGACGGCACGATCGACCTGGACGACCTGCGGGCGAAGGCTTCTGAGCACGCCGCCCGGTTGGCCGCCATCATGATCACGTACCCCTCGACGCACGGGGTGTACGAGGAGAGTGTGACCGAGGTCTGCCGGGTCGTCCACGACAACGGCGGCCAGGTGTACGTCGACGGCGCGAACCTGAACGCGCTGCTCGGTCTGGCCAAGCCCGGTGAGTTCGGTGGCGATGTCTCGCATCTGAACCTGCACAAGACGTTCTGCATCCCGCACGGTGGTGGCGGTCCGGGTGTCGGCCCGGTGGCCGTCGCGGCTCACTTGGCGCCGTACCTGCCGAACCACCCGCTGCTGGACCAGGCCGGTCCGGACTCCGGCGTCGGCCCGATCAGCGCGGCGCCGTTCGGCTCCGCGGGTGTGCTGGCGATCTCGTGGGCGTACATCCGGATGATGGGCGCTGACGGTCTGACCAACGCGACCAAGGCCGCGGTGCTGACCGCGAACTATGTGGCGAAGCGGCTCGAGGGTGCGTTCCCGGTGCTCTACACCGGTGAGAACGGGCTGGTCGCGCACGAGTGCATCCTGGATCTGCGGCCGATGACCAAGGAGACCGGGATCAGTGTCGACGACGTCGCGAAGCGGCTGATCGACTATGGCTTCCACGCACCGACGATGTCGTTCCCGGTCGCCGGGACGCTGATGGTGGAGCCCACCGAGTCCGAGGATCTCGGCGAACTCGACCGGTTCTGCGACGCGATGATCGCGATCCGGCACGAGATCGACCGGGTCGCCGCGGGGGAGTGGCCGGCCGCCGACAACCCGCTGGTGAACGCGCCGCACACGGCCGGGTCGGTCATCAACGACAAGTGGGAGCACGCTTACACTCGCGAGGAGGCGGCGTTCCCGCGCTCCGTGGACCGCGCCTCGAAGTACTGGCCGCCGGTCCGCCGGATCGACGGTGCGTACGGCGACCGCAACCTGATCTGCTCCTGCCCAGCCCCGGAGGCCTTTGAGTGACCCAGGTTCGACCTGACACCGCCACCGCGCTCCTCAGCGAGATCGCGGTGGCGCAGAGCGAATGGAAGTTGCCGTCGGTCAATGCCGGCGTGGTCCGCGATGGTTCGCTGGTGTGGACCGGGTCGCGGGGGCGGTTCGCGACCGCGGCCGGGGCCGCCCCGGGACCGGATGTGCAGTACCGGATCGGGTCGATCACGAAGACGCTGACGGCCGTCCTGGTGCTGCAGTGCCGCGACGACGGGCTGCTCGCGCTGAACGATGCCGTGGGCAAGCATCTGCCCGGGATCGCGTTCGGCGACCGGACAGTCCGGCACCTGCTCGCGCACAGCGGCGGGATGAACGCCGAGCCCGAAGGCCCTTGGTGGGAACGCAATCCGGGCGTCTCGTTCGACGAACTGACCGCCGCGATGGACGAGTCGCAGGCGGTCGGTCCGGCCGATCGCAGGCACCACTACTCGAACCTCGGCTACGCGTTGCTCGGTGAGATCGTGGCCCGCCTGCGGGGCGAGTCCTGGCTCGAACTCGTCCAGAAGCGCATTCTCGATCCGCTGGAGATGCGGCGTACGACGTACTTCCCGACCGGAGCCGCTGCGCAAGGTTTCTCGGTGCACCCGTTCAGTGGGCAGCTGGTGGAAGAGCCGGCGTACGACTCGGGTGCGATGGCGCCGGCCGGTCAGATGTGGAGCACGATCGAGGATCTGGCCCGCTATGCGGCGTTCTGGATCGATCCGGTCTATGAGGTGCTGAGCCGCGACACGGTCGAGGAGATGGCGGCGCCGGTGGCCACGGATCCACGGGAAGGGCTGACCGCGTCGTACGGGCTGGGCCTGCGGCTGATCGCGGCCGACCCGCACCTGCTGATCGGCCACACCGGCTCGATGCCCGGGTTCCTGGCGGGTCTGTTCGTCGACCGGGTCCGCCGGATCGGTGCTGTCACCCTCGGGAACGCAACCTACGGCCGGGTCGCGTCCCTCCCGCCTGACCTCATCGCGACCGTTACCGCCTTCGAGCCCAGCCTCCCGCCGGAGTGGCTACCGGAGCCGGCGTTGTCGCAAGGTGAGGAGCTCCTGGGGCACTGGTACTGGGGGAACACCCCGGTCGAGATGTCGGTCTCGGCCGGCATCCTCCAACTCAGCGGCGGCCTCACGACTCGGTTCTCGCCGCTGGGTCCCGACCTCTACCTGGGTCGTGACGGCTACCTCGCCGGTGAGAAGCTGCACGTCCTCCGCGACGGCGACACAATCACCCACCTGAACGTCGCCACGTTTGTGCTGACGAGGACGCCGTACGGCGCCTGACTCACAGGTCCGCGAACTTCTCGCGGAGAGCGACGCCCTTCAACTCGAGTCGTCGCGCCTCGTCGGAACGCCCGACCCGATGGAGCCGGAACGCCTGCTCTTCGATCGAGGTGATCAGGCGGTTCAGCCAGCTGAGGTCGTCCACCGCGAGCTCCTCGAACAGGGGCAGCGCCTGCTCGCCGGCCACCACGGCGGGCTCGAACTCACCCAGCGCATCGTGTGCCTTGGTCAGCTGCTCCGCGGCCCGGGCGGTGAGCTCGAGCAGTTCCGGCCGGGTTTTCATGAGGCGCCGGTACGTCGCATACGCCTCCTGAGCGACCGGCACGGACTGCTCCCACCGCTCGCGGTCCTGCAGGGCGATCACCAGGTTCGACAGGTTGAGCGCGAGCAGCTCCTCGTGCTCGGTGATCAGTGACCGGGTGAGGACGACCGCCTCCTCGTTGATCGGGATCCCTTCCTCTTCGCGGTCCAGCCGGCTGAAGGTGACCGCGGCATGGTTCAGTGACCGGGCCAGCTGCTCGCGGTAGTACGGTTCGCCGGCCACAACCTGCCGCCAGGTCTCGACGGCCTCCTGGATGACCGGAAGCGCGTCCTCGTGGCGGTCCAGCTCGTGAAGCAGGTTCCACTGTTTGTCGAGCGCGTTCGCCAGATACCTGGCTTCAGCAGGCCGCTTGGTCGCGTACTTCCGGAAGCTGCCGACGGCGCTCTCCAGGTGCTCGAGGGCGTCCTCGCCGGTGCTCTTCTCGGCGCGCATCAGTTCCAGGGCACCCCAGGACCGGCTGAGGCTGAGTCTCGGAGTGAACAACGTGGACAGGTAAACGATCAGCCCGAGGGTGATCACACCGTGGCCGTGCCGCCATCCGGCGATCCAGCCGACGATGCCCGCGACCACGGCCAGCGCGCCTACCGTCTGGACGATCCCGCGGATGTACGTTTCTCGCACACTCGTCATCACGAACCCCCTCCCGGGTCTTGCTGGATGAGATGCGCGAAAGGGCTCCGGCGTTGCCTCGACTCGTGAGGATCGCCACTTCGGCCGTGGCTGAGTTGACACGGTGTGTGAGCCGGGCAAAAGTTAGGGCTGCCTTAGTAAGGCTTGCCTTACTCGACAACTTCCCGGGAGATCTGGATGTCGCAGCCTGCGCGTCTGACCGCGCTGCCCGCACCCGTTCGCGATCCGTTCGCCGCACGCTGGCCGCTGGCCTCGACGGTGTCGGACCGCGAACGTGGACCGTTGCCGCACGGTTCGCCGGGAGCGGTGCTGCGCCGGGCGGCCGAGGTGCTGGGGGAGCCGCGGATCCCGTCGACCGGGGTTGGTGAGTCGGCCGCGCTCGACCTGATCGCGGGGCTGCTCGAGGAGAACGGGATCGACCTGAGTCACCCACACGCGGCGGCGCACCTGCAGCCGCCGGTGCTGCAGGTCGCAGTGGACGCGGACGCGCTGGCGTCGGCCTCGAACGCCTCGATGGACACGTACGACTCCGGTCCGGCGACGCTGGCGATCGAGCAGTGGGTCGTGAAGGCCCTGGCCGGCCTGGCCGGGTTCGGTCCGGCGGCGGACGGCGTACTGACGCCTGGCGGCTCGATCTCGAACCTCCTCGCCGTACTGATCGCTCGCGATGCAGCGGCCGCCGCCGCGGGTGTCGACGTACGACGGAATGGTCTGCAGGGACTGGAGCACCCGGTGGTTGTCTGCTCCGAGCTCGCCCACTTCTCGGTCCAGCGAGCCTGCGCCGCCCTCGGGCTCGGTGAGGAGGCGGCGATCACGATCGCCTCCGACGAGAACTTCCGGATGCGCACCGACGTCCTGGCCGACGAGCTCGCCAAGCCCGGCCGTACGCCGGTGGCCGTCATCGCCACCGCCGGTACGACGGACTTCGGGTCGGTGGACCCGATCGCGCCGATCGCTTCGTTGGCGCGGCAGTACGGAGTCTGGTTGCACGTGGATGCGGCGTACGGGTTCGGGGCGCTGTTCTCCGACCGGCTCGCACCGCTGCTGTCGGACCTGCCGCTGGCGGACTCGGTCACGCTCGACCTGCACAAGATCGGCTGGCAGCCGGCCGCCACCAGCGTGCTGCTGGTGGCCGACCGGAACCGGTTCTCCGCCCTCGGTCGCTCCGTCGACTACTTGAACCCGGCCGACGACATCGACTCCGGCCTGGACGGTCTGCTCGGCCGCAGCCTGCAGACCACGCGCCGTCCGGATGCGGTCAAAGTCGCCACCACACTGACGGCATACGGACGGGCCGGACTGGGCACAATGCTCGACACCTGTCACGAGCTCGCGCATGCCGCCGCGGCCCGGGTCGTTGCCGACAGCAACCTTGAGTTGCTGGCGCCGGTGACCCTGACCACGGTGTTGTTCCGGGTCGCCGGGCAGGGGCTGGAGCCGGCTGTGCTGGACGCGCTCCAGGGTGAGGTCCGGCGCCGGTTGCTGACGTCCGGACGGGCGCTGATCGGCCGGACCAAACTGCCGGCCCGAGGCGGCCGGCCGGCCGTGGTCGCGTTGAAGCTGACGCTGCTGAACCCGAACGCCACCGCGACGGACATCGAGGAACTGCTCGACCTCGTCGTGGCAACCGGCCGCGATGTGCTGGCGGACAGCGTTGCGGCGAGTGTTTCGGCCAGCGTTTCGGACGGTGTGCCGGCCAGTGTTTCGGACAGCGGTGAAGGAGCGGCGTGATCTCACCTGCAGTTTCGGCTCATCTGAATGCGATCCTGCGGTGTTATACGCGGGAGACGTCCGTACCGGTCTCGGTCGGGCCGTTGACGCTGAAGGTGGGCAACTCGACCGTGACCGCGCGGGTGGAGCACGCGTCGCGGACGGGTTTGCACCAGTTCGCCGACGTACTTGTGGACGGCGTACCGACGGCGCCTGAGGACCTGGTGCGGTTGCTGTCGGTCGATGCGGATCCGGCGGAGATCGACGACCTGGCGGCTCGGACGGCGGAGTCGGTGCGCAATGTCTCGCGGTTCCTGGCCGAGGCCGGCGGTGAGCGGGGGCCGGGGCGTTTCCTCGAGGTCGAGCAGGCGTTGTTGCTGGGGCATCTGAATCACCCGGCGCCGAAGAGCCGGGACGGGCTGAGCGGTGCCGAGCTGGCTGCGTACTCGCCGGAGCTCGGCGGCCGCTTCGCGGTGCACTGGTTCGAAGCCGACGCCGAGCTGGTGTCGTCGGACCAGGTGGCCGGCGCGCCCTCGCTGCAGGGACTGGACGCCGTGCAGCTGATGGGCGCGCTGGCCGGTATCACCCCGTCGGCCGGGCGGGTGCTGATCCCGGCGCACCCGTGGCAGGCGGCGTCGCTGCTGCAGCGTCCGCGGGTGGCGTCGCTGATCGACGAGGGCCGGGTGAAGGCGCTCGGACCTGCGGGACCGGAGTGGTACCCGACCTCGAGTCTGCGGACCGTTTTCCACCCGGATCAGCCCGTGATGCTGAAGCTTTCGCTCGGGCTGCGCATCACCAACTCCCGGCGTGAGTCGACGCCGACCGAGCTGCGTCGCGGGCTGGAGATCAACCGGCTGCTCGATGCGGCGTACAACGCGGGCACGGCGACCGCGCATCCTCGGTTCACGATCGTCCGCGACCCGGCCTGGGTTGCTCTTGACGAAGGTGGACCAACATTGACTGGTCTTGACGTTGCTGTACGAGAGGTGCCGGCAGACGTCAACAGTTATCAATGTTTGGCCGGACTCGTCGCGCCGCGGCCCGATGGGGTCAGCCGGCTGAGCGCGTTCGCCGCGGAGGACCCGGTCGCGTGGGTGACGGCGTACATCGACCACGTGCTGATCCCGATGCTGCACCTGTACGCCGAGACCGGCATCGGACTGGAGGCACATCAGCAGAACACGCTGGTGCGGTTGGACGGGCTCGGCCGGATCAAGGGTGGGGCGTATCGCGACAACCAGGGGTACTACCTGGCTTCGTCGTACCTGCGTGGTCTGTTGGCCGTGACCGGCCTGCGTGACTCGACGCTTGCCGTCGTCGACGATCCGATTGTCGACGATCGACTGACCTACTACCTGCTGCACAACCAGGCGCTGGCCGTGGTCGGCTGCCTGGCGGCGGACGGGATCGCGGACGAGGCCTTGCTACTCGAGGTGGTGCGTCAGCGGTTGACGCTTGCACTGCCGTTGCTTGAGGCGGCTGGGCCATCCGGTGATCGGCTGGCCCGGCGGTGGCTCGAGGCGGACACACTGCCGTGCAAGGCCAACATGATGACCCGGCTGCGCGGGATCGACGAGGTGGTCGCGCCACTGGATGCTCAGTCGGTCTACCTCGACATCCCGAACCCGCTCCGATGAGGTGCCACACTCAGCCGATGCTCCACCTGGACAACGGCTTCGACCTCCGCCCGGCCGGCTCCGAAGACGCAGCCAAGATCGCGTTGTGGATGGCGCAGCCGCACATCCAGCAGTGGTGGCACCAGAACTGGTCGGTGGAGCACTGGGCGCAGGAGATCGAACGGCAGGCAGCGGGAGAGCACTCCGTCCCATGCGTCGCCGCCGTCGACGCAGAGGACTTCGGGTACGTCGAGCTTTATCGGGTCCGGCATGACCGCCTGGCCGAGTACTACAGCGCTCTGGATGGTGACTGGGGTGTACACGTGGCGATCGGCGACGTCACCCGGGTCGGTCGTGGCTTGGGCCGTCAACTCCTGCGCGCGCTGGCTGATGCGCTGTTGCTAGCCGATCCGGCCTGCCTGCGCGTCGTGGCCGAACCAGACGTCGAGAACCTGCCGTCCGTGCGCGCGTTCGCCGCGGCCGGCTTTGTCCAGCAAGGGGAGCTACAGCTGCCCGACAAGACCGCACTACTGATGGTCCGCACCAGGACCGTGGAGGATTGACATGTACGACGTGATCGCGATCGGCTGTGGGCCGTTCAACCTCGGACTGGCCGCGCTGGCGTCGGGTGTCGACGTGGACGTCGCAGTGCTGGACAGCAGGCCGGAGTTCACCTGGCACCGGGGGCTCATGTTCGAGGACGCCATGCTGCAGGTGTCGTTCATGGCCGACCTGGTCTCCTTGGTGGAGCCGGCGCACCACCTGTCGTTTCTATCGTATTTGAAGGACAACGACCGCCTGTACCAGTTCTACGTACGGGAGAAGTTCCACCCGACGCGGCGCGAGTACGAGACGTACCTGCGGTGGTGTGCGGCCCAGCTGGACTCACTGCACTTCGGTCACCACGTACGCGACGCTTCCTGGAACGGGTCGTACTTCGAGCTGACAGTGGAGCGCGGCGACGCCGTCGAGACATTCGAGGCACGCCATCTGGTGGTTGGTGTCGGCACTGAGCCGTTCGTGCCGGCTGCGCTGTCGGGGCTGCCGTCCGAGCGCTTCCTGCACTCTGCGGACTACCTGTTCCGGCGGGATGACCTGCTGGCGTCTGGACGTGTCACCGTCGTCGGGTCTGGACAGTCCGGTGCCGAGTGCACGTTGGACCTACTGCGCGCTGATGGACCGGCCGTGTCCTGGCTGACGCGTACGGCGGCCTTCACCCCGCTGGACTACTCGAAGCTCGTGCTGGAGATGACAACTCCGTCGTACGTCGACTATTTCCATGCACTGGATGAGTCCGCGCGGGACAAGCTGGTGAAGGACCAGTGGCGGCACTACAAGGGCATCTCCTCGGACACCCTGGAGGACATCCACGACGTGCTTTACGCCCGCGACCTCAGCGCCGCTCCGGTGGAGCTGCAGGTCGGTGTGGGTGTGGTGTCCGCGGTCGCGCGGGCCGACGGTATCGAGATGACCATGCAGCACGCGGACAGCGGCAAGATGTTCCAGCATCTGACCGACATGGTTGTGGCGGCTACGGGCTATCGCAATCGCGCGTTGCCTTTCCTGACGTCGCTTGACGACCAGATCCGGCGGGATGCGGCGGGGCGCTGGATCATCAATCGGAACCACAGCGTCCAGACCTCGGACGATCTGGCCGGCCGTCTGTTCGTCGCGAACGCCGATCTGCACAGTCATGGCGTCGCGGCACCGGACCTCGGTATCGGGGCGATCCGCAACGCCACCATCCTGAACAGCGTCGCTGGGCGCGAGATCTTCCGCCTCCCCAAGTCCACCGCCTTCACAACCTTCGCCATCCCCGGATGAACGACCTCTGGACCGCCTGCTCCTCAGCCCTCCTCGCCAAACTAATCGGCCAGTTCAGCACCGAAGGCCTCCTCGAACCGATCTCCTCAGCTGCGCCCGATGACTTCCAGTTGGGCTTCGGCTCGATCTCCTACACCTTCACCGCGACCCGCGGCGGCTTCGGCTCCTGGCGAGTCGACCCAGCATCCATCCGCCGTACGACCGCCGGCATCCTCGGCAACGACGAGAGCGAGGCCGCAACCGACCCGATCCAGTTCTTCGTCGAGGCAGCCGACGTACTGGGCTTGGACGGTTCGACGGTGGCCGGCTACGTCGCCGAACTGACGAGCACCCTGGCAGCCGACGTACGCATGGCTTCCACCGCCGTGCCTGCTGCAGACCTGCTCGACCTTCACCACAGCCGCCTCGAAGGCCATTTGACCGGCCACCCTTTGCTGGTAGCCAACAAGGGCCGCCTGGGCTTCTCTGCCTCCGACAGTGAACGCTACGCCCCCGAGGCCCGCACCCCGCTCCGCTTGACCTGGTTGGCCATCCGCCGAGGCCTGGCCGAATTCCGCGGCACCCCCGACCTCTCAGAACACGCGGTCATCGCCCGCGAACTGGACCCCGCCACGATCGAAGCCTTCCGCGCCCAACTGGACGACCCAGACACCTACGTCTGGCTCCCATGCCACCCCTGGCAACTCGACCACGTCGTACGAACGCAGTGGGCCCGGGAACTCGCCACCGGCGAAATCGTCATCCTGGGGGAGAGCCCGGACGAGTACCTCCCCACCCAATCCATCCGCACCATGGTCAACATCTCCGCCCCCGACCGCTACCAGGTAAAGCTCCCCCTGAAAATCCTCAACACCTCCGTCTACCGAGGCATCCCCGAACACTGCACATTGGCCGCCCCCATGCTCACCCAATGGCTCCGCGGCCTCTGGTCCAGAGACAAAACCTTCGCCGACTTAGGCACCGAACTCCTAGGCGAAGTCGCCTCCGTAACAGTCCGCCACCCCCAACTCTCCTCCACCCCAGGCATCCCCTACCAATGGACCGAAACCCTAGGCACCATCTGGCGAGACCCGGTAGACCCCCGCCTCCAAGAAGCCGAATCCATCTGGCCCCTAGCCGCCGTCCTACACCCCAACTTCACCACCACCGCCATCACCCGCTCCGGCGTCGACGCCACCACCTGGATCAGCGCCCTCGTCGCCACCCTCCTCCGCCCCCTCCTCCACCTGATGCACCACTACGGCATCACGGTGAACCCCCACGGCGAAAACCTAGCCATCATCTGCACCCCTGATGGCCTCCCCAACCGCCTTGTAATAAAAGACCTAGTAGACGACATCAACATCTCGTCAACTCCAATAGATGCCCGAGGCAACGAGCCAGACTCCCACACCAGAGTCCTCCCCCGAAAACCCTGGCACATCCTCCGCCAATACGTAGTAGACGCCCTCCTCCTAGGAGTCTTGAACCCCCTAGCCGCCATGAACCTGATCCCGGAATCCACTTTCTGGGGCCTGGTCCGAGGAGAGCTGGACCTCTACACAACCACCCACCCAGAACACGCTGACCGCCTGGCCGCCACCGCCTTCACAGGTGAATCCTTCGCCCGCTACCCCCTAAACGCCTACCGCCTAACCCTCGGCTACACCGACCTAGACACCCGCCCACCCATCCCCGCAACAGGCACCATCCCCAACCCTCTGTACGCCCACCGAAGCGACTGAATCGACGCCCTGGGTGAATCAAGCGATTGACAATTGATCTGAAACTGTCATCGATGACACGCCGATGGAACTTGCGTTTACCGACCCACTCGTATGAAGTACCTCACATGCATTTGCCTTGTGCAGGTGACGTGTGACAAAGCACGTGCCAGCGGGCTCGGAACAGGGTCTGCAACCAAGCGCCTTCCATAGGCCGCCTCTTCCATCCGACGACGGTGTCGTAGGGGTGCCGAGCGGCGCCGCTGCGGTCGTTGACCTTCGACAGGGAATCGGTAGGCCTGACGGCGACGACAGACCAGAAGGCGCTTGCCATGACAAAGGGGAGATATACGCCGCCCCTGGGCTGATGGGGACGGCGCTTGATCGGGCGTGGTTCTTGCTCCAGGGGGTGGTCACTCACCAACCTGCACAGGACGCAATCATCAAGCGACTGCGCAGACATCGGTCCGCCCTGCACTGGGCTTGGTCGGACGCCACCATCTACCCGGGGTCGATCGAGGCGGAGGTTAGTCGTCGACCGCACAGCGACCTGGAGGAACTGGCATCCTTTGGGCAGTGTGGGGTGAGTGCCGCATGGGTGTTACGCAGGTTCAGATGGGCATTCCGCTGGCAGGCGATTTACTGCGTTGGCGATGTTGTTTTCACTAGAGGCGACGGCACAACCTCGGATCTCCATTGCTGGATCGAGGTCGGCAATCCATCGTCGACAGAGCGCCTGGTCGTTGACGTGACCTGCGACCAGTTCGAGCCACTTCGTGGCACGCCGGTGATCTGCGCGCCTTACCAGACCCTTGTGGATGAGTCGATTGAGTACAACGCGGACGTTCGGATGCCCTTCCGGAAGTTGCGCAAAGACGAGGTTTGGGGACGCTACAAGATCCTCGTGAAAGCTGCCAGGCGCCGCCATTGGTCGAGCAGTCCCAGCAGCGCCTTGTCGACTCAGAGGTGAAGTCTGCCGTTGCCGCGTACCATGTTGTCGGTCGGGGGATCGCCCGACGGGGGATAGGAGACAACGCGGCTTGTCTGGCGTCAGTAGGGACACCACTGATGACTTGCTCGCGCTCCTGCCTATAGGTCTCACTCTGGCCGAATGCCGGCAAGTGGAGTCGCCGTTCGTGGAGGTCGTATACAAGGTCGCGGAACGGCGCAATGTCGAGGGATGGGCGCTAGCGGTTCGGACCCGACTGCACCTTCCACGGGTCGCCAGGCCTGATGGCATCGTCGGTAGGCGGATGGCCGTGGCGGAGATGAGCCGGAGTGGCCGCCAACTGTCGGCTGACGTCGCTGCCATACGCGCCCTAGCGCCGACAGGTGAGATCCGCGATCTTGCAGACCTGCAGTTCACTGTGTACGACGATGACACGGCCTTCACCGTTCTGACTCATATGCACTATTTGCGTAGCGCACGGCCGGGATCGATGAACTTTGCTTTGGTCGATCGATCCAGCGGCCTGCCCGTCGCCCTGTGCAGTGCGACGCGCTGGACTGGCGACGCCTCGGCAGTGCGATCCAGCAGCGGTACGGTGTCCCGCCTGAGCGCGTTTGGGACATCTCGAGGGTCTATTCGTTCGACGTCGCGCCGTACAACGCGATCTCCAAATTGTTGGGAGAGGTGCGACGTTGGATCAGACGCGAGCGACCCGAGGTAGCCCTGCTCGCCACGACCGTCGACCCTAACCTGGGCTTCGCCGGAGCCAGTTACCGTGCTGCCAACTGGCAGGAATGGATGCGCGTGAGGCCGCGTCCGTATATGTACCTACACCGCAGGTACATCACGCCTCGTCAACTGCGCATTCAGTTCGGGACATCCAACCGGCAGGAACTGCAGGATCAATTGGGGGTTCCGCTCGAGGTCAGCCGCGCGCAGTTGCTCGGTTCTTCAATCTACTGCTCTCGCTTGCGTGGAAAGACCGAATCGATTCCTCAGGATCACGTGCCCACCATGCGTCGGCGATGAGGACCGGTAGCTGTACTGACGGGATCAGGAACGAGTCTGGAGTCGGGTCAGCATCTCCTGGATCAGCTCTGGCGTAGGCAACGAGTTATTGAGCTGGTAGTCCGCAATCGCACGGGACATCGCAGCCGATGCCCAGGCAGCAGCCGCAGCCGAAAATCGTTCGCCGCTCTGGATCAGCTCGTCAGCGAGGGCGGCGCAGAACGCGTCGCGAGCGGTCGCAGATTCCTTGTAGATCGACGCGAAGACGGGCGTTTGGATTACGTCCTTCGCGGATCGCGAATACATGGTGCAACCGCCCCTGAGCAGGAGGCACACCGACCCCACCCGGCTCTTGAGGAGATCGCGAGCGACCGTATCAGGGTCGAATGATTGCGCACCGCTGAAGGCGCGACGGCGGAGCTCCCAGGGATGCGCGACCAAGTAGTCGATCTGTGCGAGCGAGCGAGGAGCCAGTGTTCCATCAGGATACGGCTGGGCCGCTGTGACGATTGTCAGTGGGCGGCGACCGGCTTCGTGAAGCAGGGCTAGCGTGTGTTCAACTGTCTCCCGGGGAATCTCAAACGTGATGAGCACGGCGTCGCAGTCGAGTAGTTCGGGGACTAGCTCGTCGCAGTCCCATGGATCGAGTCGAACTTCTTTCTCGTTGCGCCAGTACGCCGCGAGGCTGTCACCCAAGTCCATCTCGAGGACGCCCGTGACAGGTGTGTCCGCCCCGGGCACGATCTTGAGCAACGAGGTGTCGACATGGTTTGCGCGCAGATGATTCACGATCTCAGTGCCGAATCGGTCGTCGGCGACCGCTGCCACAAGGGAAACACGATGGCCCAGCCGTGCTGCCGCCACGGCTTGTTTCAAACCTTTGCCTCCTGGTGAAAGCACGAACTCCTGTGCTTCACTCGACGCCTCCCAGCGAGGGGGCTCGCTGATCCGGAAGATCGCATCCATGACGGCTGCGCCAAAGACGAGGATCCTGCCCCGAGTCCGTTCGGACAAAGGTCGTGCGGCCCCGCCGAAGGAAGGAAGCGCGCTGGTTGTCGATCGGGTCGAGTACACCTCGCGACTCACAAGCTGCCGCGCGACCGCCTGCAAAGCGTCTGGCTCGATACTGGCGCGAAGGGCACCGACAGTCGGGACGTTGCCAGTTGGCGGATCGCCAGCACCGCCGGCGAGCGCCTTGTGCAGTGCGTGCCAGTTGTCGATCAGTGTGCGCCGGCGTTGACGTAGCTGGCGATCCGACAAACCCTGGATCGTCCGCCTGCTGATCCTGGACTGTGCGTACTCGTCGACGAATAGCCCCAGGCCGAGCACTGCGTCGACGACAACCTTGTCCGTTGTACTGAGCTCCTGAACGCATTCCCCGATCACGGCCAGCGCACTGGACTCCGGCGCGACATCCCGGACGGTTGCGTACCATTTAACGGTGGCGAGTTCTAGCAGCGGCGCAGTCAGGCCGTCCCGACCTGAATACAGGCGCGAAAAGGTCGCCCCGCCACTCGACCGTAGCTTCTCCAGAATGTGTAGCAAAATGATTTGGAGATCTTCGGGCGAATTGTTGTCGCGCACGTCGCTACTCCTGTCGGTTGTTGGCCGCGGCTGGCCGCGGCCAACTGTCGTTCCCGTATAGGTAGGTGGTCCTGGCGTTCAGTTCTGGTGAGTTGTGGTCTCGGTCTTCACGATCTGGTCGTCGGGTGTCGACGGCTCCCCGTGGAAGACCTGGGCGAGCATGAACACTCCGAAGCCGAAGACGGAGATCACGACGACTGCCAGGAGGAAGACCAATTTCCTCCAGTAGCTGGCGATGTAGTAGGCGACGATGATGATGAGCATCAGCGCGACAGCTTGACTTCCGGCCATGGCGAGCCTCGATTCTGAATTTCACAACCAGTGGTGCCGGGACAGGTTGCGACGGAAACCCCAATCCGTGCTTGAAATTCTTCTCGATACTGATTGCAGCGCAGGACATTTGGGTGTCAACCCGGGGTGATCTCGGGCGTGAGGCGCACTTTGGACGGCAAGATGGAGGATTGGAGCTCGTCCGGACGCCGGCGCACCGAATGGCTCGACAGGAAGCCGGCCCAAGGCCTGGCGCCGCAGTCGTTGTAGCGTGAGCGTGCCAATCGGCACTCGGTTCGGACTCGCGAGCAGTCTCTGGCCGCCAATCGGCAGGATTCTCAGCTGAAGTATTTTTGGTACATCGCCTCGACTCGTGCCCGCAGCGGCGGAGAAGGGGACTTGCGGTAGTCCTCGGCGACGGCTGCCATCGCTGCCGCGCTCCATCGGATGGCGTCGGGCAGTGGGCGCTGCTCTATCAACGCGGTCGCGAGAGCGGCGCAGAACGCGTCACGGGTGATGGACGACTCCTTGATCACAGAGGATGTTGCGGGGATGTCCATCGAGGTACCGGAACTCAGATAGACAGTCCCGCCTCGCGCTCCCAGGACGCAGAGTGCATTCAGGCCCTGCCTCAGGAGTCCTTCGCTGAGCTGCTCCGGGTCGTACCTCGCCTCCGGAGACCGTGCGTACCGCTCCAGTTCCCACGGGCGTGCGACCAGATAGTCGATCTGGCGCAAGGCTCCGATCGAGAGACCGGCGCCGGTGTAAGGCTGCCCCGGGGTGACGACGACGAGAGGTCGCTGCTCGGTTCCACTGACGGCAAGGTCGAGCGTGCGATGCAGGATCGCCGGAGGAACCTCGAAGGTCATGAGAACGGCGGCACAGCTCGCAAGCTCCTTCGCGTAGTGGTCGATGTGACTGCTGTCGAGGGCCAGCGGGCCACGCCAGACGGCCGCCGCGCTCTCGCCGAACGGTCGCTCGAAGATTCCCGTAGTCGGCGTCCCCGACTGAGGGACAGTCGCCATCATGGATGTGTCGATGTTCTCGCGTTCCAGGTGATGCAGGACCTCCTCGCCCTCTGAGTCGCTGCCGACGGCCGCGAGTAGGGAGACAGCGAACCCTAGGCGGGCGACTGCTACTGCCTGGCTGAGGCCTTTACCGCCGGGAGATCGGCTGTAGTGGGTGGCAAGCTTGGAGGTCTCCAGATCCGGCGGGCGCTCGACTCGCCAGACATGGTCGATCGTGACACCGCCGAGAACAATCACCTTGCGTGCCGACGGGTCGGGCTGTGGTTCCAGGTTGGCATCGACGGTGACAACGGGATCCGTCGCGTGCTTGGGCTGGCGGGGGTCGAGGCCACTCAGCAGTTGGAGTGCGAGCCTCTCGAAGAGTTCCACCTCCGTTCGTCCTCGGAGGTTTCGATCCCTCGGCGCAACCGGAATCTCACCCCTATCGGGCTCCGTCAGGGCTCGATGCAGGTCCGACCAGTTCGAGAGCAATGCTGCACGCCGCACTCCGAGGTCTGCCAGCGCCAGGTTGCGAACGGTGCGCGCGGTCAGGCCAAAAGCCTGATACTCGACGGAAAAGATTCCGAGCCCGAGTACTGCGTCGGCGATGATCCGGTCGGTGACATCCGGCAGATTGCGCACGCTGTCCCGAACGAGCTCAACTGCGACATCTGCCACGTCCCTACCTGTTCGTGCTGATTGCTCCATCACTACCGGGAGGTGAAGAAGGGGCTGCGCACGACTGGTCGCGACACGTTCAGCCGTCAGGCCTTCGTTCCTCCTAAGAGACGTGAAGACCGAAACCAGGGAGGCAACCTCCGGCGACTCTGATGCGAACCGATGAGTCATCTGACTCCTCGAAGGTTGAGTGTCTCCTCAATGCGGAGGGGAGTCCCTACATCTGCAGACGTCTGTCGTTTGATCCGTACTCCCCGCGAAGGCGAGAGATCCGGAGGAGCGGAGTCAGTGCCATGTCCCCCCGGGAAAGGCTCGAAGCATCTGGTCCACGCGGTTGCGGTCGGGGAAGGTACGGGCATTGGCGTAGTCCTCGGTGAAGCTGGCCATAGCGGCCGTTGCCCAGCGGACGGCGTCATCGGTCAGGGAGTGATCTTCCACCAGGCGGGCGACGAGCGCGGCGCAGAAGAGGTCTCTCGTGATGGAGGATTCCTTCAGCATTGACGGTGGAGGTGTGATGGATCGGGGTGGTGCGTTCTGGGAATAGATGGTTCCGCCGCGGCTGCCCAGAACGCAGACCGATTTCACGCCTAGCCGAAGGAAACTTTCGCCGAGATGCTGCGATGCCTGTTTGCCGGGCGTGTAGTAGCTCAGCCGCCGCAGCTCCCAACTGTGGGCCACGAGGTAGTCGATGTGCGCGAACGCCTGGCCGGATGGTGGACCGTAGTCGTACGGCTGCCCTGGCGTAACGACGGTGACTGGTGGTTCGGGGCCTAGACCGCTGACCAGATTGAGCGTGCTCGACAGAACGTCTTGGGGAATCTCGAACGTGAGCAGGACTGCATCGCACTCCGCGAGTACGTCACGATGCTTGTGCACGTCTTGCGTTGTCAGACTGACGGCACTCTCGTTGTGCCACACGACCGCGGCGCTTTCGGCGTCCGGGAACTCGATCACCGCGGTCTGCGGTGTCGTCTCGTTGCCGAGGATCTTCAACCTCGAGGTGTCGACCTTCTCTGTCTCCAGATGCTGCAGAATCCGTTCGCCGTCCTGGTCGTCAGCGCAGGCCGCAATCAGGACCACATCGAGGCCGAGACGGGCGGCGGCCACAGCTTGGCTGAGACCCTTGCCTCCTGGCGACCGGATGTAATCGCCGGCCATGACTGAGGTTTCGGGCAGGGGTACGGCGTCACTGTGGAAGACGTGATCCATGGCTACCCCGCCAACGACGACAACCCTGCCGCTGGCCGATGTCCGCGCGGCTTCGGACAGGGATCGCGGCGCGGTCGTGATCGGACCGGCCTGCGAGTGGTCCTCGGAGGAGTCAGCTATCAGCATGGCGAGGTCGCGGAAGATGCGTGGCTCGATGGTGTCGCGTAGATAGCGGTCACCGGGGGTCTCGGGCGCACCGGCGCCGACGGCTTCATGCAAACCGTGCCAATGGCGCCTCAGCGAGTCGCGCCGATCACCGAGATCGGCGGTCTGGAGAGCCTGGATCACTCGTGGGTCGACGTGTTGATCGATGTACTCGGCCTGGAACAGACCCAATCCGAGCACGCCATCCGCAACGATCTGGTCGGACTCGACCGACAATCGCCGTACCGCGTCGATGACCACCTGGACCGCTGCGGCCGCAGGATCACCCACGCCGTGCCTGTCCATGTAGTCGCGGACAGCCCGCGAGCCGAGGAGGTTGCCGGCCCGGTCTTCGGTCACTCGGATCTGCTTCAGGCCCTGGTTCTTCCGGAGGACGGTGAAGTCATATACGAGTGCCTTGGCCTCGGAGGGCAGGGAGAGGTCGCCAGCCATAGAGCCCCCGGTGAAACGGTCGCCTGAGATTTCAGTATCCGCCAATTGGCGTGTCGGCGACCGTTTCGCGAGTGTCGGTCGAGTGAGACGAGCACTTGATTCTCAGCGGAGGGTGGCTACCCAGCGGGTGGCTTGTTTGGCTTGGGTTAGGCGGCGTTCGTAGGTGGCGCCTATGGATAGGAGGATCAGGCCGGCTGTGCCTAGGGTGATCCAGCGGGGGATCAAGGGGGCTACGTCGATGAATTGCCAGATTCCGATCTTTAGGAGGACGGCGGCGCCGATTAGGAAGGGGGCCTGGAGGCTGCGTTGGGTGCCGATGGCGATTACGGCTAGGGCGGCGGCTACTACCAGGGTTACGCGGAGCCAGTTTTGGTTGCCGTCGGCAATTAGTGTGCTGGGGACGAGGCCTAGGAGGAGACCGGGGCCCAGGTAGATCCAGCTGGGTTGGGTGCGCCAGGCGAGGACGCCGATGGTGAGCATGATGACGGCGGGTGGGACGGTGTACCACTCGAGGGTGGTGCCGCCGGCGCCGATCACGAAGGCGGTGTTGGCGATGACCAGGAGAAGTCCGGCCAGCACCAGACCCCAGCGACGCAAGGGATTCATGCCATAGGCAACCAACGGGGCGGCGGCGATGGTGAGGACTACGCCGGTTGCGGTGTCGGCGTCGGTGGTGGCGGCCATGATCTCGGCCAGGACCACGGCGCAGGCGGCTGAGCTCATCAGGACACGTTCGAGCGGCTGACCGACGTACCGGCAGGCAAGCGCGATGCCGGCGGCGCCGACGAGGGCTAGAGAGACGGCGGCCGGCCAGAGGGCGATGTACTCGTCGAAGGCGAACAGGATGATGGCGAATTGCGCGGCCAAGGACGCGACCCCGGCGGCGGGGACCGCGTCGACCACCTTGCGCAGGGCGGCGAGGACGGCCAGTACGGCGATGACTGCCGCGAGGTAACCGAGTTGCCGGATGTCGTCGGTGAGCAGGCAGAAGAAGAGATCGACCGCGGCGACGGTGAGCGTGCTGACATGCAGTACGAGCGCCAACCGGCCAGTGCGACGCGCCACCAGGATCTCGGTGACCCCAAGGGCGGCGACGAGGCCGGTGGTCAGCCAGCGGCCGGGGCCGGGGAGTTGGGGCAGGCAGGTGGCGACGGCAAACCCCGCTGCGGCGGCGCAGACGGCCTCACCCAGTCCCCATTTGAACGCCGCGGGGAGTGGGCGCTTGTGGAGGATGGCGAGGCCGGTCGCGGCGGCGACGCAGACAACGGCGGTCGTTGCGATCGTGTTCGAGAGGTTCAGCGGATCAACGAGATCGCCGTACGTCGCCAGCAGGCCGAGGAAGGTCCGTGTCGCGCCGGTGATGAGTACGCCGCAGAGGACGACGGCTGACGTGATTGCGCCAGTACGGCGGACGATTGCGGTGCCCAGCGCCGATAGGACCAGCGTTATGACGACCTGCGCGATCAGGGCGGCGAGCAGGACTGGCAAGCTCGTGCGGTCGAAGAGGATCAGCGGCAACGGAAGCTGACCGGCGATGACCGTCGTAACACCGTAAGTAACTACGCGTGGGGCCAGGCGGGTCATCAAGAGGTTGATCAGGGCAAGGGATCCGAAGGCGATCGCGCTGTAGGTGAAGCCGTCGATGGTGTCCGGTGAGATGAGGCCGAGGGCGCGGGCGCCGAACAGGTCGACGGTCAGCAGGCCACAGCCGAGAATGGCCAGGGCCTCGGCTGTGCCGGCCAACTTGCGGCGGCTGGCGGGGATCGAGCCGGCGAACGCGATGGCGGCGAGAGTGCCGATGATGCCCGCCTGCGCGGCGACGGGGAGGCTGTCCCAGTTGACGGCCAGGAAGGTGACGCCGGCTGCCAGGAGCAGGAGTACGCCGAGGCTCAGGAGCGTGGCCTGGGGGCTCAAGCGGTGGGTCTTCCGTACGCGCGGGGTCTGTGGGAGGCGTTGTGGGGCTCCGAAGCGGGACTGGTAAGGCGGACGTGTGCCAGAGGCGGGGCGCGCTGTCTGGGCAGCAACCTGCGGAGGCGGGGGAGGAGCAGCAACACCACGTGGAGGCGCAGGCGGATAAACCGGCGCAGGTGGCGAGACCGGCGGCTGAAAAGGCGGCACAGGCGGCACAGGCGGCGCTGGCGGCGGGTAGGCAGGCGCGGGCGGATAAGCAGGTAAGGGCGGCGGGTACGAAGGCAACGGTGGCGGCGTGGGCTCGATGGTGAGCTGCAGCTGGGTGTTGCACGTCGGGCAGGTGATTGCGGCTGTCGGCATCGAGTCCTCCTCAGGCTCACTTCACTATCTCGGCGAGGAACGGACAGCCGCATGAGTACGTCTACCTAATTCGTGACGTAGGCTGCTGCGGTCCGCCTGTCGGCCAGATCGGCGTGACGAACACGGGGAGCAACATGAAGACTGGACACGTCGAGCTCGCAAGGGCTCAGCAGGAACGTTGGCAGACGGCGTATACACAGCACCCGCACCTGCACGGCTCGGAACCTTCGGCCGCGGCGCAGTGGGCGGCCGAAGCGTTCGGTGCCGCAGGCATCGATGACGTGCTGGAGCTCGGCGCCGGGCAGGGGCGGGACGCGTTCTTCCTGGCCAGACAGGGGTTCAGCGTCCACGCGACCGACTTCAGCGAGGCCGCGCTCGATCAGGTGCGGCTGGAAGCGCAGCGTGAGGGTCTCGACGATCGCGTGACGGCGGCGTTGCACGACGTACGGGATCCGTTGCCGCCGGCCGATGCGACCGTCAACGCGGTGTTCGCGAATCTCCTGCTGAACATGGCGTTCTCCCGCGCCGAACTGCGATCACTCGTCGCCGAGATCCGGCGCGTCCTCTGTCCTGGCGGGCTTTTCGTGTACGCCGTCTGGTCCGCGGACGACCCGTGTTCCCCGACGGCGATGAGCTCGTCAAATCAAGCACAGCACTGGAAGCAACTCGGCGAAGGTCTGTCCATGCACGACGGGTTCGTCGGCAGATTCTTCGACGATTCGTTGATCACCGAACTGGCCGACGGCTGGCGGCTCGACGAGACCACGTCGTACGACGAAGGCCCGCGGCCGCACCGGATGCGGCGAGTGGCGCTGGCCAAGGAAAGCTGAAGCCGGCTCTAGGTGATCCGGAGGCTGGGTCGACGGCCGGGTCGGTTCCGAACAGGTGAAGTTGGCTCTAGCTCCGGCGCGTCAGATTGCGGTGTGGTCACCAAAGCGAAAAGTTGCATTGACGAACCCGACCGGTTCCGACAGGCTCTGTCCGCGTCTCACCTTCGACCATCGGAGATCAGTAATGCAGTGGTACATCGACGTTCTCAAGAAGTACACCGTGTTCAGCGGCCGGGCCCGGCGCAAAGAGTACTGGATGTTCGTGCTCTTCAACGTGATCGCTTCGATCATCGTGGGCATCCTGGACCGGATCCTCGGCCTCGACTTCGGCAGTGGTAGCACGAGCAGCGGTGGCTGGCTGTCGACGATCTACAGCCTCGCCGTCCTGCTGCCGTCCATCGCGGTCGGCATCCGGCGTATGCACGACACCAACCGTTCCGGCTGGTGGATCCTGATCAACCTGATCCCCTGCATCGGCTGGATCTGGTTCATCGTGCTGGCGGCCCAGGAGGGCACCGCTGGTGACAACCAGTACGGTCCGGACCCGAAGGGTGCCGAGCGCTTCGGTGGCCAGCCGGGCATGGGCGGCCCCACCGAGCCGGGCTACCCGACCGTCTGATCCAGGTCACGCAGAACGCCCCGCGAGTTTCGCGGGGCGTTCTGCTGTTTCAGCTGGCCTGGCTGACGCTGGACATGTTGAAGTCCGGGATCAGCAGCGGTGGTGTCGCGGTCCGGGAGAAGTAGTCGCCCCACTCCCGGGACAGGGCCGGCACGGTCGCGCCGGCGGCCGTGAAGCGGCCGAGGAGATCGACCGGGCTCTCGTTGAAGCGGAAGTTGTTCACGGCACCGGTTACCTCGCCGTTCTCGACCAGGTAGACGCCGTCACGGGTCAGGCCGGTGAGCAGCAAGGTCTGCGGGTCGACGGCCCGGATGTACCAGAGGCAGGTCAGCAACAGGCCGTTGTCGAGACCGGCGACCAGGTCGTCCGTCGTTCCGGAAGCGCCGTCGACCGACAGCACGTAGTTGTCGATGTCCGGCGTGACCGTCGAGGCGCCGATCACCGAGGCGGTGTGGCGGCTCGTCATCAGGTTCTCGAGCTTGCCGCCGCGGATCCAGTCGGTCGCGGCCAGCGTCAGCCCGTTGTCGAAGACGCTCGCCGAACCGCCGGAGGACCGGGCTACCACGAACGGCAGCCCCTCGAGCCCATGCAGCGCAGGGTCCGAGACGAGGTTCACGGGCTGGGTGGACAGCGTGTCACCGATCCGCGTGCCGCCCGCGGGCTGCGAGAAGACCGTGCGGCCCTCGAACGCATCACGGCCGTCCAACACCCAGAACAGGTACGTCATCAGGTCGGCGACGGCTGCCGGTGGCAACACGGTCGGGTGCCGGCCCGCATCGACCGAGACGCTGCGCTTGGCCCAACCGAGGCGCCGGGTCAGCTCGGCGTCGAGCGCCAGGGCGTCGATGTCGGTGAAGTCGCGAGTCGCGGCGCCGACCCAGGCGGACTGGCTCAGGTCACCGGTCTTGCCGGTCGAGCCGACGTGTCCCCGCGGCAAGGCGTGACGCACCCGCAGGCCCGTGGAGGAGCCGACGTACAGCGTGACGACTTCGTGGTCGGCGAATCCGTAGAGCCAGCGGCTCTCCTTGGTCGCGCGCTTCAGCGTTTCGCCGAGAGCCGGCGCGAACCGCTCGTACACATTGACCGAGGTGAGCTCGGGCTCGGCGTCCCAGTCCGCGCCGACGGTGCCGTCGACGAGTGGGCGGGCATCCTCGGCCGGGCTGGAGGCGCGTGCGGTCGCGATCGCCGCGGCGACGACGTCGCGCAACGAGTCGTCGGTGACGGACGAGCGGCCGACCACGCCGGCCGCCGTACCCTCACCGGCTCCGACGGTGGCGATCACGGTCACGCTCGAGCCGCGCATCGCGCCGTTCGTGGTGAGCGTGTTGTTTGCCCAGCGCAAGTTGGCGCTGGAGGTCTCCGCGACGATCACGACACAGCCGTCGGCACCTTCGGCCGTGGCCAGGGCGAGACCCCGCTCGATCGTGTCCTGCGGGGTGAGCTGAATCGTCACCGGCCGGCCTCCTGCGTGGTGTTGAGAATGCGGACGCTGCGGAACAAGGCGGACGGGCAGCCGTGGGTGACCGCGCCGGACTGCGAGGGCTCGGCCTTGCCGCAGTTGAGTGCGCCGCCGAGGACGTACGTCTGTGGGCCGCCGACTGCTTCCATCGAGCCCCAGAAGTCCGTGGTGGTGGCCTGGTACGCCACATCGCGGAGCTGGCCGTCGAGCTTGCCGTCGGTGATCTTGTAGAACCGCTGCCCGGTGAACTGGAAGTTGTACCGCTGCATGTCGATCGACCAGGAGTTGTCGCCGACGATGTAGATCCCGTTCTGCACCTGGCTGATCAGCTCCTCGGTCGACGGGCCGTCGGCCGCGGGCTGCAGGGAGACGTTGGCCATCCGCTGGATCGGGATGTGACCGGACGAATCGGCGTACGCGCAGCCGTTGGAGCGCGGCGTTCCGAGCAGGTCCTCGTTCACCTTCGCCATCCGGCGGTCGACCTGGTAGCCGACCAGTACGCCGTCTTTCACCAGGTCCCACTGCTGTCCGGCCACGCCCTCGTCGTCGTACCCGACGGTCGACAGGCCGTGCTCGGCGGTGCGGTCGCCGGTGACGTGCATGACCGGCGAGCCGTACTTGAGTGAGCCGAGCTTGTCGGTGGTGGCGAAGCTGGTGCCGGCGTAGTTGGCCTCGTAGCCGAGAGCGCGGTCCAGTTCGGTGGCGTGGCCGATCGACTCGTGGATGGTGAGCCAGAGGTTGGTCGGGTCGATCACCAGGTCGTACGCGCCCGCCTCAACGCTCGGCGCGGCCATCTTCTCGGCCAGCCAGCCCGGGATCTGGGCCAGCTCCTCGTCCCAGTTCCAGCCGGTGCCGGTCATGTACTCCCAGCCGCGGCCGGCCGGCGGCGCGACGGTGGACATCGAGTCGAACCGGTCCGCCTGGACGGCGTGGGCGGTGAGCTTCGGGCCGATCCGGACCCGCTGCTGGGTGTACGACGTGCCTTCAGAGTTCGCGTAGAACTTGCACTCGTGGACGGTGGCGACGCGGACGCTCACGTGGGCGACGCCGTCGGCCTTGAGCAGCCGGTCGCTGTAGTCGGTGAGCAGCGCGATCTTCTCGGCCCGCGGCACGCTGAACGGATCGATCTCGTACGACGAGACCCAGGTGACGTCGTCGTACGTCGGTTCGTCGGCCAGCTCGATCACCTCCGCGTTGATCGGCCGGGACACCTGGGCCATGTTCACCGCCTGCTCGGTGACCTGGACGGCCTCGTCGACGGTGAGCGCGACACCGGCGGCGAAACCCCAGGTGCCGTCGTGGATCACGCGGACGGCGAGACCGAGGTCCTCGTCGTCGCTCGCGTTCTCCAGCACGCTGTCGCGCAGGCTGATCGACTCGGACCGGATCCGCTCCAGGCGGAACTCGGCGAAGGTGGCGCCGAGATCGCGAGCCCGCTGCAGCGCGGCCTCGGCGAGCTCGTGGCGGGGAAGGGCGAGGAAAGACGCATCGACATCTGGCACGCTGTCGACCCTATACAGGGAACCCGACAGATCCCGGCGGTGTAAGACAAATGACAGCAAACCGCCTCGCTCCGCTCGGCGGGCTGGAGTTGGAGGCCCGCTCGGTGGGTTGAGGTTGAAACAACTCCCGCGATGGGTCAGGGGACCCGCTGCGGGCGGGAGTTGATCGACCCAGCGTGGGTGGCGGTGAGGATCCGCGGTGCGTGAACGGTGATTGGAGGCTTGGATCAGGCTGGGTGGTGAGGGTGCGATTGTGGCTCGGGTGCGGGGTGGGGAGTCGGCCGCGTACGGCGAGCTGGTGGTGCTGCATGCCCAGGTGGCGAAGCGTACGGCGGTGTTTCTCGGGGCGGGTGCGGATGCGGACGACGTCGTACAGGAAGCGTTCGTGAAGGCGTACCGCTCACTCGGGTCGTTTCGGGAAGGGTCGGCGTTCCGGCCGTGGTTGCTGCGGATCGTCGCGAACGAGACCCGCAACGTCATCCGGTCCCGCGGTCGCCGGTCCAAGCGTGAGGAGCTGGCCGCCCCGCTGGACGTCGTACTGGATCCAGCCGAGGAAGCCGTGTCGCTGGAGCGGCGGACCGAGCTTCTGGCCGCCGTACGCGCTCTGCCCGACCCGATGCGGCGCGTGGTGACCTGCCGCTACCTGCTGGACCTGGACGAGCAGGAAACGGCCGCAGTGCTCGGCTGGCCACGTGGAACGGTCAAGTCGCGCCTGCATCGAGCCCTGGGCCGACTACGTGAGGCTCTACCGGACAAGGAGGTGCAGCGATGAACTTGGACGACGAACTGCGAGTCCTAGGACGTTCTGCCGTCGTACCTCCGGTAGCCGACGACCTGACCGCCACAGTCCTGTCCCGCGTCGCCAACCTGCCCGTCCGCAGGCGTCTGAGGGACCGCTGGCGCGCGTTCGTGGCCGGCTGCCTGGTGCTGATCGCAGGCGCTGCCCTGACCCCGCCAGTACGAGCGACAGTTGCAGAGTGGTTCAACATCGGGGGAGTGCAGGCGCAGCCCGTCGGCACCGGCCCGAGTACGGCCCCACCGGTCCCAGGCGTGCAGGGTCACCTGTCGCTCGAGGAGGCTGCCCGGATCGCCGGGTTCACACCGGCACTGCCCAAGACCCTCGGTGCGCCGACCGGTGTCGAGGCGTCGAAGGGATCGGTTGTGACCAGCTGGCCCGGCGTCCGGCTGGAGCAGTTCCAGGCGCAGGTCTCGTACGGCTACATCAAGAAGATCTACGAGAGCGTCGAGTTCGTGCCCGACGTCGACGGCTACTGGTTCAAGACCCCGCATCAGCTTGTGCTGGTGGAGCCGAGCGGTGCGGAGCGCGTCATCCGGATCGCCGGCCCCACGCTCGTCTGGGTACGCGGCGACGTGACGTTCCGGCTCGAAGGCGTCGACAAGGCCAGAGCGGTCGAGCTGGCGAGCGGAACCTCCTAGCCACCGGCGGTGTATCCGGGGTGAGTCCTCGTCATCAGGGAGAGCCACCATGGTCCGCCGTACGCTCACACTGCTCGCCGCACTCCTCGCCATACTGTTCTCTGGCGCCACGCCTGCTCACGCCGGCGGTCCGACCAGCGTCCTGCTCAGCGCGCCGCCGCACGTAGTTGCCGTCGGCTACGAGGACAAGGCCTACACCGAACTCCAACGACTGACCGACGTCGCCGTCTCGAAACCCGATCCCGGGACCGAGCGACACGACGCCGGCCACTTCGTCCGGGCCACCTGGCTGATCCACGACATGTCGGTCTGGCGCATCGACGTCATCTACCCGGACGCACCGGGCGGCCCGTGGATCGCCACCTCGGAGTCGTACGACGGCAACGTCGCCAACCTCAAGCCCGTCTGGCACACAGCAGTGGATCCGGCGGCCCTGATGAAGCTCCTGGGCACGCTGAAGATGCTCCCCGGCCAGCACAACGGTGAGCCCTGGTACGGCGGCCCGACCGCCGGGCCGGACGACGGCTACCTCCCACCGGCAACAGCGGCGCCGACCGAGAAGCCCACCACCGGCGCCGTCACGGATTCGGTGACACCCCCGCAGGCTCAGGCCGCGACCACCGGAGTCCTCACCGGCTGGCGCTGGATCATCCCCGGCTTCCTCGTCGGGGTCGTGGTCGCCGTCGTCGCCATCCGCCTCATCCCCAAGCGCCGCTGGGAGCTCATCGACGCGGAGTGACCGCTCAGATGTCCGCGGACAGCTCGAAGCCGGCGAACAACCTGCCGCCGTGCAGGTCGAGGATCCGGTCGACTGCCGTGACCAGACTGTCGTCCTCCGCGCGTACGCCGGCCATCAACGCGTGGGCCTGGTCGTTGTCGTAGGCGACGACCTCGCGGAGGAGACCCTTGCCGGTGCCGGTCCAGCGACCTGCTCCACTCAGCAGGAGGCGCGCAGCGTCCTGCCACACCACCGAGGCGATCGCCGTTCGTTCGTCGCCGGATGCGTCAGCGAAGTCGTCCAGCAGATTGGTGATCCCGTTGCGCAGCATGTCCAGCTCCGCGGTGGTCAACGGTTTCGGTCCGGCGGCCACCTCGTCGCGGCCGAGCTGCTGCCACCGTGCGCCGGAGCCGTCGGTATCCAGCAGTACGACGGACTCGCCGACCAGACGCATCATGCTCGGCTGACGGCGCTGCTGGTCCTTGTCGGCGAAGTACCGCAGCGATTTCTCGGTGTGCACGAACAGCTCGACCGGCCACCCGCCGTACTCCAAGGACCTCCGCATCGGCGCCGGCGGCCCGTCCAGCAGCACGGTGATGTCGAGGTCGGAGGTCGGCGACGCATCACCCCGCACCACACTCCCGCCGAGCCAGGCGGCGCGGGCGTTCGGGTACAGCTCCTCGACGAGTTGGCGGGCTATCTCCATCAGGACAGTGTCAACCAGCTCAGCAGGTTGCGGTACGCATTTGTTGGCGGGATGTGGCCGCCGGCGTACGGCTTGCGTTCGGCGTGCGGGATCGCGGCGGCCAGGACGTCGGCGTACTTGCCGGCGCGTTCGTCGGTGGAGCCGTACCAGAGGCCCACCGGGACATGGATGTCGGCGAACTCGAAACCCCAGTCGGTGGCGAAGGCAACATGATCGTCGATCCAGCCGTCGTGGCTGGTGACGAAGGTCGCGTTCAGCCGGGCCATCGCGTCGGCGTCGTCACGGGCCGGGGGACCGGGTGGCGACTCCGGATCCGGCGGGATCTCCGGTCCGCCGGCCTCGATCCGCTCCATGATGCTCCGGGCGGTGTCCTCGAGCAGGGGACGAAGGTGCTGCTCGCCGCGGGCCACGAGCCAGGAGGTGCGGTTGCGGCGCGGATCTGCCTTCTCGTCGTCCTCGGTCGGCTCAGGTCCGTCCACGATCGGCGGTGCGTTGCTCCCGGTCACCGCACACCGCGTGACGCGATCGGCGAGGAGGGCGGCACACGCCAGCGCGTGAGGTCCGCCACCTGATCCGCCGGTCACGGCGAAACGATTCCAGCCGAGGGAGTCCGCGAGTACCTCGGTATCTGTCGCCACCGACGCCACCGTGCGACCCGGTTGCCGTGTCGAACCGCCGTACCCGGGCCGGTCCGGAACCACCATCCACAGGCCCGATTCCTCGATTGCCCGCACGGCGTCCGGCCGTTTCCACCGCGTACTCGGCGACCCGCCGAACGACATCACCGGCGGACCGCCGACCGTGCCGTAAACCGAGTACCGCACCACCCGCTCGCCAACCACCACCTGGCCATCCACAAGCGGAGCGTAACCAACCGAGATCAGCTAACCCGATGTGGAGTTACCAAGCCGAGATTCTCGGGATTCGAGATGGATCCGTGGTGGTGGGAGGATGCGGCCTAGGTTTTGTCGGCTGCGTGATTCGAACCTGTCGGGAGTGCTTGTGAGTTCCTCGGTCGCCGGGACCGTATCGCCGACCCGGCAGGCGTTGCGCCGGGTTCGGCGGGATCGCAGTGCCCGGATCGGCGCGGTCCTGGTCGCGCTGCTGATCGTGATCGCGGCCGTCGCGCCGCTGCTGGTGAAGCTGTCCGGTCAGGACGCGTTGACGTACCACATCGACCTGCTCGATCCGGCCCGCGGCAACGCCCCGAAAGGCGCGATCGGCGGGGTGAGCGGCGACCACTGGTTCGGGATCGAGCCGCTGACCGGGCGTGACCTGTTCTCGATCGTCGTCCTCGGCCTGCGTACGTCGTTGTTCATCGCGGTCGTGGTCACCGCGATCACCACCGTCGTCGGCACCCTGGTCGGCATCAGCGCGGCGTACTTCGGGGGCTGGTACGACGCGGTCGTCTCCCGGCTGCTCGACTTCCTCTTCGGCTTCCCGCAGCTCGTCTTCATGATTGCCCTCGGCATCATTATCCCGGCGAAGTTCCCCCGCTGGCTGCTGCTGATCCTGGTGCTCAGCGTGTTCGGCTGGGCCGGCCTGGCCCGGCTGATCCGGAACCAGGCGAAGTCCCTGGTCGCCCGCGAGTTCGTCGAGGCGGCCCGCAGCGTCGGCTCGTCCGGCTGGCACGTGATCACCCGCGAACTCCTGCCGAACCTGCTCGGCCCGGTGCTGGTGATCGCGACCCTGTCGATCCCCGGCTACATCGGTGCCGAGGCCGCGCTGTCGTTCCTGGGGGTCGGCGTACCACCACCGACACCCAGCCTCGGCCGTTCCATCTCGGACTCGATCGCCTGGGTCTACACCGGCGCGGATCCGTGGTTCCTGGTGTTCCCCGGTGCCATGCTGTTCCTCGCCGTACTCGGGTTCACCTTGCTCGGCGACGGGGTCCGGGACGCGTTCGACGTACGGCTGCGGAGGGACCACTGAGATGCCCGACCTCGTGTGGTTCATTCTCCGCCGCCTGTTCGCGGCCCTGCTGGTGATGCTCGCGCTGAGCCTCGCCGTCTACCTGGTCTTCTACGCGATCCCGGCCGACCCGGCCCACCTGGCCTGCGGCAAACCCTGTACGCCGGACCGCCTCGAGACCGCCCGCCATTTCATGCAGCTGGATCAGACCACGCTGCAGCAGTACCTGAGCTTCCTCAAGGGCATCTTCGCCGGCCGCACGTTCGGCGACGGTACGGCGGCTGTGCACTGCAACGCACCGTGCTTCGGCTACTCGTTCCCGCTGGCCCGTCCGGTCACCACGCTGATCTTCGACCGGCTCCCGATCACCGCGTCGATCGCGATCGGTGCCGCGATCCTCTGGCTGGTCCTCGGGGTCTCGCTCGGCGTGGTCGCGGCCCTCAACCGCGGTCGGCTCCTCGACCGGCTGTCCGTCGGCGTCGCGCTGATCGGGGTGTCGACGCCGTCGTTCCTGCTCGGCCTGCTGGCGATCCTGGTCTTCGGGTTCTGGCTCAACATGGTCCCGGTGAACGGCTACGTCCCCCTGACCGAGAGTCCGGTCGACTGGGCCTGGCACCTGGTCACCCCTTGGCTCGTACTCGCGGTGTTGCAAGCGGCGTCGTACATCCGGCTGACCCGCTCGCAGATGATCGAGGAGCTCAGCCTCGACTACATCACCACCGCGCGGGCGAAGGGTGCGGGCGAGGCGCGAGTGGTGGTGACGCATGGGCTGCGCGGCGTGCTCGTGCCGATCATCACGCTGTTCGGCCTGGACCTCGGCGGCCTGCTCGGTGGCGCGATCCTGACCGAGAAGGTGTTCAGCATGCAGGGTCTCGGGGACCTGCTGATCAGCGCGGTGGCGCAGTTGGACGTGGCCGTGGTGGTCGGTGTGACGCTGTTCTCGGCCTTCCTCATCATCCTGGCGAATCTGGTGGTGGACGTGGTGCACGGTGTGCTCGACCCGAGGGTGAGCCATGGCTGAGCCAGTGCTCGAGGTGCACGACCTGCACGTCACGTTCCGGACCGAGGGTGGCCTGGTCCCGGCCGTCGACGGGATCGATTTCGCGGTCGCGCCGGGGGAGACGCTCGCGATCGTAGGCGAGTCCGGCTCCGGCAAAAGCGTCAGCTCGGCCGCGGTGATGGGCCTGCTCCCGTCGAACGCCGACGTCACCGGCGAGGTGTTGCTGGACGGCCGCGAGCTGATCGGTCTGGAGACCGACGACCTCCGGAAGATCCGCGGCAACGACATCGCGATGGTCTTCCAGGACGCCCTGTCCGCGCTGAACCCGTACTACTCCGTCGGCTGGCAGGTCGCCGAGGCGTACCGGCTCCACCACGACGTCTCGAAGAAGGTCGCGCACCGCCGGGCGATCGAAATGCTGGACAAGGTCGGCATCCCGGACGCGACCCGCCGGGCCGACAGTTACCCGCACGAATTCTCCGGGGGAATGCGGCAGCGGGTCGTGATTGCTATGGCTCTGGTGAACGACCCGAGAGTGCTGATCGCGGATGAGCCGACGACCGCACTCGACGTGACCGTGCAGGCACAGATCATGCAACTCCTGGCCGACGTCCAGGAGGAATTCGGTACGGCGCTCGTACTGATCTCGCACGACCTCGGTGTCGTCGCGGAGGTCGCCGACGACGTGCTGGTGATGTACGCCGGTCGCGCGGCCGAGCGTGGCACGGTCCGGGACCTGTTCTACCGGGCGGCGCACCCGTACAGCCTGGGCCTGCTGGGTGCGATGCCGCGGGTCGACGTACCGCCGAATCGCCGGTTGACGACAATCCCCGGCAGCCCGCCGTCGCCCGGCTCGATCAAGACCGGGTGCCCGTTCCAGCCGCGCTGCGCGTACGCGAAGCAGGTCGGCGAGCGGTGCATCACCGAGCGGCCGGAGCTCACGCCGCGACCGGGTGAGGGCGATCACGAGGCAGCCTGCCACCTGGGACGGAGGCCGGCCGATGTCTGACGAGCTGCTTCGCCTCGATGGCGTGAAGAAGTACTTCGGCCTGCGCGGGGCGCCGTGGCGGGCGGCCCAAGCGGTGAAGGCGGTCGACGGCGTGACGTTGGTCGTCCGCAAGGGCGAGACGGTCGGTCTGGTCGGCGAGTCCGGCTCGGGCAAGTCCACGCTGGCCCGGGTTGCGACCCGGCTGCTCGATCCGACCACGGGCCGGGTCGAGATCGGTGGCAAGGATGTGACCAAGGTCCGCGGCCGCAAGCTCCGGCCGGTCCGGCGCAAGATCCAGATGGTCTTCCAGGACCCGCAGGCGTCGCTCAACCCGCGCCAGTCGGTCGGCACGATCCTGAGTACGCCGTTCCGCGCGCAAGGGATCCGGCCGACCCGGGCGCAGCTGGTCGAGCTGCTCAACCAGGTCGGCCTGTCCGAGGAGCAGTTGGAGCGTTACCCCCATGAGTTCTCCGGCGGTCAGCGGCAGCGGATCGGGATCGCACGGGCGTTGTCCGTCAAACCCGATCTGCTGGTCTGCGACGAGCCGGTGTCCGCGCTCGACGTGTCGGTCCAGGCCCAGGTGCTGAACCTGCTCGCGGACCTTCGCGACGAGCTCGGCCTGTCGTACGTGCTCGTCGCGCACGACCTGGCCGTCGTACGCCAGGTGGCGAGCCGGGTCGCGGTCATGTACCTCGGCACGATCGTCGAGGAAGGGCCTGCCGACCAGGTGTACTCGTCGCCGGCGCACCCGTACACGAGGGCACTGCTGTCCGCGGTGCCCGTGCCCGAGCCCGGCGTCGAACGCGATCGGATCGTCTTGACCGGCGACGTACCGACGCCGATCTCGCCGCCGTCCGGATGCCCCTTCCGGACCCGTTGTTACAAAGCAGAGGACGTTTGCGCGACCGAACGACCGGTGCTCGAGCCCGTCCAGGGCAGCACTGAACACCGGGCCGCCTGCTACTTCCCTGAGCCCCCCACCTCCTGAGAGGAAACGATGAAACACCTAACCCGAGCGGTCGCGGTAGCGGCCGCGTTGGTGCTGGCGGCGGCCGCCTGCAACGCCAACGACAAGACCGCATCCGGCGGTGGCAGCACCGCGGCCGCGGAAACCGGCGGGACCTGGCACATCCTGACCACCAGCAAGGAGATCAGCCTCGACCCGGCCAAGAGCCAGAACCTGGGGATCAGCTCGATCCACCTGGTGCTGCGCGGCCTGACCTCGTGGAAGACCGACCCGAACAAGGCGGCCGAGCTGGTCCCGGACCTGGCCGCCGACACCGGCAAGGTCAGCGACGGCGGCAAGACCTGGACCTTCAAGCTGAAGCCGGGCCTGAAGTACGCCGACGGATCGCCGATCGTTGCCGCTGACATCAAGTACGGCGTCGAGCGGTCGTTCGCCCCGGAGCTGTCCGGCGGCCTCGGGTACCACAAGTCGCTGCTGGTCGGCGGGGACAAGTACACCGGCCCGTACAAGGGCGGCGACCTGGCCTCGATCGAGACCCCGGACGACACGACGGTCATCTTCAAGCTGAACAAGCCGTTCGGTGACTGGCCGTGGATCGTCAGCATGCCGGCGTTCTCGCCGGTGCCGAAGAAGGCCGACACCGACCCGGCGCACTACGGCGAGAAGCCGATGGCCAGCGGGCCGTACCAGGTGAAGTCGTACGCACCGGGCTCGAAGCTCGAGCTGGAGCGCAACCCCAACTGGGACAAGTCCTCCGACCCGGCCCGGACCGGTCTGCCGGACGCGATCGTGCTCGACATGGGCCTGCAGCCCGACGTGGTCAACCAGCGCCTGATCGCCGATGCGGGTGACGACAAGTTCGCCGCCACCACCGGCACCTCGGTCCCGGCCGCGCTGATCCCGACCGTGACCGGCAACCCGGCCGTCAAGGCCCGCGTCGCCACGTCCCCGTCGGGTGCGCTCGAGTACCTGGCGATGAACACGAAGCGCCCGGCGCTGGCCAATCCCGCCGTACGCAAGGCGATCGAGTACGCCGTCGACAAGCAGGCCGTCCAGGTCGCCGAGGGTGGACCCGAGTTCGGCGGCGAGATCGCGTCGACGCTGATCACGCCGGGGATCGAGGGCTACAACAAGTACGACCTGTACGAGGCGCCGCCCGCGGGTGACCCGGACAAGGCCAAGCAGATGCTCGCCGCCGCCGGCGTGAGCAACCTCAACCTGGTGCTCGCCGCCGACAACACGACCGGACTGGGCGTCGCGCAGGCGATCCAGCAGGGTCTGAAGCGGGCCGGGATCACGGTCACGATCAAGCCGCTCGACTCCGAGCCGCTGACCGACCTGATCACCGGGAACAAGCCGGACTTCGACCTGACCGTGTCGAGCTGGCTGCCGGACTACCCGAGTGCGCTGGGCAACATCCAGCCGCTGTTCGCGTCCTCGGAGGCCGGCAACGGTGGGTACAACATCTCCCGGTACTCCAACCCGGCGGTGGACTCGGCGATCGCCGCGGCCACGGCCGAGTCGGACCTGACCAAGGCGGCCGGGATGTGGGGCGCGGTGGACAAGCAGATCATGGCCGACGCGCCGATCGTCCCGCTCGTCTACGCCCGCAACGCGTTCCTGCACGGGTCGAAGGTGCAGAACTTCTACCTGTCGTCCTACCCGCCGTACCCGAACCAGCTGATCGTCGGGCTGAGCAAGTAGAACGTCGGTTACGTACGGCCCTCTTTTTCCTGGGCCTCGAAGAGGGTCGGCTGGGTCTCGGCATCGAGTCCCCAGTCGGCCCTCATCACTGTGTAGCCGGCCTTCTCGGCGGCCGCGCAGACCTGCACGTCGTCGTCGACCAGGACGGCGACCGGCCGGGACTCGGCCAGCCGCTTGAGCCGGCCGAGCTTCATCAGCACGGACGGGCGACGGTCGGTGTTGCCGCGCATGTAGAGCTTGCCGTCCGGGAAGCCGTTGTCCTTCAGCCACTTGACCGTGTCCCGGCGCAGCCGCTCGGGGCGGCCGGTCAGGTAGACGATCTCGTGCTCGGCCGCCAGCGTCGTCGCGACCGCCAACCCTTCGTCGAGGACCGCATCCTCTTTGGCATGCGCGAAGAACGAATCCCAATCCTTCGGCTTCTTGTCGAGGAAGTGGATCCGCTGGCTCGTGTCGGAAAGCGTCGCGTCGATGTCGAGTACGGCGTACGACCGGGAATCGTCAGGCACGTCGCCCAGCCTCCCAGGTCTGCCGGTCGAGCGCGTACTCGACCTCGCCGAACTCGGTTCCGGGCAACGGATCCTCGAAGTACTCGTGGTAGAGCCGGGCGAACCGTAGTCCCGACCGCCGCATCACCGCCCGGGACCGATGGTTCACCGCCATCGTGTCCGCGACCACCCACTCCATCCCGAGCTCGGTGAACGCCTCTTCGATCAATGCCACCGTGCCCTCGGTCGCATACCCGTTGCCCCATGCGGTTCGCTTCAGCCGATAGCCGAGATCCACCGTTGCCGGGTCCTTGGTCGGCTGCATCCCGAACCACCCGACGAAGCCGGTCTCGTCCTCCGCCTTGAACGTCCCGAGCTCCGGATGTTCGGCGTACACCGCGAGAATCTCCGGCAGGACGACGCCCTCGATCTCCGCCCGCGATGTCGGCTGCCCGGTCAGGAACCGCATCACCTCGGGATCCGAGTCGAGCTCCACCAGCAGGTCGACGTCCTCGGCCGTGAACCTCCCCAGCCGCAGTCGCTCCGTCTCCATCCTCCGACCTTCTCACCCCGGGGAGTCTCCTGAGCGTGTCCGGAGTGTGGGCGGTGTGGGGCTTGGGGTGTGTTGGGTGTGCGGTTGTCGGCAGGGCAGGTTAGCGTTCTCAGCGCGATGGACGAGTCGATCACGTTTCTGCACAGTTCGGACTGGCAGCTGGGGATGATGCGCCGGTTCCTGGGGCCGGACGGCCAGGCCCGGTGGGGTCAGGCGCGGCTGGACGCTGTCGCGCGGATCGGCGAGGTCGCTGAGCAGACAGGCGCGGCGTTCGTGGTCGTCACCGGGGACGTGTTCGAGCACAACCAGGTCGAGCGCCAGACGATCTTGCGAGCTTGTGAAGCGCTGAAGCGGATCCCGGTCCCGGTTGTCCTGCTGCCCGGCAACCACGACGCGCTCGAGCCCGGTTCGCTCTGGACCTCGAGTCAGTGGCAGGCCCACGCGCCGTCGCACGTGACCGTGGTGACCGACAGCACGCCGCTGGAGATCGTGCCGGGGGTCGAGATCGTCGGGGCGCCCTGGCGTTCGCGCCGGCCGCTGTCGGATCCGGCCGCACCTGGGTACGCCGAGCTCACACCGGTTGCCGCTGGTACGACGAGGATCCTGCTGGCGCATGGCCAGCTGACCAGTCTCTCCGGCGGGATGTCCGACGTACCGACGATCGATCAGACCGCGCTGGAAGCGGCCGTCGCGGACGGGCGGCTGCAGTACGTCGGTCTCGGCGATCGGCACTCGACGACGCGCGTCACCGATCGGATCTGGTTCTCCGGGACGCAGGAGGTCACGTCGCCCGAGGAGGACGCGCCGGGGAACGTGCTGAAGGTGACGATCGGCGACGGCATCGCGGTCGAGCCGGTGCGGGTCGGCGCGTGGCACATGGTCGACCATCGGGTCGAGTTGTTCGACGAGGAGTCGCTCGTCGCGTTGGAGGACTGGTTCGCGGAGTTGCCGGAGAAGGAGCGGACGTACGTCCGGCTCGCCGGTGACGGTTCGCTGGCGCTTCCGCTGCTGAGCCGGCTCGACGCGATGATCGACGCGCAGGGTGAGGTGTTCGCGAGTGTCGAGCGGTGGGCCAAGTTCTGGACCGTGCGGCCGGCACCGGACGCCGCGGACCTCGACGCGTTGCAGCTGAGCGGTCCGGCCCGGGCCGCGATGGAGGAGTTGCGGCAGGCGCTGGCCGGTGGCGACGAGGGTGCGGGTGCGGCGCTGTCGTTGATGCACAGATTGGCGCGGGACGCGGGATGAGGCTGCACAACTTGGCGCTGCGGGACTTCCGCGGCGTCAAGGACCGTAGTGTTCGGTTCCCCGCGCTCGGGACCACCGTCGTGGTCGGCGACAACGAGGTCGGCAAGTCCAGCCTGGTCGAGGCGTTCGGGCTGGTGTTCGACCTGCCGGACGACTCCAAGTCGACCCGGATCCGCGACATCCAGCCGGTCGGCCAGGACGTCGGCCCGGAGGTCACCGTCGAGCTGACCCTAGGCGGCCACGAACTCACCTACACCAAACGCTGGCTGAAGAACCGTTCCACCGAGCTGGCCATCGTCGACCCCAATGGCCGTCGGCAGACCTACACCGGTCGTGAGGCGCACAACGAGGCCGAGCGGCTGTTCCACCAGCACGTCGACCCGGTGCTGTGGCAGACGTTGATGGTCAGCCAGGGTCAGTCGTTGGTGCTGCCAACGCCGGCCGACGCAGAGCCGCTGATCACCGCGGTGACCGCCGAATCGGGTACGCCGGTCGATGGTGCGTCGATGCCGCTGGTGATGGCCGTCGAGCACGAGTACCTGCGCTACTGGACCCGCGGCGGCCGGGCGACCGGTGACTTCGCGCGGTCCGAGAAGTCCGTGGCAGGTGCTGAGCTCGCTGCGGCCCAGGCGTTGAAGGCGATGGAGGAGGTCCAGCAGGACATCCGCCGGGCCGAGCGGCTGACCTTGGATCTCGCCGACGTCGACGGCCGGTCGACCGAGCATCTGAAGTCGGTCGAGGAGCTGCGGGAGCGCAAGAAGGCAACCGACGAGATCCTGCTCCGCCGCGACTCGGTCAAGCACCGCGCCGAGACCGCGCGGGCCCGGCTCGAGAACCACACCCGGACCCGAATCGAGCGGGAGCGCCTGCTCGACGAGGTCGAGCGGTTCACCAAGTTCGACACCGAGCTGGCCGAGCGGCGGGCCGATGCCGAGCTCGTCGCGAAGACCGCGGCCGAGATGGTGCAGGCGGCCGAGACCGCGCTCGCGGAGGTGGTCGAGCTCAAGGACCTTCGCCGTACGGATGTGCAGGAGGCGGAGCGCAAGGTCTCCGAGCTGATGGATCAGGCCGAGCTCGACCGGCTGCTCGGGCAGCAGGCCGAGCTGATCGACGTCCGCGCGCGGATCGCCGCGGCCGGGACGATCCTGGACCGGATCAAGGTCGACGACGCACTGGTCGCCGCCTTGGAGGACGCACGCGCAGCGGTCGTCGAAGCACGAGCCGCGCTGGCTGCCGGCGTACCGGAGGTCCTGGTACGGCGGCTTGGGGCGGAGCCGGTCGAGTTGTCGGGGACCGGGCTGGACGGTGAGGTGCCGGCCGAGCTGGGATTCGACGAGTCCACTGAGGTACTGGTCGCTGGTGAGCTGGTGGTCGGCGTACCTGGGCAGGTCGAGGTGACGGTTCGGGCCGGTGGCGAGGCCGCGACACTGCGGTCGCGGGTGGATGACGCCGTACGTCGTGAGAAGGACCTGCTGAAGAAGGCGGGGGTGAAGGATGTCGCGGCCGCGCGGGAGTTGCTGCGGAAGGCGGATACGGCGTCGGCCGAGTTGCACGAGGCTCGCCGTACCGAGAAGTCGCTGACGGCTGGTGGTGATCCGGGCGAACGGATCGCCGTACTGACTGCGCGGCTTGGTGCGGATGAGGACGCCGAAGAGTCCGACGGGAAGCAGTCGGCCGTCGAGGGCGTGCCTGGGCAGATGTCGCTGTTCGAGGAGTTCGCCTCGCCGCTCGACACGCTGTTCGACGACTTCGAGCTACCGGCGCCGGCGCCGAACGATCTGGACGCCGCGCAGCGGGCGCTGGAGGAGGCGCGCGACGGGCTGGCCGAGGCCGAGCGGTTGCTGGCGGATGCGGAGTTCGCGGCGGCGCAGGCGCGGAAGGCGGCGGACGAGGATCGGTCCGAGGCGCAGAACGCGCGGGCACGGTCCGAGCTGGCGGGGGAGCGGTTGACCGCCGCGGTTGAGGCCTTGGATGCGGCCCGGGCGATCCTGGACGACGAGGCGGTGGCGGTTGCTGAGGGCGAGGCGACGACCGAGGTCGAGGGCGTACTCGAGGAGCTGACCGCCGTACAGGAGCAGGCGGACGAGGCTGGGGCCGACCAGGTCGCGGGTGAGTTGGCGGACGCGCTGTCGGTGGCGAAGCGGCTGCAGGACGAGCGGGACACGTTGCGCGACGCGTTGCGGACGACCGAGGGCCGGCTCGAGCAGTCCGGGCGGGACGGCCTAGCGACCCGGCGCGATGTGGCCGACCTGGAGTTGGCCGCCGTACGCACGGAACACGAGAGCCTGCTGCGTCGGGCCGAAGCGGCGCGGCGGGTGTACGAGACGCTGAGCCGGCACCGGGCCGAGGCGCAGACGAAGTACTCCGAGCCGCTGCAGAGCCGGATCGAGTCCCTGGGGCGCAGCGTGTACGGCCCGTCGTTCCGGGTCTGGCTGGACGACGACCTCGCGGTCGCCGAGCGGGAGATGGACGGCATCCGGCTACCCGTTGCGGCGTTGTCGACCGGCGCTCAGGAGCAGCTCGCGATCATCACCCGCCTCGCCATCAGCCACCTGGTCAGCACCGGCGAAGGCAGCGTCCCGGTCATCTTCGACGACGCCCTCGGCTGGTCCGACAAGGCCCGCCTCCGCGACATGGGCGCCCTCCTCGGCCGAGCCGGCGACCACGGCCAGGTCATCATCCTCACCTGCATGCCCGACCGCTACGAATACGTCCCGAAGGCCACCTTCATCAAACTGGACGGATGATCCGTTCGGGGGCGCTGTAGAGGACGCAGCGGGTGCCTCGGGTGAAGCCGGCGAGGGTTACGTTGAAGCGGCGGGCCAGGTCGACTGCGAGGCTTGAGGGCGCGCCTACGGCGACGATCATGCCGATACCGGCGGCTACTGCCTTCTGGATGATTTCGTAGCCGGCTCGGCCGCTGACGGCGAGGACCAGGCCCTGGCGGGAGTGGTTGTTGAGGACGGTCCAGCCGACGACCTTGTCTACGGCGTTGTGGCGGCCGACGTCTTCCTTGACGACTACCTTACGGCCGTCGGTGGTGAAGAGGCCGGCGGCGTGCAGGCCGCCGGTGCGGCTGAAGGTCGGCTGGGCCTCGCGGAGCAGGTCGGGGAGTCGGCGTACGACGTCTACCGGCGCCTCGACCGGGTCGACGGGGTCGTAGTCGCGTTCGGCCAGTTCGTCGAGGCTTTGCTGGCCGCAGACACCGCAGGCTGCCGAGGTGACGCCGTACCGCTGGGGTGGTTCGCGGTCGGGTGGGCCGTCGAAGGTGACCGTGACGGTGTTGAACTGCTGCTCGCGGGTGAGCTTCACGTCCGTGCAGTAGGCAACGGTCCGGATCGCGTCGGGGCGGACCGCGAAACCTTCGCCGAGGCAGAAGCCGGCGGCCAGCTCGAAGTCGGAGCCTGGGGTGCGCATGGTCACGACCAGCGGCTCGGGTGGTCGGCCTGGCCACTCCAGCCGGAGCTCCAGCGGCTCCTCGGTGACGACGACGTCTTCGCGACGGGACGTACGGTCGCCATCCAGCACCTCGACCTTGAACCTCGTGGTCGGCCCTTTGTTCATGCCTCCACGGTAAGTCGTCTCACCAGCCGCGGCGCGTTTTGAGCCAGTCGAGGAAGGTCCAGGCGAAGAGCCGCTGGTGTTCGCGGAGGGCCGGCGTACAGCCTGGTGGGGGTGGTGCGTCCGCGTTGTGCAGCATGTAGGCGGCGATGGCTGCGTTGTAGGCGTCGAGGTAATCGCCGGGTACGTCGGCTGTGAGCGGGCTGCGGCGGATCGCGGCGAAGGTGTCGATGCCGTGGTGGTGGGCCATCGGGAGCAGGCCGATCCAGTCCATCCAGCGTGGGCCGAGGGCCAGCCAGTTCCAGTCGACCGTCCAGCAGGTGCCGGTGGTGTCGATCAGGAGGTTGTCGGGGCGCAGGTCGCCGTGGATGGCCGAGTCGCCGGCGAAGGCTTCAGGGGCTAGCTGGATCAGGTCGACCAGGTGGGGGAGGACATCTCGCGCCCAGGGTTGTAGGCCGGTGGGCATGGGGAGGTCGCCGGCGATGATCCGGGCCGGCGTTTCGAGAGGGCCGCCTTCGCCTAGGTCGTCGAGGAACGGTTGCAGGTCGGCCAGTGGACATGGGTCCATCGCCTCGGCGACCAGTTCACAGTTTGCGGTCACCACCGCGAAGTCCGCCGCGGTCCACGGGTTGCCCGGCATTCGCGCGTCCACCCACTCAGAAACCACCGCAAACCATTCAGGTGTGTGCGCGGTGCCGACTATGGGCGGGATCTTGATCGCGGGTGGGAGCTGGGGGACTACCTCTGCCTCGCGTTGGTAGGCGTGGTGGGCGTGCATGGATTCGTCGGCGGCTTTGATGAAGACTTTGCGGCCGTCGGCCAGGTGGGCGGGGGCTGCGAAGCCGCCGGTGAAGCCGGAGCCGACGGATGGGCCTACCCGGGTGATCTCGGTGCCTAGGGCAACGGCCAGGGCCTCGTGGAGTTCGGCCGGGAGCGTGGTCCAGTCCGGCCGCAGTGAGGTGGCCGTGTAGTCGACTTCGGGCGCTCCGGTCATGTCCACAGACGATAGGGCTGCCGGGGTCCGGGGCGCTGGTGGTTTAGCGTGCGGGGGTGACGGCTTTGCATGTGCTGGATCTGGTGGGGATCTTCGTGTTCGGGATCACCGGTGCGCTGGTCGGCGTACGGAAGAAGCTGGACGTGTTCGGCATCCAGGTGCTCGCGCTCGTGACCGGGCTCGGCGGTGGGTTCCTCCGGGACGTGCTGATCGGCGACACTCCGCCCGCCGCGCTCAGGGACTGGCGTTACCTCGTGGTACCGGTCGTAGCCGGGTTGCTCACGTTCTTCCTGCATCCGGGGATCGGCCGGGTCGAGCGGCTGGTGAACATCTTCGACGCCGCCGGGCTCGCGCTGTTCACGGTCACCGGCGCGCTGAAGGCGACCGAGTACGGCCTGTCGCCGCTCCCGGCCGCCCTGCTCGGCACGATCTCCGGGATCGGCGGCGGCGTGATCCGCGACATCCTCAGCGGCCGCGTCCCCGTCGTACTGAGATCCGAGATCTACGCCACCCCGGCCTTCCTCGGCGCCGGCATCGTGGTCGTCGCCGCGGCGTTGAAGTACGACGCTTTGTGGGTCCCGATCGCCGCGGCCGTCGCCTGCTTCGCCATCCGCCTGCTCGCGATCCGCCGCGGCTGGAACGCCCCGCTACCCCGCCTGCCGTGACCACCCGTTGATGTCGGCAAGCAAGTCCAGGTATCGAGGCCAACGCGGATCCGCCTCGGTACGACGAAGCTTCAGCATCCGGGCGCGATACTCCGGATCCTGCCGCAGCGGCGCGTCCCCCGCGAGTGCCTGGTAGCCCACCGCCAACCGACGTAGCGCGGCCCGGAAGTCCTCATCCTGCGCCAACGCGGCCAACTCCAGCCACGCCTCGAGCTGCACGGGCGAAGCGTCCTCGGGAAGAACCGGCGTCAGGTTCTGCCGGACGGCAGCGAAGGCGGGGTCGTCCCCAATCGTCGACGACAGGAAGTCGGCGATCAGCGCACTCCGTTCCGACTCGGACTGGGCAGTCAGGTCATGCATGAGTTCAAGCTCCTCCGGGGTCGAGTGACGATGCGCGGCCACCGAAAGCACGGCCTGCTGCAGCCGCAGAGTGCGGATCCGCAGCGCGACAGCCTCGGCATGCGCGGTGAGTACGTCGGCCAGCGTCCGCTCGCGCTCCAGCACCGCTCGCACGGTCGCCAGCTCGATGCCGAGCGCCCGCAACGTCCGGATGAGCTCGAGCCGCGCCACCGCGTCCGCGTCGTACCGGCGATGACCGGCAGCCGTACGGCGTGATGCCAACAGCCCCTGGTCGGAGTAGTACCGCACCGTCTTCACCGACACCCCGGCCAGCCGCGCTACCGCACCGATCGAGTGGTCCATGCCCACACCCTCACACCTCCCCTCACCGGAGATACAAGCCTAGTTGTGGGCGAAGCGGGTCTTGGGTCGAGCAAAGGTGGTGGAGACCGCGGCGACCAGCGCACAGGCGATGCCGATCGAGAACGGCACCCAGTAGGCAGTGGACGGACCCCACACGTCCACGGCGTGACCGGAGGCGGCGTTGCCGGGCGCGACGCCGAGCAGCATGCCGGTGACGGTCCAGGTGATCGCCTCGGTCAGGCGCTGCGGCGGCACCCACTCCTCGATGCACGCGGTCACCGCGACCATGGTCGGCGCGATGGTGAGGCCGCAGCAGAACAGGACCACGCCGAGCAGCCAAACGCTGTTGACCCAGGGGAGTGGCGCCAGGCTGATCGCGAGCACCATAGTCCCGAACAGCAGCCGGCGCTCGACCGGAGCGCGCCAGTGCACCGAGCCGTACCAAAGGCCGGCCAACAGGCTGCCGAACGCCCAGATGGCCAGTACGACGCCAGACAGACCGGCCTGGCCCTTCTCGGTGGTGAACGCGACCGTGACCACCTCGGCACCACCGAGCGTCGCGCCGAGCCCCAGACCGATCAGGCTGAGCAGCAGGATCGAGACCCAGGGGAGTGGCGCCTGCTCCTTGCCGTCGGACTTGCCCCGGCCGGGCGGGTCCGAGGCCCGCAGCAACGCCAGCCAGATCCCACCGGCCAGTCCCAGTACGCCGGCCGCGGACAGGGCGGCGTACGGACTTACCTGGGTGGCCAGGGCGGTGACGACGACCGGACCGACGACGAAGACGACCTCGTCGCCGACCGCCTCGAGTGCGAAGGCGGTCTGCAGTGCCCGGCCGCGGCCGAGCAGATGCGTCCAGCGGGCCCGGACGAACGAGCCGACCTGCGGACGGGTGCCACCGGCAACGAACGAGAGGATGTAGAGGACCCAGGTCGGCGCGTCGGCACGCACCGCGACGAGCAGTACGGCGAGTGCGACCGTGCAGACAGCCGAACCGATCAGCAACAGCGTCCGCTGGCCGAAGCGGTCGACCAGCCGGCCCTGGATCGGGCCGGTCACCGCGCCGGCGATCACGCCGACGCCGGAGATCGCACCGGCCAGTCCGTACGAGCCGGTCTCGCGGGCGATCAGGATGACGATGCCGAGGCCGAGCATCGAGATCGGCATACGCCCGAGGATCCCGGCGGCGAAGAAAGCGCCGGCGCCGGGACGACGCATGAGGTGGACATAAGGCTTGAGCATGTGGGACCGGCAACACCCTAGCTGTTGCCGGTCTGAGAAACTCGGAATATGCCGTTGCCCGAGTCGCCTGCCGCCGCGCCGTACGACGCGGTCCTGCTGTTGTCCTTCGGTGGTCCCGAGAAACCCGACGACGTCCTCCCGTTCCTGCAGAACGTGACCCGCGGCCGGGGGATCCCGGACGAGCGGTTGAAGGAGGTCGGGGAGCACTACTACGCGTTCGGTGGGAAGAGTCCGATCAACGACCAGAACCGGGAGCTGCTGACGGCGCTGCGGGAGTCGTTCGGCGAGATCGGTCTGGACCTGCCGATCTACTGGGGCAACCGGAACTGGGCGCCGTACCTGACCGACACCCTGCGGGAGATGGCCGCCGACGGGATCCGCCGCGCCGTGGTGATCGTCACGTCCGCGTACCCGTCGTACTCGGGCTGCCGCCAGTACCGCGAGAACCTCGAGGACGCCACCCGTGCGGTCCCGGACGCGCCGCGGATCGACAAGCTCCGGCACTACGCGAACCACCCGGGCTTCGTCGGCTCGTTCGTCGAGTCGACCGCCGAGGCGCTGAGCCGGCTGCCCGAAGGCAGTGCGATCGCGTATGTCACGCATTCGATCCCGACCGCGATGAACGCGACCAGTGGCCCCGACGGCAATGGGTACGTCGACTGGCACCTGGACGTGGCCGCGGAGATCAGTGCCGAGCTCGAGCGCCGGACCGGCCAGACCCGGCGGACCGACCTGGTCTACTGCTCGCGGTCCGGCCCGCCGCAGATGCCGTGGCTCGAGCCCGACGTGAACGACCACCTGGAGACCCTTGCGGCCGAGGGTGTGCCGGGCGTTGCCGTCGTACCGATCGGGTTCGTGAGTGACCACATGGAGGTCATCTACGACCTCGACACCGAGGCCGAGGCGACGGCCGAGAAGCTCGGGCTGCCGATGGCCCGTGCCGCCACCCCCGGGACCGACGAGAAGTTCGTCACGATGTTGCGCGACCTGGTCGTCGAGCGGGCCGCGGCCGAGCGCGGCGAGCAGCCGGCCCGTCCGTGCGTCGGCAAACTCGGTCCGGCCTGGGACGACTGCCGTCCCGACTGCTGCCCAGCCCTGCGTCGACCTACCCCTAAGGAAGTGGCATGACGTCCGAAAGTCCGCAGGACCTCCTCAAGCTCGCCGTGGAGGTGGCGGAAGAGGCGGCGCGGCTGATCGTCGAACGCCGCCGGGGCACGATCACGGTCGCCGACACCAAGAGCACGATCACCGACGTGGTCACCGCGGTCGACCGCGAGTCCGAGGAGCTGATCCGGGCCCGGGTCCTCGCGGCCCGCCCGGACGACTCGTTCCTCGGAGAGGAGGGTGACGACGTGGTCGGCACCAGCGGCGTGCGCTGGGTGGTCGACCCGATCGACGGCACGGTCAACTACCTGTACGACATTCCGACGTACGCCGTCTCGATCGCGGTCGAGTGCGACGGGGAGACGGTCGCCGGTGTGGTGGTCGACGCGCCGCGGGGTGAGGTGTTCACCGCGACCAAGGGCGGGGGCGCGTTCTCGGACGGCAAGCCGATCCAGGTGTCGGGGTGCAGTGAGCTGAGTACGGCGCTGGTCGGGACCGGGTTCGGGTACGACCCGGCTCGGCGGCAGGTCCAGGCCGAGGTGATCTCGCACCTGATCACCAAGGTCCGCGACATCCGCCGGATCGGGGTCGGCGCGATCGACCTCTGCTACGTCGCCTGCGGCCGGCTGGACGCGGTCTTCGAACGCGGCCTGAATCCGTGGGACTACGGAGCGGGTGCGCTGATCGCGGCCGAGGCCGGTGCGGCGATCGGCGGGCTGAACGGTGCTCCGGTGTCGCCGGAGATGTCGATCGCGACCAGCCCGGCGCTGTTCGGGCCGTTCCACGATCTGCTGGCCGACGCGAACCCCTTGCGCGCGTAGACGCGCCTGACTGCTCGTTTCTGCGCAGAAGCGCGCATTAACGAGCATTCAGGTGTTCGGTCCTGACATTTGTGACGACACGCGGGTCACAGCATGGACCCAGTCGTGCATTGCGGGCGGTTATAGGGCACAATCCCGTCCTCGGGACAGGTACTTGCCGGTCCCGGCCTGGCTGTCAAGGGTTTCGGGGGACGAAGATTCAGCGCGGTGCTCTCGCGCGGAATTTCTCGGCCGCTCTACCCGTTCAAGGGCTCAGCAGGCAACACCACGGGTACGAAGAGGGCAGGGAAACACCATGGCGACTGATTACGACGCCCCGCGCAAGACGGACGAGGACGCTTCCGAAGAGTCGATCGAGGAACTGAAGACTCGCCGTCACGACAAGAACTCCGGCAAGGTCGACGAGGACGAGGCCGAGGCCGCGGAGAGCTTCGAGCTGCCCGGCGCCGACCTGAGCCACGAAGAGCTCGCGGTGCGGGTCCTCCCGCGCCAGGCCGACGAGTTCACCTGTTCGAGCTGCTTCCTGGTTCACCACCGCAGCCAGCTCGCCGAGACGAAGAACGGGCAGCTCATCTGCCGAGACTGCGCAGCCTGAAGCCAGCCCCCTTCTTCGCCTGAAACCCAGCGGGACCGTCCCCACGCGAGTGGGAACGGTCCCGCTGTCATGTCTTCACCCAGGCGCAGCAGCACCCCGCCGCCGCACCCGCACCCCGCCCGAGGCGCAGTCACCTCACCGCGCCGAGGGACGGCACCTCACCTCCGGGGCGAGTGCTCTCTCACCACTCCACCGAGCGGAGCGAGGTTCTTTCTAGTCGTCTTCTTTGGCGAGGCTTTTGATCAGGCCGGTGGCGGACTTGTCGTCCTCCTCGTAGCCCGGAGGTGCGTAGCCGGTGGACTTGTACCAGTACGCCGCCGCCCGCCGCTCGGCGAACAACTTCGCCGCCGCGGCAGCCGCACCACTCGCCACGGCCCACGTCACGACCTCGGCGTACCCGCCCTCGCCGTGCTTCGGCGGCTTCCCGCCCGCGCCCAGCTTCCAGGCCGTGCTGACCGCCTTGTTCGCGACCAGCCCCACCACGACCGTGAAGACGGCCAGCACCAACTTCCAGCCGATTTTCGCTCCGACCACAGCAGCCTCCTCATGCATGTCCCCGACAGTCAGGATCTTGTCACGCTGTTCCCCGTGAGCGCCGCTGCCAATCGCTCGGGGTGGCGCGTGGCGACCACCCAGTACGGCGCTGGATCGCCCGGATCGGTGATCTGGACCCGGACCGCGCCGCGCACGTAACTACGCAGCACCAGATACGCCTGCGGATCGCAGTCCCGCCCGAACGCATGCCGCGCGTCGTCACCGGTCAGCGCCTCGACCGCGCCGAGGTGAACCCGACCGATCGACGCCCGCCCGGCCCGGAACTGTTCACCGTCCACCTCGACCCGCGCCCCGCCGTACTGCAGGAAGAACAGCAGCAGGATGAGCAGCGCCACGCCACCGACCAGCGCGCCGGCGAATGTCCCGACCGGCACCGTCACGATCACGAACAGCGTGATGACCAGGGCGGTCGCGATGATCCACCAGGACACCGGCACGCTCAGCCGTTCGCGATAAGTGGCGCCATTGGTACTCACAGCACCAGCCTGGCATGTGGACTGTCAGTCGGCGTCGGTAGGGTCGCCTCTCGTGACCGAGGTTCTGATCCAGCGACTCGACCCTGACCTGCCGCTTCCGTCGTACGCGCATCCCGGCGACGCCGGCGCGGATCTGGTGGCGGTCGACGACATCACTCTCAAGCCCGGCGAACGCGGTGTGGTCGGCACCGGCACCGCGATCGCCCTGCAGGACGGGTACGCCGCGTTCGTGCACCCGCGCTCCGGCCTGGCCGCCAAGCACGGCGTTTCGATCGTGAACGCTCCGGGCACCGTTGACGCGGGCTACCGCGGCGAGATCAAGGTCTGCCTGATCAATCTCGACCCCCACGCCGAGGTGACGCTGCGGCGCGGCGACCGGATCGCGCAGCTCGTGATCCAGGCGGTGGAGAAGGCACGGTTCGTCGAGGTGACCACGCTGCCGGGTTCGGCCCGCGGCGACGGGGGGTACGGCTCGACCGGTGGCTTCGGTGGTGTGACACGCTGATAGCGGTCCGTCCGTTGAGCTGACGGATGCGCCAGACTACGGCGGGCCGTACCGAAACAGAACGAGGAAGTAGGAACAGTGATCTTCCGCCGCAAGGCCAAGAACGAAGACGTCGAGACGACCGATCTGGACGCGACCGTCGACGCTACCGACGACGGGGCGGACGCCGGCGGCGAGGGCCCGTACGACTCCAGTGAGCTCCCGCCCGAGGCGCTGGAGGCGGACGACCGGATCGACCTGGGTGCGCTGGTGATCACCGGCATCCCCGGTATGGAGCTGCGGCTGCAGGTCGACGAGCAGTCCGGCCAGGTGCAGGCGATCCTGCTGGTGCTCGAGGACTCCGCGTTGGAGTTGCGTGCGTTCGCGGCACCGAAGTCGTCCGGTATCTGGGACGAGGTCCGGCGTGAGATCGCCGCCGAGGCCAGCCGGATGGGCGGTACGGCGACCGAGACCGACGGCCCGTTCGACACCGAGCTGGTGCTCGTCGTACCGGTCGAGGACCCAGAGGGCCAGATCTTCAGCCAGACCTCCCGGGTGATCGGGGTGAACGGCCCGCGCTGGCTGCTCCGGGCCACCGTGCTCGGTCGTGCGGCCGTCGAGCCCGAGGCGGCACTGCCGCTGGAGGAGACGCTGCGCAACGTCATCGTGGTCCGCGGCGCCGAGCCGATGATCGCCCGCGAGTCGCTGCCGTTGCGGCTTCCGCCGGGCGCGCAACCGGCTGACGGTGAAGCGGTCGAGGACGAGCAGGCGTGACGGACTACACTCGACAGCATGGGTAGCGACAAACCCGCGGGTCTGTGGAAGCGGGCCTTCCGGGGCCTGGCCGGAGACCGCGACCAGCAGGACGCCGAGGTCCTTCAGGACTTCGCGCAGGACTGTGGTGCGCGGTCGATCACCGGCTGCCACGACCGGGAGATGGTCACGCTGTACGGCACGCTGCGCACGATCACGTTCAGCCCGCGCGGCGGCGTACCAGCCTTGGAGGGTGAGTTGTACGACGGCACCGGCACGGTCAAGCTGATCTGGCTCGGCCGGCGCAAGATCGGTGGGATCCACCCTGGTTCGGAGCTGATCGCCTCCGGGCGGATCGGGGTCGTCGACGGCGACCGGGTGATGTTCAACCCGCGCTACGAGCTCCGCCCGACGGCCGCACATGGCTGAGCCGACGTCGCGTCGCGACCAGGTCGAGGAGAACCTCGAAGAGAAGCTGGTCGAGATTCTCCAGCCCGAGGTCGAGGCGGCCGCGGCCGCACCGCCGGCTGAAGAGGCCAAGACGCCCGAGAAGACCACGGACAAGGACTTCTTCCACGCACTCGGTGGCTGGGGTGCGCTGCTCGACATCGGGCTGCCGTGGATCGCGTTCCTGGTCGTCTACGCGGCCACGGACCACAAGCTGCGGACCGCGCTGATCGTCGCGATCGGCTGCGCGGCGGCCATCGCCGTACTGCGGCTGGTTCGCCGGCAGCAGCTGCGCAACGTCTTCGGCGGCTTCATCGGCGTGCTGATCTCCGCCTGGGTCGCGAACCGCACCGGCAACGCCAAGGACTTCTACGTCCCCGGCCTGCTGACCAACCTCGGGTACGGCGCTCTCTATCTGATCACCGTGCTCATCCGCTGGCCGCTGTTCGGCGTCCTGTACGGCGTGATCACGCAGACCGGCACGGCCTGGCGCCGGGATCCCGCGATGCTGAAGGGATTCTCCCGCGCGACGCTGGTCTTCGTCGGCCTGTTCGCGATCCGCCTGATCGTGCAGGTCCCGCTGTACTTCACCGGCAGTCTGAACGCACTCGGCATCGCGAAGATCGGCCTGGGGCTCCCGTTCTACGCCCTCGCGCTCTGGCTCGCGTACGCCGTACTGCGCGGATCGTTGCCGCCGGAGAAGTGGGACGAGGCACGTGACCACGTGACCCACCTGCTCCGGGGCAACAAGAAGTAGCCGTCTCCCGTTACGTCCGAAGAATCGTGGGCTACAGCCCGCCGTCCTTCGGACGTAACGTGTTTGCGCGGTGGTGCGGGGAGAGCATGTCCTCGAGTTGTTCTTCGGTCTCGTCGGCGGCGACGAACAGCAGCTCGTCGTTGAGCTCGAGCGTGCCCTCCGGGTCCGGGCGCAGCACCCGGCCTTCGCGCAGGATGACCACGAGCGCGGTGTCCAGCGGCCAGTCGATGTCGCCGACCCGCAGGCCGATCATCGGCGAGTCCTCGGGCAGTGTCAGCTCGACCAGGTTCGCGTCGCCCTGACGGAAGGTGAACAGGCGGACCAGGTCGCCGACCGAGACCGCCTCCTCGACCAGCGCGGACATGATCCGCGGGGTCGACACCGAGACGTCGACACCCCAGGCCTCGTTGAACATCCACTCGTTCCGCGGATGGTTGACCCGGGCAACGGTCCGGGGGACACCGAACTCGGTCTTCGCGAGCAGCGAGACGACCAGGTTGACCTTGTCGTCACCGGTGCTGGCGATCGCTACCTGGCACCGCTGCAGCGCCGCCTCCTCGAGGGAGGACAGCTCGCAGGCGTCGGCCAGCAGCCACTCGGCCCGCGGCACCGACTCGGCCTTGATCGCGCGCGGATCCTTGTCGATCAGCAGCACCTCGTGGCCGTTCTCCAGCAGCTCGGAGGCGATCGAACGACCGACGTTCCCGGCGCCGGCGATGGCTACCCGCATCACAGCTCCTCAGGCTTGGTGCCGAGTTGGGACTCGATCGCTGCCGCGTCCCGTTCCAGCATCACGACGTGCACGAGGTCACCCTCCTGGATGACGGTGTCTGCCTTGGGCAGCACGCCTTCGCCGAGCCGGGTCAGGAACGCGACCCGGGCACCGGTGGCCTTCTCGATGTCGAACGCGAGCCGTCCGACCCACTCCGCGTGGACATGCACCTCGGCCAGCCGGACCGTCCCGGACGGATCGCGCCACTCCGGCTCGGAGCCTTCCGGCAGCAGCCGGCGCATCATCTGGTCGACGGTCCAACGGACCGTGCCGACCGTGGGGATGCCGAGCCGCTGGTAGACCTCGGCGCGGCCCGGGTCGTAGATCCGCGCGACCACGTTGGAGATGCCGAAGTTCTCGCGGGCCACACGAGCGGCCAGGATGTTGGAGTTGTCACCGTTCGAGACGGCGGCGAAGGCTTCCGCCTCCTCGATCCCGGCCTCGATCAGGATCTCCCGGTCGAACCCCATCCCGACGACGGTCCGGCCGGTGTAGTTCGGGCTGAGCCGGCGGAAGGCATCGGCCGACTGGTCGATGATCGCGACCGTGTGGCCGCGTTTCTCCAGGCCACGCGCGAGCGTCGACCCGACCCGGCCGCAACCCATGATGACGACGTGCACTAGGTGATCACTCCTTGCCCCGACCTGGGGCCGCTGGCTCGGTTCGGCAGGGATAGACGCTACACCGAGCGGGGGCTCCCTCTAACATCACGGACCGCGCCTCCCTCTAACATCACCGGTGTGACTCCCGCTCTCGGCGACATCGGCAAACGGCTGCTGCTCGGACGCAAACTGCGCAGCACCCAGTTGGGTGAGACGCTGCTGCCCAAGCGCATCGCCCTCCCCGTGTTCGCCAGCGACGCCTTGTCGTCGGTCGCCTACGCCCCGGACGAGATCTTCCTGACGCTGTCGATCGCCGGGCTGGCGGCGTACAGCTTCTCCTGGAAGATCGGCCTGCTGGTCGCCTTCGTGATGCTCGTCGTGGTCGCGTCGTACCGGCAGAACGTGCACGCCTACCCGTCCGGCGGCGGTGACTACGAGGTCGCCACGGTGAACATCGGGCCGACGGCCGGCCTGACCGTGGCCAGCGCGCTGATGGTCGACTACGTGCTGACGGTGGCGGTGTCGATCTCGTCGGGTGTGCAGAACGCGAAGTCCGCGCTGCCCTTCCTGGAGGGGCACGAGGTGCCGCTCGCGGTCGGCCTGGTGCTGCTCCTGACCGCGATGAACCTGCGCGGGGTCCGCGAATCGGGCGCGATCTTCGCGATCCCGACGTACATCTTCATGGCCTCCATCATCGGGATGGCGATCTGGGGTCTGATCCGGCTCGGAGCCGGGAACCTGCCGATGGCCGAGAGCGCCGGCTTCGAAGTGCGTGCCGAGACCGGGCACGAGGTCTTCAACGGACTCGCCGCGGTATTCCTGCTGGCGCGGGCGTTCTCGTCGGGATGCGCGGCGCTGACCGGGGTCGAGGCGATCAGCAACGGCGTACCGGCGTTCCGCAAGCCGAAGAGCCGGAACGCCGCGACCACCCTGCTGCTGCTCGGCACGATCGCGGTCACGATGCTGATGAGCATCTTGTTCCTGGCCAACAAGATCAAGCTGCGGTTCGCCGAGGATCCCGCCACCCAGCTGTATCGCAACGGTGAGGCGGTCGGCGAGAGCTACACCCAGAAGACCGTGATCGGCCAGATCAGCGACTCGGTCTTCTCGAACTTCTCGCCCGGCTTCTACCTGGTGATCGGCGCGACCATGCTGATCCTGGTGCTGGCCGCGAACACCGCGTTCAACGGCTTCCCGGTGCTCGCCTCGATCCTGGCCCGCGACGGCTACCTGCCCCGGCAGTTGCACACGCGCGGCGACCGGCTCGCGTACAGCAACGGCATCATCCTGCTGGCCTTGTGTGCGGCCGGGCTGATCATCGCGTTCGATGCCCAGGTCACCAAGCTGATCCAGCTCTACATCGTCGGGGTGTTCGTCAGCTTCACCCTCAGCCAGTTCGGGATGATCCGGCACTGGACCCGGCACCTGAAGACCGAGGCCGACGCGGGCAAGCGGGCGAAGATGGTCCGGTCCCGGGTGATCAACGCGATCGGCCTGACGCTGACCGGGGTGGTGCTGGTGATCGTGCTGATCACCAAGTTCACCCACGGCGCGTACATCGCGATCCTGGCGATGGCCGGGCTCTTCCTGCTGATGAAGGGCATCAACCGGCACTACGAGACGGTCCGCCGGCAGATGGCCGCCGAGGGCGACGAGCCGCTGATGCTGCCGTCGCGGGTGCATGCGATTGTGCTGGTCTCCAAGCTGCACAAGCCGACTCTGCGGGCACTGGCCTTCGCGAAGGCGGCCCGCCCGTACATGCTCGAGGCGGTCACGGTCGACGTCGACCGGGACGAATCGGACGCACTCCAGGCCGAATGGGACGCCAAGGGCATCCCGATCTCGCTGAAGCGGCTGGCCTCGCCGTACCGGGAGATCACCCGGCCGATCCTGCAGTACGTGCGCGACATCCGGCGGCAGTCGCCGCGGGACGTGGTTATGGTCTACATCCCCGAATACGTGGTCGGACACTGGTGGGAACACATCCTGCACAACCAGAGCGCACTGCGGCTCAAGGGGCGGCTCTTGTTCACACCTGGTGTGATGGTTACGTCGGTTCCCTACCAGCTGATCTCAGCGAGTGACGCGGAGGAGCGGCAGGATCGGGTGGAGCGGGTGGCAGGCCAGGTACGGCGTGGAGCCCGCAAGGCGTCAGGAGATCGGTGACAGAATTGATGCCGCGACTCCGTCGCGGCGGGTCATGGGGCTGCAACTCCCGCCCTTCCCTCGTCGTTCCGGTCGCTTCGCTCCCTCCACTCCTCAGTCCAGGACGGGAGGCCCCATGACCGACGAGGACATCGTCGGGACGGTAGTCGAGCTGGAAGTCGGGCCAGTAGCGCACGGAGGACACTGTGTGGCCCGGCACGAAGGCCAGGTGGTCTTCGTACGGCATGCGTTGCCGGGCGAGCTGGTGCACGCCCGCATCACGGAGCAGAACGCGAAATACCTACGGGCGGACGCCGTCTCGGTACTGACGCCGTCCCCGCAACGGATCGAGCCACCCTGCCCGTACGCCGGTCCGGGCCAGTGCGGCGGGTGTGACTTCCAGCACGCGAACATCGTGGAACAGCGGCGGCTGAAGTCGACCGTGGTGTCGGACACGCTCCGGCGCATCGGTGGGATCGAGCGGACCGTGGTGATGGAGTCCCCGGGCGACGACGGCCTCGGCTGGCGGACCCGGATGCGGTACGCCGTGGTCGACGGACGGCCCGGGATGTACGCGCACCGTTCACACGACCTGATCCCGATTGACCGGTGTCTGATCGCCCACCCGGCGACTCCCGACGTACTGAGTGAGCGGTGGCCGGACGCGTCGTCCGTACTCGCGGTGGTGTCGTCTGAGGGCAAGACCGCCGTACAGACGGGTGAGGACGCGGCTGGGCGGGTTGTGGAGGTCGTGCGCGGCCGGCGGTTCCGGGTGGAGGCCGGTGGGTTCTGGCAGGTGCACCCGGCCGCTCCGGAGACGCTTGTGGACGCCGTGATGAGTGGACTGGAGCCTGCGGCGGGGGAGACGGCGCTGGACCTGTACTCGGGGGTCGGGCTGTTCGCGGCCTTCCTGGCCGAGGCTGGGTGCGGCGTGCTGGCGATCGAGGGTGACAAGGACGCCGTACGGAACGCGCGGCGGAACCTGCACGACCTGCCGGACGTGACGCTCGAGACCGGCGATGTCGACCGGGTACTGAACGCAGCGGCCGGGCAGGGCCTGGAGCACGTGGATCTGGTCGTCCTGGACCCACCGCGGACCGGTGCCGGGAAGGACGTCGTACGGCGGATTGCGGCCCTGACACCGCGGCGGGTCGCGTATGTGGCGTGTGATCCGGCGGCGCTGGCGCGGGATCTGAAGACGTTCGGGCGGCTCGGATACGGGATCGCCTCGCTGCGGGCCTTCGACCTCTTCGGGATGACCCACCACATCGAGTGCGTGGCGATTCTCGAGCCTGTGGACAGTGAAGTGGTGAGTGGGGGTGGGCTCGGGTAGCGTTCTGGCCCTGGATTCCAATGCGCTGGAGACCTGATGCCGCTCGTTGACCTGGACGACCCGGAGGAGTTGCGCGCCCGCTGGAGCGCACTCGCCGCGGTCGCCCATGCCACCGGGTTCGACCGCCGCTGGTATGCCGACGGCGACGGGTACCACCATCAGGACGAGACCGGGTCCGTGCTGCACATGCAGCGGCTCGGCGACGGTCGGGCGGTGCTGTTCGGGTTCCACACGCGGTACAGCGAGACCGCGCGGACCGACCTGCTGGCCGGATCACCGGAGTGGATCGGTCAGCCGGAGGTGCGTCGGCGGGCGACGGCCGGCGAGCTCGGGTTCGTGTACGGCGCGTTCAACGGCACCTGGGCAAGAGCGTCGTACCCGGGGGATCCGTGGCAGCCCGCGGAGGACGGGTTCAGCCACATCGGGCAGTGGATCACCTCGGACGAGGGCACCGCCGAGGAGATGATCGAGTGGGTCGCCGAGTGGGCCGATTACCTCGGCGGACTGGACGAGCTGCGACCGTTCGGGGTGGAGCTGATCCGGACGGCGGGCGCGTCCGGGGTGAGCGAGGAGGCGCTGGGCGCGTTCTTCGACCACTTCGGGATCAGCCCGCGCTCACCGGTCCAGCCGGACCTGGTGGCCGGGGTGGAGGCGGGGGAGGACTTCACCCGGAACTTTGCGGTACCGGAAAGTTTCCCCGACGACCCTGACACAGCGGAGGTGTCGGTCGTTGAGGATGTTGTGATTGGAGCATCCGACGGTCGGCCGGCCGACGACGAGGAAGAATACTTCGTCGTCCCACCCGGTTTCAGCCCGTTCACCGGCCAGCCGATCGACGACGTCCCGCAGCGCGCCGCCCGAGACGACGAGTACGGCGTCACGGAGAAGAAGCAGGGGTGGCTCCGGCGCCGCAAACACGACGACACCCCACACCCGGACGACGACACCGCGGACCAGCTCCCGGTCGCCGACGTCCAGCGCGGCCAGTCGAGTGCACCGGCGGAGGGTGGCTACGCCGGCGGTGCCGGGGCGGGCGGTTATCCGCAGGGTGGGCCGGCGCCGGGGACGTATTTGCCGGATGGGATGACGGGTAACGGGCTGCCGGTCCGCTCGTACGACCAGCCTCTCCCGTCCTCCGAGCCCCCACGCGTCGGCGGCGGCGTTCACGAGGGCGAAGACTTCTACGCCAGCCTCTTCGCCGACGCCCCCTCCGCCGCCGCGACCCCCGCCACGGACGAGCAGGACTGGGAAACCGCCGAACAACCCGCCTGGTCCCAGCAAGAAGCCACCAGCGAATACAACCCCTTCGCCGAACCAGCCCCAGACCGCGAATGGGTAGGCCCCGGCTGGGTCAACGGCCAATGGGTAGAAGACCCCACCACCCAACCCCGGGACGAGGCGCCAGCCGATTCCCCATTCGCTCCGACTGCGTCGGCCGACTCACCGTTCGCTCCGACTGCGTCGGCCGACTCACCGTTCGCCCCAGGTGCGGCGGACGTCGAGGACGACGACGCACCCACCGCGGAGATCTCCGCAGTCCTCGAACCAGACCTGTCCGACGCGGAACTGATCACCGCGGAACGAGCCGTCGAGGCACGTTTCTTCGAAGAACCAACCGACGAGCGCCCAAGCATCGAGGACCCAACCACCGAGCGCCCAGGCCTCGAGGACCCAACCACCGAGCGTCCGGCCGCCGAAGAACCAGCTCCCGATCAACGAGCTCCCGAGCGATCGGCTGTCATCGAGCCGGCCGTCACTGAGTCGGACGACGACTCGTTCGAAGACGAGCCCGCCTCATTCACCGGCCCATCCCCCTTCGCCCCACCCGCCCACCCGGAACCCGCCCCGGCCGCCCACCACGACGCCGCCCCGGCTGCCCGCCCGGAAGCCGCTCAGGCCGCCCGACACGAAGTCGCTCCGGCCGCCCACCAGGAACCCGCCCCGGCCGCCCACCACGAGGTCGCCCCGGTCACGCGTCATGACGTCGCTCCGGTCGACGAGAACGACGACCAAACCGCCGAGATCCCCGCGGTCATTGCCGAGGCCCAGGCGATCGAGCCACAGCCGGTGGAGCCGGTCGCCGAATCGATCGAGCCTGTCGTCGAGTCGGAAGCGATCGCCGAGCCGACTGAAGCAGTCGCGGAATACGACGAGCCAGTCGCGGAATACGACGAGCCGGTGGTGGAGTACGGCGCGCCGGTCGCGGAGTACGACGAGGACGAGACCTACGGCGTACCGGCACCAACGGCTAAAGCTCAGGTTGACCCTCACCCTCAACCCCAGCCCTGGCCCCAACCTCAACGCCCCGAACCGTGGCCCCAGCCAGACCCGCACCCAGCCCCCTGGCCCCAGCCCACGCCACCCCACCCGAGCCCTACTCCGGACCCATACCCCGCCCCAACACCTCGCCCGGAGCCCACACCCAGCCCCGAGCCGTCACCGGCCCCAGGCCCAGGTCCGGAGCCGACCCCTGGCCCAGGTCCCGAGCCGACTCCCGGCCCGTTCCCAACCCCGGACCCGCGGCCCGAGCCGGCGCCACAACCGACGCCAGAGCCGACCCCGCAACCGGATCCCGAGCCCGGCCCGCAGCCTGAACCGGAACCCGCTCCATGGCCCGACCCAGAACCCGGCCCGCAACCCGAGCCCGACCCCACCCCCTGGCCGGACCCAGAACCCGAGCCACCCTCCGAACACCGCACCCCCGTCCACGCGACCCACCCCAACTGGGACGAAGGCGACGCCGATCCCGAGCACGCCGACGGAGAACCGTCCGCCAAGCCCACACACGCCGGCTCGGAGCCGTCTCCCGAACCCACATACGCCGACCGGGACCCGTCCGCCGAACCCACATACGCCAGCTCGGAGCCGTCCGCCGAGCCCACGTACGCAGACCGAGAGCCGTCCGGCGAGCCCACCTACGACGGCTCGGAGCCGTCTCCTGAGCCCACGTACGCCGAGCAAGCTGCTCGCTACGACGAGCCGGAGGACGCCCGCTTCCCCGACGAAGACGACGAGCCCACTGGCTTCGTCCCCGTCACCCTGGACAGCTGGCAGGAAGCCCCCCAGCACCCCCAACCCAATGGCGTCGACCAGACGGCGGACGACCACGACCACGCCGCGAACAGCTACGCGCTCGCGGACGACGACCACGAGCACCTAGCCAACGGATATCAGCCCGCGGCCAACGGCTACGACCACGCTGCGCCCAACGACGCGGCTGCCGACGCCGAGGACGAGCAGCCGACTAACGGCTACGACCACGCGGCCCACGGCTACGACGACGCTGCGCACAACCTCGCGGCTGCGGACGCCGAGGACGAGCAGCCGACTAACGGCTACGACCACGCAGCCGATGGCTACGAACAACCGGCGAGCGATCGCGATCAGCCGGCGAACGGGTATGAGCACGCGGCAAACGGCCGGGAACACACGATCGGCGATCGGCCGGACAGCAACGGTGCTGGTAAGACCGCGGATGTGGTGGCTCGGATGTCTATCCCGGGCCTGGGGCTCGTCGGCGCCGACGGCCCCCGGATCGTGCCGCCGGTCGGGTCGATCGAAGAAGCGATGCGGGCCGAGTTCGAGCGCCCCCGCCCGCGCCCAACCGAGTCCGATGCCGTCGAAGCCCTCCACGACTGGTGCCGGGCGCGCACCGCCATCGTCCCCTCCGGCTTCACCATCCAGGTCCAGGTCCTCGACCCAAGCGCCCCGTCGTACCGCTTCGACCTCGAGCCACCAGACGTAGACGACCCGGAGTTCGCCGCCGACAAGCTCAGCGGCCTGCTCGGTGATCTCTGGTCGACCGAGGCGGAGTCCGAGCTCGGCGGCTGGTTGTTCGCCCGCATCGACGCCGCCGGTCGCACCCTGCGGATCGACCGGTGGTACGACCAGGTGCCCGACTGGTGGGACAACCCGATCGAGCCGCGCCTCGACGTCAACGGTCTGGTCCGCCGCCTGTACAACCGCGGTCCGCAATGGCACCCGTCGTACCTGGAGAAGCTGTACACCAGCGCGAGATAGCGTGTCGGCATGCTTCTCAGGATCTTCACCGAACCCCAGCAAGGCGCCTCGTACGACGACCTCCTGGCGGTTGCCCGTAAGACCGAGGAGAACGGCTTCGACGCGTTCTTCCGATCGGACCACTATCTCGCGATGGGCGACAACGACGGCCTGCCCGGACCGACCGATTCCTGGATCACCCTGGCCGGCCTGGCCCGCGAGACCAGCCGGATCAAGCTAGGGACCCTGGTCAGCTCGGCCACGTTCCGCAATCCCGGCGTACTGGCGATCTCCGTCGCGCAGGTCGACCAGATGAGCGGCGGCCGCGCGGAGCTCGGGCTCGGCGCCGGCTGGTACGAGGCCGAACACAAGGCGTACGCCCTCGACTTCCCGGACACGCCCGGCCGCTTCGACCTGTTCACCGAGCAGCTCGAACTGATCACCGGCCTGTGGGACACCCCGGTGGGGGAGAAGTACAACTTCGCCGGCGAGCACTACCAGATCACCGACTCCCCGGCGCTGCCGAAGCCGGTCCAGCAGCCGCACCCGCCGATCATCATCGGCGGCGCGGGCAAGAAGCGTACGCCGTCCCTCTCGGCGAAGTACGCGAACGAGTTCAACGCCGGCTTCCGCTCCGTCGAGGAGACCGAGAAGCTCTTCAAGCGGGTCCAGGCCGCCTGCACCGAGATCGGCCGCGACCTCAACACCCTCGCCCTCTCGACGGCTCACACCGTTGTCGTCGGCAAGGACGACGCCCAGGTCAAACAACGCGCCGCTGCCATCGGCCGCGACGTAGAAGACCTCAAGGCCAACGCCATCGCCGGCACCCCCGCCGAGGTAGTGGACCGCCTGGGCCAGTTCGCCGCCGTCGGCTCCCAACGCCAATACGTCCAAATCATGGACCTCCAAGACCTGACCCACCTCGACCTGATCGCCGCCGAGGTCCTCCCACAGGTCTCCTGACCACATGCCTCCAAGCCGGAACTACAGCAGACTTACTCTGAGTTAGACTACATAAGTCGGAATATCTCGGAGCTAGTTCCGACTTGGAGGCGGCATGGACTGGCCGGCGCATGTGCCTGAGGTGCGGGCTTGGCGGCAGCGCACCAGGAGCGGCGCGGCCGCGGACCGCATGCTCAGCGAGGTGGTCGCGATGCGCCCACCGTTGATCGGGGAGCGCGACGTACGCCTGAGTCCTGACGTGGCGGCGGCCATGGAAGCCTGCGTGCTCGAGATCGCCGCGCTCGATCACTCGCACGGCGCCGAGTTGGCAGCTCTGGAGACACTCCTGCTGCGGACCGAGTCCGTGGCGTCCTCGAAGATCGAACACATCGACGCCTCGGTCGACGATTACGCCCGCGCTCTGCACGGGATCAGATCGAATCCGTCGGCGACGTCGATGGTTGCGTCTACGGCTGCATTGGCTGCCCTGGTCCGCTCCGTCGACGATGGCGAAGATATCGACACTGCGATGATCCTGATGGCGCACCTCGCCTTGATGGTCGAGGACCCGCACGAGCACACGTACGCCGGTCGTTTCCGCGATCTGCAGAACTGGATCGGTGGCAGCGACCACTCACCACGGAACGCGGTCTATGTGCCGCCGCCTCCGGAGACCGTGGACGAGTACATGGCCGACCTCGTCGCCTTCGCCAACCGAACCGATCTGCCGGTGCTTTCTCAGGCGGCGATCGTGCATGCGCAGTTCGAGTCCATCCATCCGTTCACCGACGGAAACGGCCGGATCGGCCGCGCGTTGATCAACACCGTGCTGCGACGCCGTGGCGTGACTCGGAGGGTGGTCGTCCCGCTTGCTTCCGCGTTGGTCGCGCGGCGCGACGACTACTTCGATCTGCTCGGTGCGTACCGCGACGGGTGGGTCGAACCGATCATCCGATCGTTCACGGTGGCATCCACGATCGCCGCACAGGAGTCGCGAGTGACGGCGGACCGGATCGCTGAGCTGGCTCCGACCTGGCATCGGACGGTTGGGGCTCGGCGAGGTAGCGCCGCCTTCCGGCTACTGGAGCGATTGGTCGGCGCCCCGATCTTCTCGGCGAGCGAGGCCGAGGAGGCGATCGGAGGCGCCACGAGCAGTGTGTACGCCGGAATTGAGCGGCTGCATGCTGCTGGGGTGATTCGGCCGTTGACCCAGCGGACCCGCAATCAGGTGTGGGGAGCCGTGGACATCCTGAACGAGTTGGACGATCTCGCCGGCCGGATCGCGGCTGCCGCGCGTTGACCGGAGTGGCTCGATGTCGTGTATCTTGATGTCGAGAGAGTTTGGTGGCGAGGTTAGGGGAACCTGACCTCGCGGCCGGGCGGCGGGCTGGGCAGGATGGGCTCAGCGGATCAGAGACTGGACAGAGGAGCAGGTTGATGGCGAGCGTCGACAGCTTCGGTGCCAAGGGGGCACTCGAGGTCAACGGACAGTCGTACGAGATCTTCAGGTTGGCGGGCATCGAGGGCGCGGAGACACTGCCGTACTCACTGAAGGTGCTGCTGGAGAACCTGCTGCGCACCGAGGACGGCGCGAACATCACCGCCGAGCACATCACCAAGCTCGGCAACTGGGACGCGAACGCGGCCCCGGACACCGAGATCCAGTTCACCCCGGCGCGGGTGATCATGCAGGACTTCACCGGCGTCCCGTGTGTGGTCGACCTGGCCACGATGCGCGAGGCGGTCGGCGAGCTCGGCGGCGACCCGACCAAGATCAACCCGCTCGCCCCGGCCGAGCTGGTCATCGACCACTCGGTCATCACCGACGTCTTCGGCCGGCCGGACGCGTTCGAACGCAACGTCGAGTTCGAGTACCAGCGCAACGGTGAGCGCTACCAGTTCCTCCGTTGGGGCCAGACCGCGTTCGACGACTTCAAGGTCGTCCCGCCAGGCACCGGCATCGTGCACCAGGTGAACATCGAGCACCTCGCCCGCACCGTCATGGTCCGCGATGGCGTGGCCTACCCGGACACGTGCGTGGGCACCGACAGCCACACCACGATGGTGAACGGCCTCGGCGTGCTCGGCTGGGGCGTCGGCGGCATCGAGGCCGAGGCCGCGATGCTCGGCCAGCCGGTGAGCATGCTGATCCCGAAGGTCGTCGGCTTCAAGCTGACCGGCTCGGTGCCGGCCGGCGCCACCGCGACCGACGTCGTACTGACGATCACCCAGCTGCTGCGCAAGCACGGTGTGGTCGGCAAGTTCGTCGAGTTCTACGGCGAGGGTGTCGCCGCCGTGCCGCTGGCCAACCGGGCCACGATCGGCAACATGAGCCCGGAGTTCGGTTCCACCTGCGCGATCTTCCCGATCGACGACGTGACCCTGGAGTACCTGCGGCTGACCGGTCGCAGTGACCAGGACGTCGCGCTGGTCGAGGCCTACGCCAAGGAGCAGGGCCTGTGGCACGACGTCTCGGTCGAGCCGCGGTTCTCGGAGTACCTCGAGCTCGACCTGTCGAGCGTCGTACCGTCGATCGCCGGCCCGAAGCGGCCGCAGGACCGGGTCGAGCTGAGCCAGGCCAAGGAGGCGTTCCGCGGAGCGCTCGCCGACTACGCCACCGAGGAGACCGAGGTCGACCCGTCGGAGACCGGGAGCTTCCCGGCCAGCGACGCGCCGAACGGCCACGGCAACGTGAACGACGAGCCGCACGTGCCGCACGACGGCCCGGGTCGTCCGTCGAAGAAGACCAAAATCACCATGGACGGCGCGGAGATCGAGCTCGACCACGGCCACGTCGTGATCGCGAGCATCACCTCCTGCACCAACACCTCGAACCCGTCCGTCATGCTCGCCGCCGCGCTGCTCGCGAAGAACGCGGTCGACAAGGGCCTGGCGTCCAAGCCGTGGGTGAAGACGTCGCTCGCGCCCGGGTCGAAGGTCGTCACCGACTACTACGACAAGGCCGGTGTCACGCCGTACCTGGAGAAGCTCGGCTTCCACCTGGTCGGCTACGGCTGTACGACGTGCATCGGCAACTCGGGCCCGTTGCCCGAGGCGGTCTCCGCCGGTGTCCAGGAAGCCGACCTCGCCGTCGTGAGTGTGCTGTCCGGCAACCGGAACTTCGAGGGCCGGATCAACCCGGACGTCAAGATGAACTACCTGGCCAGCCCGCCGCTGGTGATCGCCTACGCGCTCGCCGGGACGATGGACTTCGATTTCGAGAACGATGCCCTGGGCAAGGACAGCAGCGGGAACGACGTGTTCCTGAAGGACATCTGGCCCGCCGCGGACGAGGTCGAGGCCGTGATCGCGAGCTCGATCAACAAGGAGATGTTCACCAAGGACTACGCCGACGTCTTCGCCGGTGACGAGCGCTGGCAGTCGCTGCCGACGCCCGAGGGCAAGACGTTCGCCTGGGATGCCGACTCGACGTACGTGCGCAAGCCTCCGTACTTCGAGGGCATGGCGAAGGACCCGTCGCCGGTCACCGACATCGCCGGTGCGCGGGTGCTGGCCAAGCTCGGTGACTCGGTCACCACCGACCACATCTCCCCGGCCGGCTCGATCAAGGCCGACAGCCCGGCCGGCAAGTACCTGGCCGACCACGGCGTCGACCGCAAGGACTTCAACTCCTACGGTTCGCGGCGCGGCAACCACGAGGTGATGATCCGCGGCACGTTCGCGAACATCCGCCTGCGCAACCAGATCGCGCCGGGCACCGAGGGCGGCTTCACCCGCGACTTCACCAAGGCCGACGCGCCCGTGACGAGCATCTACGAGGCCTCCGAGGCGTACGCCGAGGCCGGCACGCCGCTCGTGATCCTGGCCGGCAAGGAGTACGGCTCGGGTTCGTCGCGCGACTGGGCCGCCAAGGGTACGGCGTTGCTCGGTGCGCGGGCCGTGATCACCGAGTCGTTCGAGCGCATCCACCGGTCGAACCTGATCGGCATGGGGGTCCTCCCGCTGCAGTACCCGGAGGGCGAGAACGCGGAGTCGCTCGGCCTGACCGGCGAGGAGACGTTCGACATCAGTGGCGTGACCGCGCTGAACGAGGGCACCGTCCCGAGCACCGTTCACGTCAAGGTCACCGGCACCGACGGCTCGGTCAAGGAGTTCGACGCGGTCGTCCGCATCGACACCCCCGGCGAGGCCGACTACTACCGCAACGGCGGCATCCTGCAGTACGTGCTCCGCTCCCTGATCACGAGCTGACCAGCAGAAATACGGCGTACTCCGGCCCCTCAACCGGAGTACGCCGTACTGGTCCTACTTGCAGCCAAGGCCGACCTTGTACTCCACCGGCGTCCTGTCCTTCGCGATGGTGTCGGCGTAGTCCCAGATCGTGTCCGGGTAACGGCCCAGCTTGGTCATCTCCAGCAGGACCTTCCAGCTGTGGCTGGTCTTCATCGCGGCGACCGCTTCGGCGGCCTTCGCGGTGTCACCGGACTTCTTGGCCGCCGTCCACTGATTCAGCCACGCGCAACTGACCGCGCCGGTGACGCGCGCCCCGACCTGGTACCGGTGGTCAAGTGTCTGGGTGTACAGCGGCGCCGTGTCGAATCCGGCCGGCAACGGCACACCCTCGAGCATCTCGTCGACGACGCGCTTGTTGTCGGCCGGCTTGACCGCCGACGCGGGCATCGCGTCCAGCCACTCCTCGACGCCGACCGGCTTCAGCTTCCCGACCAGTTCCCGGTACGCCGCCTCCGAGCCGCCGTCGAGACGGACTTCCAGGAAGTTCTTCCCCTTCGGGGGCAGCATCAGCGTGTATTCGGGGAACTTGTCGCGGTACAAGAACATGGTCCCGTGCTGGCCGAGCAGCTCGATCGGGACCTGCGTGGTGTCGTGGGACCGGTCCTTGTAGAAGCCGTCGTACTCGTCCGCCGGTCGCCAGTGCACGTTCAGCTGCTGGGTGCCGTCGGTGAAGTACAGCTCGCCCGCTTCCGCAGTAAAACTCTGAACCGCGCCGACCTTCCAGCCGGGCGCGTCCAGGAGCAGTCGCTGGTTGGCCTCCGCCACGGCTAGGACTTCGGCGCCGTACGCCGACGCCGGCGCGGCCGGGTTGCCCCGCGGGAAGAACACCCCGGCAAGGGCGATGACGATCGCCGCCGCGGCGACGAGTAGGACGGTGCGCCGCCGGTGTGGCGGTCTGAGTTTCGGGGTGGGTGCGGTCGTGGTCACGATCTCCTCCAACAGGTCGGACGCGGCGGCCTCGGCCGGCAGTCGCCGGACCGAGTCGTCGGCGAACGGGTTGGCCCGCGCGAGCAGATCGTCGAACTCGTGGTCGTTCATCGCTCCTCCTGAACCGGTCGCGCGTGCTGGTCATCCCGTACCTGTCCGTCAGTGCTGAAGGCGTCTCCGACGGCCGCGCGCAATCTCGCCCGGGCCCGATGCAGCCGGGTCCGGACAGTTCGCGCGGGGACGCCAAGGACTTGCGCGGCTTCGCGGGGATCGAGTCCGTCCCAGCCGGTCAGCATGAGCAGCTCGCGATCGTTCTCACTCAGTTGAGCGAGTCCGGCCCGGATCGCCGTGGTGGAGTCCGAGAGGCTGGTGAGGTCCGGTGTCGCCTCGGCCAGTTGGAGACGGAGCTTCTCGGCAAGCCGATCCCGCCGGATCTCACCGCGCCGGTGGTTCGAGAGGACCCGACGGGCCACGCCGTACAGGTAGAGGCGGGCGGTGCCGTCGGCCGGTACGTCGTCGAGCCGGCGCCAGGCCACGAGCATCGTCTCGGCGATGATGTCGGCTGCGTCTTCGGGTGAGCTGACCCGACGGAGTGCGTACCCGAGCAGCGGACGGAAGTTCTCGTCGAACAGCTCGCGGAAACGGAGTTCACGGTCCGGAACGGCGCGAAGTGCCACCGGCGGGGGCGGACTCGGCGTACTCGTCATACCCGGTCCATGTCCGGGACGGCGAGGGGCGTTACAGGTGGTGTGACGGCTCCGGCTATTGGCCGACCTCGGGGCCGGGTCGTTCGGCTCCGGTGGATTGGCCGGTGGAAGCCGCGGGCGTGGAGCCGGGGGGCTTGACGCCGGTGAAGGGTGCCTGTGCTCCGAGGACGTCGGTGGGGGAGAGTTCCTGCCGTGCGACAGGTCTCGCAGACTCGCGGCCGCACACTTGATGCGAGGCGTAGATCACGGCGGCGGCCGTGTCGACGCCGATCGAGTAGCCCCACTGCTCGGCCTTCGCGATCGTGCTGATGGTGTGTCGCCGCATCGAGGTGACGTGCGACCACTTGCGCCCGGCTTCCAGGCTCACGGCCGCGAACGCGGTCTTCCGTTGGTACTGCGTGAGGTTCGACAGGTCCGCAGGGGCGGTGACGAGCCGGAAGACGTGCGCCCAGCGGTCGGTCTTGTCATGGGTGATCAAGCTGCCGAACACGTCGTCACGATCTCGGTTGCCGGCGGCCGCGACGGTGTCGACCAGACCCTTGACAGCGGCGGTGTTCGACGCGGATGTCGGGTTCAGCCGGAACGGCGTCGTCATATCCGCGTTCAGCCCCTGGCCGGCCAGAGCGGCCTCTGGCGGATCGACGGAGTAGGCGTCGGCCAGACCGTTCTCGGCCATGACTTCCTGGGCGATCTCGTAGGTTCGCTGCTCGGCGAGAGCCTGGTCGAGCATGTTCTCGCCGAAGCTCAGCTCACGATCCAGCGCGCCACCGCGTTGCGCCGCGTCCGCCGGTATCGGGCTGCTCTGCCGGAGGCCTTCGTAGATCACGGTGTACGCCGCATCCCGCGCGGCGCGTGGATACATCCACGAACCCGGCTTGCCGGCCTGCGCCTGCATCAGCGGTGCGATCACCTCGCGCGGGTTCAGGTGAATACTGCCGTCGGCCTCCGACCGGCTCCGCCTTCGCATGCTGAGGGAGGACATCAAACCGATGCGACCGGTCCACGGTTCGGCGCCGACCCGGCGGCGGGCCGAGTCGATCAGACCGGTGATGAGGCGGTACTCCGCCGACGCCGGGTCGAGCCATCCGTCGGCCATCCGCACACCTCTCTCCAGGTTGACTCGCCGAGGCTAATCACCCTGCGGGTCAGTTGTCGGTGGCGGACGCTTTACTGGTCGGCATGGGTCCCGACGAGAAGCGGGCCGCGCCGCGAGACATCGTCCGGGCGGCATGCGCCGAGCATGGCGAAGACACCGTGATCGACTGGTGCATCGCCTTCCTCACGGGCGAGATCTCGGGGGAGTCGGCGTACGGCGCTGACCTGCCGAAGCTGGTCGCGATCACCGGAAGCCCGAATCCCGGCGGATGGTCGGCGCCGGTCGACCCGGTCAACTACTACTGGATCCGCGTCTGGGCCGCGCGGGTCTTCCTCTACATCTGGCGCGACGACGTGATCGCCGCAGTGCAGGTCGCCGCGTCCGATCCCGCGTGGCGGGTCCGCGAGCACGTCGCCCGGATCACCGCCCAACGAGAGCTCGGTCAGCTCGCGGATGCGCTCGTACCAGACCTCGAGCACGAGCTACCCAGAGTCCGAGCCACCGCCGCCCGCGCCCTCGGCGTAGTCGGCGAGTCCGAACACGCCGAAGCCCTGCAGGCGTTGGCCGACGACCCAGACCTGACAGTGCGCGTCGCGGCCGAGAAGGCCCTCACCCGAATGGAAAAACGCCTGGACCGCACGTTCGACTGATGAGGGTTGCTACCCGTCGAGAGCGGCCCGGAGTTTGGCGGCGTACTCGGCGGCTTCGGTGTCGTCGGCGTACTTGGTCCTGGGCCAGAAGAAGCCTCGTAGACCGTCGCCTTTGGTGCGGGGGACCACGTGGACGTGGAGGTGGGGGACCGACTGGGAGACGACGTTGTTGACGGCAACGAACGAGCCCTGGGCGTCGAACGCCGTACGCACGGCTGCCGCCACCGAACGGGCTGCGCCGAAGAGCGGCACGGTCAGTTCGTCGGGGAGCTCGACGAGGGTCGGCACGTGGTCGCGCGGCACGAGCAGCGTGTGCCCCTTGAACACCGGCCGTACGTCGAGAAACCCGACGACCTCCGGCGTATCCAGCACGATCTGCGCCGGCGTCGTACCGGCGATGATGGAACAGAACAGACAGTCAGCCATCAGCCAAGCTTCTCGTCCAGGAAGCACCAACGCCAATTCTCGCCTGGTTCGAAGCTCCGCATGACCGGGTGCTTGGTCTCGTCGAAGTGCTTGCTGGCGTGTTTCATCTGCGACGAGTCGCAGCAGCCGACGTGACCACAGCCGAGGCAGAGCCGCAGGTGGACCCAGGTGGTGCCGTCAGTCATGCACTCCTCGCACCCCTCGGGCGTGTTCGGCGCGACGACCACCGGAGCCTGCTCGAGGTGGTCGCAAGCAGCGCCCGCTGCGACCTTGACCCGCAGATCCTCCGACCGCCCACCGACGTCGTCGTCCTCGTCGCGGTCCAGGATCGACTCCTCGATGTCGAGTGCGACCTGTGCCCGCTGCAGTACCTCGTCCGCGACCAGACCGGCGTCCCGGACCTTCAAGATGTGCTCCCGCTCGGCTGCCAGCATTGCGATCCGCAACCGCCGGTACGCCTCGCTCGGCGTCTCGTACTCGGTCTCCGGCCGCCCGAGCCGCTCCCACGCCGCCTGCGCCCGAGCCTCACCACGCTGCCGGAGCAGGTCGACCACCTCAGGCGGGTCGTTGTCCGTCACGATCTCCTGCAGCTTCTCCTCCGCGGCACGATGCGCACCCTGCAGTACGGCGGCCTCCTGCAGCGCATCCTCCGCGGGATCCGGCCCGGGCAGGCCGAGTCGTCGTACCAGCCAAGGCAGCGTCGAACCGTTGACGAGGAGCGTGCCCGCGGTCACCGCCAACGCGATGAACACGAGCACCTCGCGATGCGGAGTGTTCTCAGGGAGCGTGAAGACCGCAGCCAGTGTGACCACACCGCGCATGCCGGCCCACGAAACGACGGCGAGGGCCTGCGGAGACACGGGGCCCGGTCGCGACGGACCCAGGATGCGCCGGGACAGCAAGGTGATCGGGATGAGCCAGATCGGCCGGAGCAGCACGACCGCGAGGAACACCGCGATCGTCGACACCGCGATCAGCCAGCCGGGCAGCGGGCTCTCGGCGAGATCGTCCAGGATCCACCGGGTCTGCAGGCCGATCAGCAGGAAGACCGTGTTCTCCAGCAGGAACTGGAACGTCCGCCAGTTGGTCCGTTCCGACATCCGCGACTTGGCCGACTGGATGATCGGCGCCTTGTGCCCGAGCAGCAGGCCGGTCACCACCACGGCCAGTACGCCGGACGCGTGCACGTAATGGTTCTCCGCTGCGATGTAGGCGACGAACGGTGCGGTCAGGCTGAGCGTGGTGTCGAGCACCGGGTCGGTGAACCGGCGGCGGATCTTGGCGAGCACGATCGCCACGACGACACCGATCAGGACACCGCCGCCGGCCGCGCGGAGGAAGTCGAGGCTGACGTGGAGCACGGTCGGCGCGACCGCTGCGGCCGCGATCGCCGTACGGAGGCAGACCAGTGCGGTCGCGTCGTTGACCAAGCTCTCGCCCTCGAGGATCGTCACCACCCGGCGGGGGAGGCCGACCCGCTTGGCGATCGCGGTCGCGGCGACGGCGTCGGGCGGCGCGACGACGGCACCGATCGCGAACGCGGCCCAGAACGGCAACGGCTCCTGGCCGTTCGCCTCGGCTACCGCGCCGAGCAGCCACCAGGCGACCAGTCCGACGCCGAGTGCGGTGAACGCGACCAGGCCGACCGACAACAGTCCGATGGACCGGCGGTGCTTGGAGAAGTCGACCAGGCTGGTCTTGATCGCGGCCGAGTACAGCAGCGGCGGCAGGAACCCGACCAGCACGACCTCAGGCTCGAGCTCGACCCTGGGCACGAACGGGAGGTACGACGCGGCGATCCCGATGACCACCAGCAAGAGGGGAGCCGAGATCCCGAGCCGCCGGGCCAGCGCGGCCATCGCCGCGACCACGGCGACGAGGGCAACGACCTCGATCGCGATATGCACGCGGACAGTGTCGCAGTGCCGAACCGTTTTCGTCGCCGGGTTCGCCCACGGCTGACTCGGAGGCCGAGCGAGAGGGCGCCGCTACGGGTCAGCGCATCTTGTCGAGGTACGTCTTGTAGACCGTGAGGAACGGCTCCTCGGTCGCAACCACGCCGGCCAGCCAGTCGCAGGTCTGCTGCGCAGTCGCGATCACGTCGGCCGGATACCCGTACTTCACCTGGTGCTCCGCGAACTCGTCCTCGTCATCGATGATGATCCGCCCGTCACGCTTCTTGATCACGTCCAGATCGAGATCGATCATCGTCACGACCTCGTCGGAGAACTCCACCGGCGTGGTGATGTCGCAGTAGATCTCCGTCGACCGCGGCTCGTCGTTGAACAGCGCCGTGAACCACTGGTCCCGCGGAAACAACTGCACATGAGCCTGCTCCTGCGTCACCACCGGCTCATCCCCACGCTGCGACACCGACCCGGCGGGCGCCCCCAACCACACCCCGTACTCGTCCTCACCCAAGTACCGCATCCACTGATGCCAGTGCAGCGCCTCGTCATACTTCCGATAAACAGCCCGAACCTCCCGCATACCGCCCAACCTATCCGCCGATAGGGGCCGACAACCGGCGTTACAGATCTTGCAGGTTACTGCAGTTTTTCCGACGCACCATCCGGTCAACACTCAGCATGTGAGGTCGGCTGCAACGCCCGGGAGGGGGCAAATGGTGAAGTGGGGGCGTGAAGCTGGTCCTTCGCCCGCGGCAACGTCGGCTCAGCGACCGAGACCGTCGCCGCTGGATCCGTCGACCGGGAGTTCGAGGACCCGGCAGTTGGCACCTCTTGATCGGGACCTACACCTCCACCGGTACGGACGCCCTCGGCAACCCGGTCGGTCGGATCGAGATCTCCATCGACAACCGCACGCTGGCCACCGAGTCCTTCACCACCCCGACCCGCACCGGCAACACCACCCTGGCCACCCCTGCAACCGCCCGGCTGGACGACGACCTTCGCATCTACGCCGGCGTCCTCAGCCAGTCCAAGGCCTGCACCGAATACCCCGAACTCCCCAACTGCAACTCTTGAGGCGCTGCAGGTTGGTGCAAGTTTGCTGTGGGGGATGGATCGGGCGCGGATAGTGACGGAGCATGGTGGGGTTGCTGCTGGGGGCGGCGACTTGATCGGCTCTCGTCGGCTCAGGGGGGCTCCTAGCCGACGAGAGCCGGTTGCCGTCTATAGCCAGCCGTCGTCCTGGACCATGTGCTGTCTCGTGGGAGTTCGTCGTCTTCACAGCAGTCCGGCGACGCGTGTCCCCACAGCACAAGGAGGTGCGCGGTGACGTCACCGCCGACGTGCTCGAGCTCGACCACAGTCCACTCGCCGAGTGCATCGGATCGTGACCCGGTCCGCGCCCGCCGCCGAAGGCGGCCGATAGGTCTGTCGCCGCGTAGCGGTGTCCTTTGGTCGCGGGCCGCTAGAGGGAGCGGATCTTGTCCAGGTAGGGCTTGTAGGCGGTGGTGAAGGGTTCTGTGGTGGTTATGTGGGTGGCCAGGTGGTTGCAGGTGGCTTGGGCGGTGGCTATTACCTGGGGTGGGTAGTTGTACTTGATCTGGTGCTGGGCGAACTCGTCTTCGTCCATGACCTTGACGGTGCCGTCACGGAGGAGGCGGATGTCGAGGTCCAGGTCGACCGTGGTGACGGTGTCGACGCCGAACTCGGCGGGCATGGTGATGTCGCAGTAGATGGCGGTCTGGTGGGCGACATCGTTGAAGAGCGCGCTCCACCACTGGCCGCGCGGGAACAGGCGGACCCGGTGGTGGTCGATCGTGGTCCAACTGCCGTCCGCACGCTGTCCGCGAGTGCCGGGGAGCGAGCCGACCCAGAGGCCGTGTTCGTCCTCGCCGAGCCGGATGGCCTCCACCAGGCGGTGCGGCTGTCCGTCGTACTTGCAGAACAGCGTGGTGACTGTTTCAACACCGTCCCCACCCCACCGGCCCCGGTCTGGCTCCATACCCCTCACTCTAGAGCCGGTCCCGAACAAATTACGCTCAGTAGGCATCCCAATGTGTGAGATTGCCCTGAGAGCGG
>NZ_JBFAXQ010000012.1:0-252649 GCF_040680855.1 Kribbella sp. NPDC051952
ACACGCAAGCGCTGACACGACGCAACACGCAAGCGCTGACACGACGCAACACGCAAGCGCTGACACGACGCAACGTGCAAGCGCCGGTACGACGCAACACGCAAGCTCCCGTACGACGCCGGGCACCGTCCCGGAGACCGGTAACGCCGGCACGGCGGCGCACCAGGCCGCGCGGGTCGCGGTTGAAGCGGCTTGGGTTGTTGGGGAGGTTGCGGCGTTGGAGGAGGCTCTGAGGGAGTTGGCTCCGCCGGAAGCGGTGTTGGGCAGTTTGATGCCGGCGGAGCGGTTGCCGCATCTGACGGCGTTGGCTGAGCGGATCAATGGGGTGTTGAAGGCGCGGGGGATTGATCAACGGTTCGGGGCAGGGAATCTGCAGCAGTTGTTGAGTGCTGAGTTCGGCAAGATCGTGACCGACGAAGGGCTGGTGCTGAGGGTCGGGCGGAAGACTACGGCTGACCTGCGGATTCGCCTGAGTGTGGATGAACTGGTGGAAGTGCTCAACCCGCAGGTGAAAGCGTCGGAGACGATCAGTGGGTTGTTCACACAGACCGCCCGGAAGCTGGCCGCGACCTCGACCGGTCGGTTCACGACCGCGTTCACTCTGCCGATGTCGGCGCTGCTCAAGCTCCTCGGCCACGCGACCGGACAGAGCTGGATCGGCGACCTCACGTTGAAGGGCGACCTGTCGGCCGGCCGGACCCGCGCGCTGACCGCCAACGCAGCCGAATATGCACAGCTAGGAGCAGTCGAGGACAACCGCGGCGAGTCGACCCTCTTCACCGGCAAGGCGTCCTGGTACCTCGACCTCCGCACCGACCGCACCACCGGCTGGACCGCGACCGAAACCATTGCAGAGGGCAACAAGCGAGACATCGACGAGCTCCGCGCCTGGGCCTCGCACGCCTACACCGTCCCGCCGGCCCACCAACTCGAACACCGCCCGGACCTCGCCACCGGCCGCCTCCCCGCGCACCTCCTCTCCTCGATCAGTGGCGTAGAGCAACTAACCGACGACGTGATTGCCGCGAACAACGACCAGCTCCATCGTCTCGGCGCCACCAGGCAGCAGGTCGAGGACCAGATCCGCGCCGCCCTGGCCGAGGACCTCCCCGCCCGCCTGTCGGCCGAGGATGTCGTACGCCCGCTCTCCGCAGACGGCAAGCCGATCGGCTACGTGCAGGTGGAGACGACGGTCCGCTACGAGTCGGTCGAGTTGGTGGGCTCCGAGAGTACGTCGCACTGGCAGGAATCGGTCCGGGTCGGGTTCAGCAGCGCGAGCGTTCAGCAGACCTTCGGCGCAAGCACCTCCGTCTCGGCCACTGGCGGGTATGCCGGTGAAGCCGTCCAGGACATCGACCCCACGGGCACCGACATCGGCCCGTCCGTGGGCGGCGGCCGCTCGGCGTCCCGCGCCGAGTCTCTGTCCGGAGGCGGTACGACGATCCACGTCGGTGTACACCGTTTCGTCGGACCCACCCAGGGCTACCGGATGGTGCTCGACCACAAGGTCACCGTCGTCCTCAACGGCGAGACCGCGAAGCCGGTCGCAGGCAAGACCACCATCCTGACCCGCATCCGCGCGAACGACGCCTACCGGCACGGCCTCCCGGTCGATCGGGCCACGTTGACCGGCAGCACGAGAAACGGCCGGCCGGTACTGCGCGGCGACGTCCAGCCCGACGCCCTCGTACCAGGCCGGAAGCACGAGCTCCCGTCCTGGGCAACGGACGACGACGGCAACCTCAACGCGGCCGGCCCGTGGAACGTCCAAGGCGTGACCGGTGGCGAGCCGGCTCTCCGAGCGATTGTCGACAATCTCGCCAGGCGCGGCTTTCTCCCGCCGTTGGATGCCAACGGAAACCCAGATCTGACGAAGCTCTCCACCGACCCGATCGAGCGGCACGCGCAGCTCCTCAACCTCGAGGAACTCCGTGCCCAACTCGCGACCGAGCGCCTCGAGGCCGGCTACGACATCGCCGCGCGAGGCGGACTCGTGGTCACGCTGACTCGCCCCCGGACCGGTCAGCCAACCCAGACGATCAGTCTCCGAATCGGGATCGAGCAGCACGCCGCCAAGTTCGCCGGAGTGAGTACGGACGAGGCCGTCGCACTGCTGAACATCGGCTCCGACACAGCCGGCCGCTCGGGCTCGCGAACGAAGGCGTGGCCATGGCGCGCCGACCCGCTCGCGATGAGTTCGACCCAAGGCCTCGACGGGAAGGCATCGCTCTCCTACGGCCGGCAGGCACTCTCCCGCGTACTGGCGTGGTTCACCGGCGGCACGGTCAACCAGGTCACGCTGTTGGAGAGCACCTCCCCACTCGCGGTGTTCGAGGTCAGCCACACCCTGACGGTGACCGAGAACGGCACAGAGATCTACCGCAGTACGCCGAACGAGTCCGCGCGACTGCTGATCGACAGCGACCTCCTGCCGTACGACGGCCAACCGATAGGGACCCGGACCACCGGCCCGGTGCCGAGCCGGGTGCTCAACCGAGCCGCCCTGCTCGCACTGGGCGTCGGCGACCTCACCAAACTATTGCCAGAAGCAATGAACAAGTTGCCCGCGGTCCGGCAACAACTCGCGGCGTTCCTCAATCCACGCAACCTGCTCGCCCATCCGGAGTGGACACGGACCCCGTACCGCACCACGCTCCTCGTGCCCAGCCTGAACGGAATCTCCCGCCGCATCCAGGTCGCGCTCACCGGCCGGATCCAGGACCCGACCCTGGTCGCCGTCACCGAAGCCGTCTCCGGCGACATCAACTTTGCCCTCGGCAACCACGGCTCGTCGTCCGGACACTCGACCAGTGGAAGTCTGGAGGCGTCCGCCGGTGCCTCGGAGCGCTCTCAAGGCGGCGGATTCACAGCCTCCACCGGAACCAACACTTCGGAGGCCCGCACCAGCCAGACGATCTGGGGCGTCGAACGCCTGACCGTCGAGACGGGCCGCCACTACGTGTTCACCGCCGGCCTGCATCTGGAGCTTGCCGTCGGCAACGGAGCTGCGGCACCGACCGCCTCGTCAACCGTGTTCCAGCTCGCCGAACGGGACGCCCTCCGGTTCTACAGCCAGGGCGAGCTCCCCCTGCCGTTGCACCAGGTCGCAGACGCCGTCGAGCGGTACCTGCACGGCAACCTCCCCCTCGACCGCCGAGCCGCCACCAGCCTGGTACGCCGCTACCGTGCGGATCTCGCAGACGCGCGGGCCGCGGGAGCGCCAGTACCGGCACTCGCTGCAGAACACACTGCCCAGGCCCTGGCCGGGAAACTGCAGCCGAGTCCGCGGCCGTCGCCATACAGTGCGGAGGAGCGCCTAGAGCGCATCCTGACGCAGAACCTCCAGCCGCGGCAGATCGACCTGCCTGATCACTACCTCGTTCACCTCGGCGCGACCCTGATCGAGAGCCTGGAACTGGATGGTGTCGACCTGCTGGCCGAGGTGCACGCCCAACTGAGCAACCAGCTCGGCGTCGATCTCGCGAGCGATCCGGTGCTGAGGCAGAGCCTGTTCGCGGACCTCGCCGGCAAGCGCTGGTGGGGGCGGCTCGAGGACATGCTCGGTGCGACCGGATTCGTCCGTACCTATCCGCTGGGCAAGCCTGGTGAGCTTTCCGCGGACCAGGTCTCGCTGCGGGTGCGCGCCGAATTCGTCGATGCGGCGGAGGATCTGGGCACCGCCGACGATGTGGTCAGCATCGGCCAGCGCTACCTGTACACCGAGCAGACCCACACCCAGTCCAGCGGCCGCACGACTGGGCTCGATGTGAACGGGTCGATCGACGCTGTCCACTCCGGCTCGGTCGGCTCGGATTGGACCGAGGGTACGTCGACCACCGAGGCCGGACAGCTGACCCGATTGGAGCGGATGGCCACGTTCGACGGAACGGCGCGGGTCGGGCGTGGGCTCCGGCTCACGGTCGAGGTCACCCACGACTCCGCCACGCCGACCCGTGGTCCGCTGGGACGGCGGCTCACGCCGAATGTCACCCGGATCACCGCGCCGGCGAAGACGTTGACCGGACGGATGGTTCAGCTGATCCCGAAGGGGATGCTCGGCAAATCCCCCTCAGCTGCGGCCACTCCGGCGGGCCAGTTCGCGACCCAACTGCCGGCGACGTACTACGTCGAGGGGACCGGCGGGCGGCTGGTGGACGTCGTACGGCGGATCCTTGGACGGAATGATCTCCTCGGTCCGGATGGGGTGGTGGCGCATCAGGCCGAGCTGGAGTCGAAGCTGGCCGCGTCGGCGCACAACGCGGCGTTCAGCCGGATGGCGTCGGAGGAAGGGTTCCAGCTCGAACCGTTCGAGGTGACCGGTGCCAAGCAGCAGACCGTCGAGGTCGACGTACGGGCGCGGGTGTCGGAGGTGGAGCTGGTGAGCGGACCGATGCAGGGTGGTGAACTCGGTGAGGTGAATCGGAGCCAGCACAACGTGACAAGCAGCACCACCACGGGACGACTGCTGCCGATCGACGGCTCGGGGACGCTCAGCGCGCCCGACGTGGTCAGCGGGACGATGTCCGGCGGGGAGCAGATCGGTGAGACCACCTCAGACGTGTGGGGTTCCCGCTCCGAACGCAGCCGCTTCGAGAAGGGCGACCTGGTCACGGTACGGGTCCGCGTCGACTACGACCTGAACTTCTCGCGTACGTCGCTCGCCCCGAGCGGCGCCACCCGAGTCGTCACGAGTCACGCCGTACCGAATGCCGCCACCGGCGAGGCGTATTTGACCCTGCATCAGCACGAGTACCAAGCCCTCGTGGACAACCTCACTCCAACCCCACCAGCACCAGCACCCGCGCCGCCGGCCGCGCCTACAACCAGTGGATGGGTGCCGATTCACACCGGAGCCGCCGCGTTGGCCGCGCAGCGGCGGGCTCAGAAGGCAGCCGTTGAAATGAGGAAGTGGAAGCCATGACGTTGCCAATAGCAAGAACTCGCGACGAAGCCCGTCTCTACCTCGACCTCACCCCCTGCACCTGCGGCGCTACCGACGCCGACTGGCACCACGGCTCAGCTCTGGTCGACGGCGAGCTAGTGACCTCCTACGACGCAACCTGCCCCACCTGCGGCACAGACCGCGAGTACAACTTCGCCTTGCCACCAACGGAAACCCCGGGCGACTTCCCCAACTTCGGCGGCCCCGAGCCCTCCCAACTCCTGGACCCGACGCACTGGCTATCCCTCGCCGACCACCTCACCACTCACCTGCCTCCAGACGACCCGCAATCCAGGAAACAGGCCCTCACCATCGCAGCCGCGGCCGTAGCTGAGGTTCTCAAGTTTATTCCCCCGACGCAGACCGCCGTACCTGCAACAGCTTTCTGGACCGCCGAAAGCCGCGAACTGCGAGCAGCCGAGCCTGGCCGCTTCGATCGAGACCGCCTCGAAATCACTCTCGCGACCTACAAGGATCAGTAGGTCAGCCCAGGAACTGCTCCCGGGTGAGGAAGGCGAACTGCGCGGATTTGGTGGTGCCGTCGGGGAGGACGATGTCGGCTTTGGGGCCGAGGGTGAAGCCGGTGCGGTGGAAGCGGTCGATGGCGGCGGCGTTGCGGCTGTCGGGTTCGACCACGACGCGTGGGTGACCGAGGCGGAGGAAGACGAACTGGCCGACGGCGCTCAACAGGTTCCCGGTGAAGCCGGGTTGCGCATCGCCGGGCGCGATCAGCAGATGCAGGCCGAGATCGCCAGGCTGGACGTCGTACGCCGAACCCGCCGGATCGGCTTGCGGGTCGTAGGTTTGCAGCAGCGCGATCGGTACGTCGTCCAGTCGTACGACGTACACGTGATGCGTCGGGACCGAGTCCAGGAAGCGGTAGGTCGCCGCGATCTCGTCCCGCGACAGCTCACCCATGCCCCAGTACGTCGCGCGCTCGGCCGATACCCACTCGTAGATGAGATCGAGCTCGCGGTCCAGGTCGGCCTCGTCGAGACGGACGGTGCCGAAGCCCTTGATCTCGACCGCGAAGCTGCGGTCCTCGCGGGTGAGCGGGCCCTCCACCGGTGCCAGTTCGCCGCGCAACCAGAGCGGGAGCTGGTCATGGTGATGCGGATCGCCGAGTACGCCGGATGCGCCGAGCGGGACGATCCACCCACTGGCGGAGCGATCGGCCAGGTCGAAGGCATAGCGGGCGGCGGAGCCGCGGATGCAGACGTCGGTGAGACCGGGCAGGCTCGCGGTGGACATCACGCAGTGGTGATCGCCGGAGAGGCCGAGATCGATCGGCTCCTCGTTCGGCGCGAAGAGCGGACCGCGAAGGGCGTGGAGTGGGGAGAGTTGGTGGGTCTCGCCCCAGGGTGGGCGAGGTTTGCGGTGGGCAACTTCTTCGAGGGCTTCGCGCGCCAGCCAGGTCACGTTGATGTCTGGCAGGTTTGCGTGGAGGAGGTTCTGCAGGGCATACGACACGTGGGTGAGGGTGTCCATCCAGGGTGCGAACACTTCCGGGCCTTCGGCGTTCTCGAGTACGCCGAAGTGGTCGGTCAGGCGGGAGACGAGGGCCTTGCGGACCGCGGCGTAGGTCGAGGCTGTCGTACTCGCGACATCCATGTGGCGATCCCACTCCAGCAACTCGGTGCGGAGCTTGGTGGCTTCGGGGGAGAGATCTTCCAGGTCTGCCAGGAGATCCAGGATGGCTGGGGCTGAGCCGAGGTGGGTGTCGGTGTGGATCTCCGGCATCTGATCGACTGTCCAGCGGTCTCGAGTGCTGATGAGCTCGCGGATCCGGCGGGATCGGTGCGGCGAGGCGAACTCGACGCCGAGTGGAGCCGCCAGCTCACGCGCGTTGGCCATCACGGCCGGCCCGTCGACGGTTGCCCGAGGCATCGGCTCCCAGCCGTCCCACTCATGCCCGACTTTCCACGCAGGCACAACTCGCATCCGGTTGTCAGGATGCCGTCGCGGCACGATCCCGGCAGTCCGATGCAACAACCCGCCGGCCGTATCAGCCGCCAGAACCACGTTGACCGGCTCCACCCACCCCTCAACCGCAGCATCCACCTCATCCACAGTCGTCGCCCGAAGCAACTTAGGCAAAACCTCAAACCCAAGCCGCCCTACAACCCGAGGTGGATACCGAAGAGAAGTTGCTTGAGTTGAGTCTGCGCCCTGGATGATTACCGGGCCGCGTTCCGTCTCGATCACCTCGACCTCGACGGACGCAGCGCCGGCCACCTCAACCACCTCGTGGTGAGTCGAGCAGGGCTTCCAGCCGTCAAACCCGAGGGCCTCGACTCCGGAGGGCGTTCGGCGGAGTTGTTCGGCGTACAGGTCCTGGTAGTCGGCCATGGCGTTCGTGATCGCCCAGGCGACCTTCCCCGTGTGGCCGAAATGCGCCACCCCCGGGATCCCGGGCACCGCGAGCCCGATCACGTCGTACTCGGGGCACCGCAGCCCGATCTGCTGATACACCCCCGGACTCTCGATGTACCGATGCGGATCACCAGCAAGAACAGCCTGCCCCGACTCAGTCCGAGGCCCAGGGATCAACCACCCGTTGCTCCCGGCCCCATGCGGCCCCTCCGACGTAAACAGGTCGATGGACTCGTCACCGAGCTGCCGAGCCACATGAGTCCGCCACAACTTCGTCGGGAACCCCGCGAACAGCACATGCACCGCCAGCCAGATCCCCAGCGGCGCCCAAGGCTCCCACGCCTCCAACGTCAACCCGGTCTCCGCAAACTCCGGAGCCCGCATGGCCCCACCGGGGAGCCCGTGGTTGACCCCTTCGACGTACGCCGTGATCCACTCGCGCGTCTCGTCGTCCAGCGCCTCGAAGCATCGCTGAGCCGTGTCGGCCAACCGCGCCTGCCGAGCGAACACGTCCCACGCGACCGCCTCGGGACCAAGGAACGCCGCAGACGTCCCGAGGAACCGCCGACGCTCGAGCTCGATCTGCCAGGCGCGATCCCGCGCCGTGGTGACGCCTTGCAGGTACACGAGGGCGAGCGGGTCTCCGGCCTCAAGGTGCGGTACGCCGTACGTGTCCCGCAACACCCTCGCATTCACAACGCACCCTCGTTTCAGTTAGGTTAGGCTGCGCTAACTTACAAAGCAGCAATCGTGCTCGCAAGGGTTATTGTCACCGGAGGTGCGCAGTGGGGCATGGCTGGGAAGGCGTGATGCTCAAGCTGTTTCGCGGGAAGGACTTCGTCTTCACCGTGACGGGGGCCGAACAGGTCACCGAGCGCTATCGCCGAGTCCATTTCAGCGACGGCGGACTGCTGCAGGCGATCGGGGTGCACCCGACCATGTGGGTGCGACTGTGGTTCGACAACGCGGGCAAGCCGCATCAGCGTGCGTACACCCTGGTCGATCCAGACATCGACGCCGGCACGTTCAGCCTGGAGTTCGCGCTGCACGACGGCTGCGCGAGCGACTGGTCCCGTAAGGCCGAGCCGGGGGACACCATTGAGGCGACCGTGCAGGGGACCGGCTTCGAGGTGCCGGACCCGTTGCCGCAGCGGATGCTCGTGATCGGCGACCCGGCCTCGTTGCCGGCGATCAACTCGCTGCTTTCGGTCGCGCCGAAGCTGCCCGCGACGATCTGGTTCGAGACCACGCACGAGACCGACCAGGAGTTGCCGTTCCGGATCGAGGACCACCACGAGCTCCGGACCGTTCCGCGCGACGAGATGGTCGAGAACGTGAAGACGGATCTTCGTGAGTTCATCGGGCCGGACGCGTTCGTCTGGATCGCCTGTGACACCGCGACCACGCGCGCGCTCACGTCGTACGTCCTCAAGGATCTCGCCGTACCGAAGCATCGGGTGAAATCACTCGGCTACTGGAGAGCCGCCTGACGTAGCCTGGCGCGCGTGATCAGACCACTCGACCTCTCCGACCGCGCGCTAGCCGAGCGATTGCTGACCATCCAGCACGCCGCGTACGCCGTCGAAGCCGAACTGATCGGATTCGACGGCATCCCGCCCCTGCAGGAGGACCTGGCCGGCCTGATGGCCTCCACCGAGGAGTGGCTCGGCCGGTACGACGGTGACGCGCTTGTCGGCGCGGTTGCGTACGAGTTCCCGGACGACGCGACCGTGGAGATCAGCCGTCTGATCGTCGACCCGGCCCATGCCCGCCGGGGCCACGGGCGGGCGCTCCTCGACCACCTTGACCAGCTGGAGCCACGGCCGACGAGCCTCGTCTCCACCGGATCGGCCAACACTCCGGCGACCACGCTGTACAAGGCCCGTGGCTACACCGAACTCGATCAGCTCGAGGTCGCGCCCGGCGTACGGATCACGCGGTTCCGAAGGCTTCGAGGGCTCTGATCTTGTTGGTGACGTCCAGGGCCGCGACCTTGTAGGCCTCGGAGAGCGTCGGGTAGTTCAGCACGGTGTCGACCAGGTAGTCGACGGTTCCGCCGCAGCCCATGATCGCCTGGCCGATGTGGACCAGATCGGTCGCGTTGGTGCCGAACACGTGCACGCCGAGCAGGGTCCGATCCTCGGTCGAAACCAGCAGCTTGAGCATGCCGTAGGTGTCGCCGAGGATCTGCCCGCGGGCGAGCTCGCGATAGCGGGAGACGCCGACCTCGTACGGGACCGACGAGCGGGTCAGCTCCTCCTCGGTCGCGCCGCAGTAGGACACCTCGGGGATCGTGTAGATGCCGATCGGCTGCAGCCCGGCCAGCTCCCGGGCCGGCTCACCGAAGGCGTGGTACGCCGCCAACCGGCCCTGATCCATGCTGTTCGCCGCCAGCGCCGGGAAGCCGATCACGTCACCGACCGCGTAGATGTGCTCGACTGCGGTGCGGTAGTGCTCGTCGACCTTGATCCGGCCGCGCGAGTCCGCCTCGAGCCCGGCCGCGGCCAGGTTGAGCGCGTCGGTCACGCCCTGCCGGCCGGCGGAGTACATCACCATCTCGGCCGGGATCCGCTTGCCACTCGCGAGTGAAGTGACGGTGCCACGCTCGGAGACCTCGACCCGCTCGACCTCCTCGCCGAACCGGAACGTGACGGCCTGGTCGCGAAGGTGGAACTTGAGCGACTCGACCACCTCGGGATCGCAGAACTCCAGCATCCGGTCGCGCTTCTCCACCACGGTCACCCGGGTCCCGAGCGCGGCGAACATCGACGCGTACTCGATACCGATCACGCCCGCACCGACCACGACCATCGAACCGGGGACCTTCTCGAGCTGCAGGATCGCGTCCGAGTCGAGCACATGCCGGTTGTCGAACTCGATCTGCGGCGGCCGGGCCGGCCGGGTCCCGGTGGCGATCACGACCTTCGCCGCGGTCACCGTGCTGGTCTCGCCACGCCCCGCACCGGTGACCTGGATCGTGTTGGCGTCGACAAAGCTCGCCGTACCGTGCAGAAGCTCGACGTGGTTGCGGAGCAGTTGGGACCGAACGACCTCGACCTCGCGGCCGACGACGTGCTGGGTCCGGGCCATCAGGTCGGCGATGGTGATCTCGGACTTCACCCGGTAGCTGGCGCCGTACAGATCGCGCAGCGCCATCCCGGTCAGGTAGAGGACGGCCTCGCGCAGGGTCTTGGACGGGATGGTCCCGGTGTTGACGCAGACGCCACCGAGCATCGAGATCCGCTCGACCACCGCCACCCGTTTGCCCAGCTTCGCACCGGCGATCGCGGCCTTCTGACCGCCCGGTCCGGATCCGATCACCACGAGGTCGTAGTCGTACATCGGATCTCCCCTCAGGCGCGGGTCCTGACTTGTTCGAAACCGTAGTACAAGGCGAGCAAGAAGACGACCAGAAGTGTCATTTGAGCCGAGATGAACGACAGGCCAATGCATGCCCCGTAGATCACGGTCCCGATCGAGTAGCGCAGCAGCGACGTACGCATCTGGGCCTTGGTCATGTCGTGGTCGACCAGGTGGTTGCGCAGGACGTGCCACCAGATCGCGCTGAAGGCGATCGCGGCCAGGGTCAGGTTGGCGCTGTAGACGGCCGCGGCGACGTTCGAGTTGATCGATTCGTCGCGCAGATGCTCGGCGAACAGACTGGTCGGGAACGGCAGCAACGTGGTCCAGAGCAACAACAGCAGGTTGAGGAACATCAGCCCGCGGTCGGCCCGCTTGATCTGCCGGAACATCGAGTGGTGGTTCACCCACATGATGCCAAGGATCGCGAAGCTGGTCAGGTACGCGGCGAACTGCGGCCACTCGTGCCGCAGCGCCGGCCAGAGCCGCTCGCCGTCCTCGAGTTCGGGGCTCTTCAGTTCGAGGACGAGCAGGGTGATCGCGATGGCGAAGACCCCATCGCTGAAGGCCTCCAGCCGGTTGGTCTCTGCGGTTTCAGACTGGGTGCTCACGGGCACCCAGTCTGAACCAGGCCCGTCAGTCCGTCGACAGAGAAAGCGCTGTCCAGCTGATCGCTGGCAGCGTAATCGTCAACCGGCCATCGAGAAGTGCGGCTTCGTCGAAAGCCCGTGCGGTGACGCGATCCGGATTCGTCGCCGAGTTGGTGGCCAGTGAATCCTCTTCGTGCACGATCAAGGCCTCGTCGATCGTCGTGACGCCCGAGCGGCTGACGTCGATCGTGACCTCGATCGGGCCCTCGGTCGAGCGGTTCACGGCGAAGATCGCGAGCTTGCCCTCGTCGTACGTCGCCACCGCGTCGACGGCCGCGATCTCGCCGTGCTTGGCCGTGCTCACGTTCGGTGCATCGGTCTTCACCTGCAGGACCTGGCCGGCCGCGAGCCGGGAGGTGATCGCGAACGGGTGGAACGTCGGCTGCCGCCAGGCCGGGCCGCCGGGCTCGGTCATGATCGGCGCGATCACGTTCGCCAGTTGCGCGAGGCAAGCGACCTCGACCCGGTCGCTGTGCCGCAGCAGCGAGATCAGCAGGTTGCCGACGACAACGGCATCGGTGACGTTGTACTCGTCCTCGATCCGTCGCGGCGCCACCTCCCACTGATCGCCCGGTCCGTCGGTCAGCCGGGACCGCTCCTTGTACCAGACGTTCCACTCGTCGAACGAGATACCGATCTTCTTACTGCTCTTCAGCTCCGCGCCGACATGGTCCGCGGTCGCCACGACCGCATCGATGAAGCGGTCCATGTTCACCGCCGACCCCAGGAACGACGCCGTGTCGCCGTCGTCGTTGCCGTAGTACGCGTGACACGAGATGTAGTCGACGAAGTTGTACGTCTCCCGCAGCACGTCCCGCTCCCACGTGCCGAACAACGGCATCGCGGACGACGACGAGCCACAGGCAACCAGTTGCAGGTCCTTCTCGATCATCCGCATCGCCCGAGCCGTCTCGGCGGCGAGCCGTCCGTACTCCGTCGGCGTCTTGTGGCCCACCTGCCACGGCCCGTCCAACTCGTTGCCCAGGCACCACAACTTGATCCCGTACGGCGAGGCGCCGTGCTGCTCGCGGAGATCGGACAACGCCGTACCACCCGCGTGGTTGGCGTACTCCTGCAGGTCGAGTGCCTCCTGGACTCCGCGCGTACCGAGGTTGAGTGCCATCATCGGCTCGACGCCGGCCTTGGCGCACCAGCGGATGAACTCGTCCAGGCCGAACTCGTTCGTCTCGATACTGTGCCAGGCCAGATCGAGCCGGCGCGGCCGTCCTTCCCGCGGGCCGACACCGTCCTCCCAGCGGTACCCGGAGACGAAGTTGCCGCCGGGGTAGCGGACGAGCGAGGCGCCGAGCTCGCGGGTCAGCTCGAGGACATCCTTGCGGAACCCGTCCTCGTCGGCGGTCGCGTGGCCCGGTTCGTAGATGCCGGTGTAGACGCACCGGCCCATATGTTCGACGAAGGTTCCGAAGGTACGGCGGTTCACCGGCGCGATCGTGAACGCAGGGTCGATGGTCAAAGTGGCAGAGGGCACCAGGTTTGCTCCTGTCTTGAGGGGTCGTTATCCCTTGATGCCTGCGTCGCCGACTCCCCGGACCACATGGCGCTGGAACAGGGCGTAGACGACCAGCAAGGGCAGGCCGCCCAGCACGGCGGAGGCCATGATCTGGGCGTAGCGCAGGCCGTACGAGCCCTGCACATTGGCGAGGCCGACCGGGATCGTCATCATCGACGGGTCGGTGGTCACGATGAAGGGCCAGAGGAAGTTGTTCCAGGCCCCGATGAACGTGAAGATGCCGACGGCAACGAGGATCGGCCGCGACATCGGCACCATCACGCTCCAGACGATCCGCCACCGGGACGCGCCGTCGACCCGGGCCGCGTCCTCGTAGTCGCGGGAGATGCCGTCGAAGAACTTCTTCAGCACGAACACCATCACCGGCGCGACCACCTGCGGCAGCACGATGCCCCAGTAGGTGTCGACCAGGCCGAGCCCGGTCATCTCCTGGAACAGCGGCACGATCAGTACCTGCGGCGGGACCAGGATGCCGGCGATGATCAGCCCGAACAGCACCCGCCGGCCGGGGAACGTCGTACGCGAGAATCCGTACGCCGCCAGCACCGAGACCAGCAGGGTCAGGCCGGTCACCAGGACCGACACGACCGTGCTGTTCAGGAACCAGCGGATCAGGTCCCCCTGGTCGAGCACGCTCCGGAACGCCTCGATGGTCGGTGCCGCAGGCAACCAGGTGATCGGCGACCGAGTCGTCTCCGGTTCCGGTTTGAGTGCGGTGTCCAATGCCCACAGCAACGGAACCAGCCAGAGCGCGGCCAGGAGTACGGCGCCGACGATCGTCGCCACCTTCGGGAAGGTCCAGGTCGTCTTCATTCGCCGGCCTCCTTCCGGCCGGAGAACAGTTTGAACTGCAGCAGCGCGACCACCACGATGACCGCGAAGAACATGTACGAGATCGCCGACGCGTAACCGATCCGGTAGTTGGTGAAGCCGTTCTCGTAGATGTACTGGATGATCGGCCGGGTCGCGAAGTTCGGCCCGCCGTCGGTCATCAGGTACACCTGGTCGAAGATCTTCAGCGACGCCACCAGTTGCAGTACGACGATCAGCCCGGTGGTCCGGCTCAGCAGCGGCAGCGTGATCCGGAACAGCTGCTGCCGCCCGTTGGCGCCGTCGATCGAGGCCGCCTCGTACACCTGGGCCGGAATCCCTTGCAGGGCGGCCAGATAGAGCAGGAAGTTGAATCCCACGGTCCACCAGACCGTGGTGATCACGATCGCGAGCATGGCCCGGTTCTCGGTGTTCAGCCAGTCGATCTCGGCGAACCCGCCGGATGTCAGCAGCCCGTTCACCAGGCCGAAGCCGGGCTGGAAGATCCACACCCAGATCAGGGTGACGACGGTGGCCGGCAGGACGAACGGAGCGAAGTACGAGAACCGCAACAGCCAGCCGAGCAGTCCTCTGCGGTTGGCGAGCAGAGCCATCAGCAGCGCGATGATCACCAGCGGCGGCGTACTCATCGCGGTGAAGACGAAGGTGTTCTTCAGCGACGACCAGACCGCCGGGTCACCGAACATCTCCCGCCAGTTCTCCAGGCCGAGGAACTCGTGCTTGGCCCCGGCCAGGCTGGTGTTGAAGAAGCTGTTCCACACCCCGGACACGATCGGCCAGAGCAGGAAGACCGCGAACAGCAGCAGGAACGGCGCCACGAAGAACAGCCCGCCCCAACGCTCCATCCACGGGCGGCCAGTGCCCGGCCTGGGTGCGGCCGGTCGAGTGCTACCGAGGGCACGAGGTGGTGTCTGCACAGCCATGATGGGCCTCCTTTCAGACCGGGGACGGGGTGTCGAGGAGCTTCTGGGTGGCGGCCTTGAACTGGGCGAGCGCGGCCTTCGGAGTGGCCTGTCCGGTCGCGATCCCGTTGAAGGCCGCGGCGGACTCGTTCTCCAGCTGGGCTCCCGAACCGCTGAACCACGCATCCGGGTCGTACAGAACGTTCGGTGCCACGCTGCGGTACTCCGCCTGCGGCTTGAGGTCCAGATACGCCTGGCTCGTCACCACCGGCTGGTACGCCGGGATGTGGCCGCCGGCGGCCCATTCGACGCTGTGCTTGAGCATCCAGGCGATGTACTCGATCGTCGCCTTCGTGTCGTCGGCGTTGCGGTGCGCCTGGTGCGGCAATACGAAGGTGTGCGAGTCGCCCTGGAACTTCGGTACGTCGTACACGACCGGGAACGGCGCCATGCTGAACGGCAGCTTCGCGGTCTGGTACGTCGTGACCTCCCACTCACCGTTGAAGCTCAACCCGGCCTCGCCGTTGCTGAACTGCGCGACCAGGGCGGCGTAGTTCGCCGACCGCGGCGTGAGTCCCTCGGTCGCGAGCTTCGCGATCAGGTCCAGGGCCTCGAGCGCCTTGGCGTCGTCGATCACCAGCTCTTTGCCGTCCGGACTGAAGAGCTCGCCCTCGAGCTGGCCGTACAGCGTCCACCACAGCCGCCACGGGCTGGTGGTGTCGACGGAGACGGCGTACTTGCCGGTGGTCTCCTTGACCGCCCGGAGCATGTCGAGGAACTCGGTCACGCCCTTGACGGTCTTGATCTTGTTGTCCGGGCCGAGCAGGCCGGCCTTCTTGCAGATCTCGAGGTTGTAGTAGAGGACGAACGGGTGCTGGTCCAGCGGAACGGCGTACAGCTTGCCGTCGATGACGCAGCGGTCCCAGGTCGCCGGCAGGAAGTCGGACTGGTGCACGCCGGCCGCGGACAGTAGCTCGACCGGGATCGGGTCGAGCATCGTCGTCGGACTGAATCCCTTCAGCCGGGACATGTGCATGGTCGCGACCTCGGGTGCCCGGCCGCCGGCCGCCGACATCGCGAGTTTGGTGTAGAACGGCGGGCCCCAGGCGAGGGTGGTCGCCTCGAACCGTACGTCGGGATGTTCGGCGACGTACTGCTGGTGGATCTGCAGCAGCCGGGCGCCGTCGCCGCCGCCGAAGAGGTTCCATTCACGGACCCGCGGCTTGCTGCCGAGAGTGCCGCAACCGGTGAGCGCGAGCGCGCCGAGCATGCCACCAAGTACTGCTCTGCGCCGTGGACGAGGAGCGGATTCGTCAAGCATGAGAGCCTGCTTTACATCGGTGTACTACATCGGTGTAGAGATGATGCCCGCGGCGATCGGGGCCGTCAAGACGTCAGCTGATGCCGAGGGTGGATTCGCGCGTGTGGAGCTTGTACGGCGCCGCGATCTCCTCGTGTTCGGAGTCGTCGCCCGCCATCCGGCGGACCAGGAGTTCGACCGCCTTCCGGGCGATCTGGGCGCGGCCGGGATCGACCGTGGTCAGGCTCGGCGTGCTGTACTGCGCCTCGTCGATGTTGTCGAAGCCGGCCACCGCGACGTCGTCGGGGACCCGGATTCCGTGCTGGGAGAGCACCCGCAGTGCACCCATCGCGAGGGTGTCGTTCAGGCCGAGGATCGCGTCGAACTCCAGCCCGGACGCGAGCAGCCGTTCGGTCGCCTCGGCGCCGGTGGAGCGATGCCAGCGGCCGGCCGGGAAGGCCAGCTCGGACGGCACCGGGAGGCCGTGTTCGGTGAGCGCGTCGGCGTAGGCGCCGTACCGGATGGCCGCCGTACCGACCTTCTCGCCGGGGTGGATGCCGAGTACGGCGATCCGGCGGCGGCCGAGGGAGAGCAGGTGCTCGACCGCGGCCTTGGTGCCGGGGACGTTGTCGATCATCACGTGGTCGACCGGGCTGTGGAAGATCCGCTCGCCGAGCAGCACCATCGGGGTGGACGTCTTCAGTTGGCCGATGTCCTCCTGGCCGAGGCCGAGCGGGCTGTACAGCAGGCCGTCGACCAGGTGGCCGCGCGGTCGGCTGAGCACGGTCAGCTCGCGGTCCCGGTCGGCGCCGGTCTGCTCGATCATCACGGTCAGGCCGTGGTCGTCGGCCGCGACGATGACCTGGTCGGCGAGCTCGCCGAAGTACGGCAGGCTCAGCTCGGGCACGGCCAGGCCGATGATGCCGGTCCGGCCCGACTTCAGGTTCCGGGCCGAGATGTTCATCTGGTAGCCGAGGGCATCGATCGCGGCGAGCACCTTGGTCCGCGTCTCCGCGCGGATGTACGGATACCCGTTCATCACGTTGGAGACCGTCTTCGGCGACACCCCGGCCCGGCGCGCGACGTCCCGCATCGTCACCGCCACGGCATCACCCCCAATCACCGCTCATGGGGAAATACGGTAATGCACGTGGCGGCTTCGACGGCGTCAGTCCTCCGGTGGTGCCTCGGGGGCCGGGTGTCGGGGCACGTACGGCTGCGGGCCGGCGGACGGGCCGCCCGGGTGCTCGGGGACGTCGGCTTCGTGATCGGTCAGCTCGACGCCTTCCTCGTGCAGCGTCTCGTCGACCTCCGGGTCCAGTTCATGACCGGGATGCGGCAGACCGGGCCTGTCAAAACTCATAACACCCTCCCTGGTGGGTCAGCTTCACCAAGGTACGTCGGATTCCCCCGGGAGGTCACCGTCAGCGGTCGGCGAGGGGACGGCGGCGTACGGACGGATTGGTGAGGGACTCGGGGCGCCAGGCGGCATCGATGTCCCAGAGGTCGGTGCCCGGGGGGACGATCTCGTCGATTTGGTCGAGAGTGGGGTCGTCGAGAGTCAGGTCGGCCGCTTTGACCAGGCTGTCCAGCTGGTCCATCGTGCGAGGGCCGGTGATGACCGACGTGACCGCCGGGTGGGCGGTGACGAAGGCCATGGCCAGTTCGGGGAGCGTCACTCCGATCCCCTCGGCAACCTCGATCAGACGCTCGAGGGCGTCGTACTTCGGCGCGTTCGCGGGCAGCGACTGGTCGAAGCGATGGGGTGCCAGTGCGGCCCGGCCGGAGGTGAGGTCGACCGGCTGGTCCTTGCGGATCTTGCCGGACAGGAAGCCCCACGCGAGCGGGCTCCAGGTGAGCACGCCCATGCCGAGCCGCTGACACGTCGGCAGCACCGACCGCTCGATCCCACGACTGACCATCGAGTACGGCGGTTGCTCCGTCCGGAACCGCCCGTACCCCCGTCGATCGGACACGTGGTACGCCTCCACCAGGTCCTCGACCGGGAACGACGAGCACCCGAACGCGCGGATCTTCCCGGCGCTGACGAGATCGCTCAGCACCCAGAGTGTCTCCTCGATGTCCGTGCTGTGATCGGGCCGATGGACCTGGTAGAGATCGATCCAGTCGGTGTCGAGCCGGCGCAGGCTGTCCTCGACCGCGCGGGTGATCCAGCGCCGCGAGTTCCCGCTCCGGTTGCGGCTCTCGTCATCGAGCGGGAAGTGCACCTTGGTCGCGAGTACGACGTCGTCCCGGCGACCCTTCAGCGCCTTCCCGACGATCTCCTCGGACTCCCCGGACGAGTACATGTCGGCGGTGTCGACGAAGTTGATGCCCTGATCGAGGGCGGCGTGGATGATCCGGACACAGTCCTCGTGATCGGGGTTCCCGATCGCGCCGAACATCATCGAGCCGAGGCAGTACGCACTGACCTCGATCCCGGTCCCACCCAGCGTGCGATAACGCATTGCAGCAGCCTCCTGACGTTCCGGTCCTGATGCCCGGAACGCTAGGAGCTAGAGCGCTGTCTAGGTCAAGTCCGGTAGGCAATCACGCCCAGGAGATAGGTGATCGCCACCGATGTAGGCACCGGGTGGGCGCGCCGAGCATGGGGTTCCATGACGACCTTGATGGAACAGGAGACGCTCGGCGAGCGCTTTCGGGTGGGTGACGGGTCGGCGTTGGACGAGATGTACGAGCGCTACTCGGCGCCGATGTACGCGACCGCGCTCAACCTGCTCGGCAACCGGGAGCATGCGGCCGACGCCGTACAGCGGGCCTTCGTGCAGGCGTGGCGGGCGGCCGACCGGTTCGACCCGGCGCGGGAGCTGAAGCCGTGGTTGTACGCGATCACCCGCCGGGCCGCGGTGGACATCTACCGGCGGGAACGGCGTACCCAGCAGCAGTTGACCTTCGACGACGCGGTCGAGACCGTGATCGCCGAGCCACCGAGCATCGTGGCGGTCTGGCAGGCCTGGCAGGTCCGGGAGGCGCTGGAGCAGTTGCGGCCGCGGGAGCGCCAGGTGCTGCGGCTCGCGTACTACGACGGCCTGACCCAGACCGAGATCGCCGAGCGGCTCGGCGTACCGCTCGGCACGGTGAAGAGCCGGACCGCGCGGGCGCAGCGGCGGTTGGCCATCCTGCTCGCGCATTTGCGGGAGTCGTAGGGTGGAGCAATGGATTTCGCCGAGCTATGGGATCCGGAGCCGGGCTGGCTGAACACCGCGTCGTACGGCTTGCCGCCGCGGCCCGGCTGGGAGGCGTTGCAGGCCGCGCTCGCCGACTGGCGGGTCGGTGCGACGAGCTGGGAACCGTGGGACGAGTCGACGACCCGGTCCCGGGAGTCCTTCGCGCGGCTGGTCGGTGCCGACGCGGCCGATGTGTTCGTGGGCAGCACGGTCTCCGCGGCGGTGGCGCCGATCGCGGCCGCGTTGCCGGACGGCGCGAAGGTCTTGACCGACGACGTCGAATTCACGTCGAACGTCTACCCGTGGCAGGTGCACGCGGACCGTGGCGTCGAAGTGATCGGCGTACCCGGGGCTGAGCTGGTCGCGGCGATCCGGCCGGGGATCGACGTGGTCGCGGTGAGCGCGGTCCAGTCGGCGACCGGCGCCGTACTCGATCTCGCCGCGGTGGTTGCTGCCAGCAAGGAGATCGACGCGCTCGTGGTGATCGACGCGAGCCAGGCCGTCGGTTGGTTGCCGCTGCGCGTCGATGGTGTCGATGCGCTGATCGCACATACCTACAAGTGGTTGATGTCCCCACGCGGCGCGACGATCGGGTACCTGTCACCCCGGTTGCAGGAGCTCTGCCGGCCCTCCGCAGCCGGTTGGTACGCCGGACGAGAGGTCCACGGCTCGTACTACGGCACCGAGATGATCCTGGCCGGCGACGCCCGCAGGTTCGACCAGTCCCCGGCCTGGTTCTCCTTCGTCGGCGCGGCCCCGGCCCTGGAGCTCGTCGAACAGATCGGCGTCGACACGATCCACGCCCACAACCTCGCCCTGGCCAACGAGTTCCGCGCCGGCCTCGGCCTCCCACCGGGCGACTCCGCGATCGTCAGTACGTCGCTCGCCGGAGCGGACAAGGCCTTCGCTTCAGCCGGGATCCGGGCGGCTGTCCGGGACGGGAAACTGCGGGCGTCGTTCCACATCTACTCGACCGAGGCCGACGTACATCAGGCGTTGGAAGCGTTGAAACCCTTGCTGTAGGGGGCTGTGCGTGATCTAGGGTGCCCATATGGATGCTGGGCTGAGTATCGGGCAGGTGGCTGAGCGGACCGGGTTGAGTGTGCACGCGCTGCGGTTCTACGAGCGGGAAGGTTTGCTCGCGGACGCCGTACGGCGGGAGTCGAACGGGCGGCGGGTCTACACCGAGGACGACGTCGAGTGGCTGGACATGTGCATCAAGTTCCGGTCGTCCGGGATGCCGCTGGAGACGATCCGCAAGTACACGGGGCTCGTCCGGCAGGGATCTGGCAACGAGCAGGAGCGGCTGGCTCTCCTACGCAGCCACCAGGACTCCATCACCACCCAGATCGAGGACCTCACCGAGTGTCTGCGGGTCATCTCCCACAAGGTCTCCATCTACGAATCCCACCTGGCCGACGGCACCGCCGACTGCCTATGGGTGCCGCCGGCCCCAGCCGAGTCCAGCGAAGCCTCCTAACCCCACTCCCCGGGCGGGGTTCGGACGCCCGGGTCGGAAGTCGCGAATCACCCAGACATGCGTCAGGAGCGCCGGATATCCGTTCGAGTTGTGGGTTCTCCGCTCCCACACCACCAGAGAACCCACAAAACCAAGGGATATCCGCCTCTCTGCCGCATGCGTGTCCCGAGCCGGTGCACGCCGCTCGGCCATGTCTGTGGGCAACCCCCGGGTGAGAGGTGACCCTTCGGGTGCGTATCAGGCCAGGGTCTGCTGCATGGCTCGGAGCGTGGTGCGCATGTTGTGGGAGAGCTGGTCAAGGCGGCCTTGGATCGTTTCGGCCGCGCGCTCCGGGTGCTTGAGTACGCCGAGTCGGAGCCCGCTGTCTCCGGGTCCGTGGGTGAACCACTGCCGGACCAGAGTCTCCGCGCCTTTGGGCTCCAGCTCGTACTCCCAGTGCGCGAACGGGACGTCCTCGTCGCCGTACACGTCCCAGCCGAAGCGCCGCGGCTCGTCGGCGACCGTGACCACGCAGGTCACGTGTGTCTCCAGGCCGTCCGCGAACCGGTTCCGGGCCTCGAACCGCTTCCCGTCCTCGAGCCAGGCGCCGTAGTAGCACTCCGGGCTCCATTCGCCGTACCGCTCGACAGCTGTGATCCCCGACCACACCACGCCGATCGGTAGGGCCATCAACACCTCTGTCCCGGTGGTCGCACCGGTCACTCCGTAGTCGTCCATGCAGATCACGTCGGCACGGTGCTGCGACTCTCGACATTTTGGCTGAGCGGGATCAGGCGGGCCGCGATCGCTTCGGCTGGGCCGGGGTCGACGACGGCGAGCGCGTCGGCGGCGGCGACACCTCGGAGCATGGCGGAACCGCTGTGGCCGACTGGTACGGCGCCTTGCGGGGTGACGCGGACGGGGACGAGTCGGGTGCTGGTGGGGTGGCAGGCGAGGCCGCCGGGGACGGGGGCTCGGGTCAGGTGAGGGAGATCGAGGCCGCGCATCCGGTTGATGGTCGCGACGCCGAGGGTGAGGAACGCGACGAGGGCGGCGAAGGGGTTGCCGGGGAGGCCGAGGATCAGGCGGCCGTCGGCCAGTTGGGCCAGGGCTTGGGGGTGGCCGGGGCGGCAGGCCACTCCGTCGACGATCAGCTCTGCGCCTAGCGCGTTGAGGGCTGGGCGGAGGTGGTCGGCTGGTCCGGCTGCGGACGAGCCGGAGACCAGGATCAGCTCGGCGTCGGTGGCTGTCAGTCCCGCGACCAACTCGTCCCGGGAGTCCCTCAGGTGTCTGATCTGTCCCACCACTCCACCTGCACGGGTGATCAGGCCGGGCAGCATCGGGCCGATTGCGTCTCGCACTCGGCCGGGGCCGGATGGTCCTCGCGGTACAAGCTCCTCACCGGTGATGAAGGCGGCGACCGTTGGTTGGGGGATGACGGTCAGGCGGTCGAGCCCGACGGCGGCCGCCAACCCTAGGACTGCTGAGTCGACCACGACACCTGCTGGCAGAAGCTGTTCGCCGGCTCTGCATTCCTCGCCGGCCCGGCGGATGTGCTTGCCTTCGTCGGCCGGTCCTTCCAGCCGATTCCCCACCAGCACCGCATCCTCGGAACGCACCACGGACGTCGCACCCGCCGGGACCGCAGCCCCCGTCACGATCCCGCAGGCTTCTCCCTCCGCGAGCGCCACGGCCGTCGTGCAACTAACCCCAATCGTCCCCACAACCCGCCAGGGTCCTTCACCTCGCACCACAAACCCATCCATGGCTGCCCGATCCACCGGCGGAACGTTCCCGGGCGAAACCAACGGTGTCGCCAACACCCCACCCTCGACCAAACCCCGAGAAACCCCTCGCCCCGGCCGAGTCGCCGCATGTGCGAGTTCCCGCGCGACATCCCACGGAAGTCCACTGTCCCAACAGAAATGAGTAGTGGGTTGGCTCACGTGCGCATGGCCTGGAGTTGTTGGGCTGCCAATGCGGCTACTGGGTCCAGGTCCTCGGCGCCCGCTGTTGCGTGGGCTATCAGGGCTTGTTTCATGCGGGGATCCCAGGTGGCTTTGAGGTGGGTGGCTATGGCGGTGGCGGCTTCGGCGGGTGGGCGGTGGGCGAACTGGGCCGCGATCTCGTTCGCCAGGCGGACGTACGGCGGGATCGTAGTGTGGCTCACCGTCCACCACCAGCGATAACCGGCTCGCGTTCGGTATCCGCCGCCACCGACGAAGGGAGGAGGTCGACCTGGACCGCGGTCACCTTGTATTCGGGGCAGTTCGTCGCCCAGTCGGAGTTGTCGGTGGTGATCACGTTCGCACCGGTGACCGGGTGGTGGAAGGTCGTGTAGCAAACCCCGACCGGCATCCGCTCCGACCACTTGGCGTGCAGCGTCGTCCGTCCCACCCGGCTCATCAGCGCGACCGTATCCCCGTCCTCGATCCCACGCACCTCCGCGTCGTGCGGATGGATCTCCAGGATGTCCTCGGGATGCCAAGCGACATTCGCCGTACGCCGGGTCTGTGCACCCACGTTGTACTGCGACAAGATTCGACCGGTGGTCAGGATCAACGGGTACTTCCGCGTCGACCGCTCCGACGTCGGCACGTACACGGTCTCCATGAACCGCCCCTTGCCCCGGGTGAACTCGTCCTCGTGCATGATCGGCGTACCGTCCGGATGCTCGAGGTTGCACGGCCACTGGATCGAGCCGGCCTCGTCCAGCCGCTTGAACGAAACCCCCATGAACGTAGGCGTTGTCAGTGCGATCTCGTCCATGATCTGCGCCGCCGACTCGTAGTGCATCGGGTAGCCCATCGCCTGGGAGAGCTCGCAGACGATCTCCCACTCCTGCTTCCCGGTCCGCGGTGCCATGATCGGCCGGACCCGGTTGATCCGCCGCTCGGCGTTCGTGAACGTCCCGTCCTTCTCCAGGAACGATGTCCCCGGCAACAAAACGTGCGCGAACTTCGCCGTCTCGTTCACGAACAGATCCTGTACGACGAGCAGGTCCAAAGCACCGAGAGCCGCAAACACATGCTGCGTATTCGGATCGGACTGCGCGATGTCCTCACCCTGCACGAACAATGCCTTGAACGAACCGTCGATCGCCGAGTCGAACATATTCGGGATCCGCAACCCCGGCTCATTCAGGATCGGCGTACCCCACAGCTGCTCATAAACAGCCCGTACGCCGTCATCCGACACATGCCGGTATCCCGGCAACTCGTGTGGGAACGAACCCATGTCACACGAGCCCTGCACGTTGTTCTGCCCACGCAACGGGTTCACCCCGACGCCACGCCGCCCGATGTTCCCCGTCGCCATCGCGAGGTTCGCCATCCCCATCACCATGGTCGAGCCCTGGCTGTGCTCGGTGACGCCGAGGCCGTAGTAGATCGCCGCATTCCCGCCGGTAGCGTACAGCCGAGCCGCGGCGCGGATGTCTTCCGCCGGTACGCCGCTGATCTCAGCTGCCGCCTCCGGGCTGTGCTCGGGCTGCGAGATGAACGCTTCCCAGGTCCCGAAGTCCTCACACCGATTGTCGACAAAAGGACGATCGATAAGGCCCTCGGTGACCACGACATGGGCGATCGCATTGATGATCGCGACGTTCGTACCGGGTGCCAGCCGCAGGTGATGAGCGGCCTCGATGTGCGGAGAGCGGACCAGGTCGATCGTCCGCGGGTCGATCACGATCAGCCGCGCGCCCTGCCGCAACCGCTTCTTCATCCGGGAGGCGAACACGGGATGCGCGTCGGTCGGGTTCGCACCGATCACCAGGATGACGTCAGCCTCGTCGACCGACTTGAAGTCCTGGGTCCCGGCCGATTCACCGAACGTCTGCTTCAGTCCGTAGCCCGTCGGTGAGTGGCAGACCCGAGCACACGTGTCCACGTTGTTGTTCCCGAAGACCGCGCGCACCATCTTTTGAACGGCGTACACCTCTTCGTTCGTGGTTCGTGACGACGTGATCGCACCGATGGACCCCTGCCCGTGCTCAGCCTGGATCTCCCGCAGCCGGCGGGCGGTGAACCCGATCGCTTCCTCCCACGACACCGTCCGCCACTCGTCCGCGATCGTGTCCCGCACCATCGGTTCGAGCACGCGGTCCGGGTGGCTGGCGTACCCGAAGGCGAACCGGCCCTTCACACACGAGTGGCCCTCGTTCGCGCCGCCGTTCTTGTACGGCACCATCCGGACCAGCTCGTCGCCGCGCAGCTCGGCCTTGAACGAGCACCCGACCCCGCAGTACGCGCACGTCGTGATCACCGACCGCGTCGGCATCCCGAGCTCGACGACCGACTTCTCCTGCAGCGTCGCCGTAGGGCAGGCCTGCACGCACGCTCCGCACGACACACAGTCGGATTCGAAGAACGACACCCCGGCACCGGCCGCGACCTTCGAGTCGAACCCACGCCCTTCGATCGTCAGCGCCAACGTTCCTTGTACTTCGTCACACGCGCGGACGCAGCGCGAGCACGCAATGCACTTCGACGCCTCGAAATCGAAGTACGGGTTCGAGCTGTCCGTCGGTGCGTCCATGTGGTTCGCACCGGCCTCGACACCTGAGCCGTAGCGCACCTCGCGTAACCCGGTGACGCCGGCCATGTCCTGCAGTTCGCAGTCGCCGTTCGCCGAGCAGGTCAGGCAGTCGAGCGGGTGATCGGAGATGTAGAGCTCCATCACCCCGCGCCGGAGCTTGCCGAGCCGCTCGTTCTGCGTGTGCACCACCATGCCGTCCCGGACCGGCGTCGTACACGAAGCCGGCGTACCGCGGACACCGTCGATCTCGACCACACACAACCGGCAGGACCCGAACGCCTCCAGGTTGTCGCTCGCACACAGCTTCGGTACGTCGACCCCGGCATGCTTCGCGGCCCGCATCACCGACGTACCCGGTGGGACCGTGACGTCCACGCCGTCGATCGTCAGCCCGATGGTGGCCTCGCCCGGGCGGGCCGGCGTACCGAAGTCAGGTTCCTTGAGGAGACTCACTCGAAGTCCTTTCCGAAGTGGCGGACGGCGCTGCGTACTGGCATCGGGGTGAGGCCGCCCATCGCGCAGAGCGAGCCGTCGGTCATGAGTTCACACAGGTCCTCGAGCAGGACCAGGTTCTGCTGCCGGTCCTCGCCGGCCACGATCCGGTCGATGGTCTCGACGCCGCGGACCGCGCCGACCCGGCACGGCGTGCACTTGCCGCACGACTCGGCCGCGCAGAACTCGAACGCGAACCGGGCCATCGAGGCCATGTCCACGGTGTCGTCGAACACGACGATGCCGCCGTGCCCGACCATCGCACCGGTGGCCGCGAACGCCTCGTAGTCCATCGGCAGGTCGAACTGCTCGACCGGCAGGTAAGCCCCCAGTGGCCCACCCACCTGAACCGCGCGGACCGGGCGGCCGGACGCCGTTCCGCCGCCGAAGTCGTTCACCAGTTCACCGAGGCTGATGCCGAAGGCGGTCTCGACGATGCCGCCGCGAGCGACGTTCCCGCCGAGCTGGAAGACGCTCGTACCGAGTGACCTACCGGTCCCGTACGCCGCGTACGACTCGGCGCCGTGGGCAAGGATCGTCGGGACCGTTGCCAAGGACAACACGTTGTTGACGACGGTCGGACAGCCGAAAAGCCCCTCCAGGGCAGGGATCGGCGGCTTCGCACGGACCATGCCGCGTTTGCCTTCGAGACTCTCCAGCATCGAGGTCTCTTCGCCGCAGATGTACGCACCCGCACCGACCCGCACGTGCAGGTCGAAGCCGAACCCTGAGCCAAGGATGTCCGGCCCCAACCAGCCACGCGCCCGAGCGACCTCGATCGCGGCCTTCAGCGTCGCGACCGCGTCCGGGTACTCCGACCGCAGATAGACGTACCCTTCCGACGCCCCGACGGCGTACGCCGCGATCGCCATCCCCTCGATCAACGTGAACGGATCGCCCTCGATCAGCATCCGGTCCGCGAACGTGCCGGAATCACCCTCGTCCGCGTTACAGCACACGAACTTCAGGTCAGCCTCGGCGCCGAGCACGGTCCGCCATTTGATCCCGGTCGGGAAGCCGGCACCACCACGTCCACGCAGTCCTGAGTCGACCACGGTCTCGACGACCTCAGCCGGGTCGAGCGCAAATGCTTGCCTCAGGCCCACAATTCCGCCGTACGCCGTGTAGTCGTCGGCGGAGAGTGGATCGACCACGCCGACCCGCGCAAACGTCAACCGCTGCTGCCGTTTCATCCATGGCAGTTCGTCAACCAGCCCGAGCTGATCGCCGCCACCTTCCAGCATTCCGGCGGCAACTAATCCGTCCACGTCCTCCGGAGCAACAGGTCCATAGCCAACGCGGCCGCGCGGTGTCTCCACCTCAACGAGCGGTTCCAGCCACAGCATCCCGCGCGACCCGGTCCGCACGACCTCGACATCGCCAAGTGCGGCGATCCGCTCCGCGACCTCATCCGCTCCAACCGACCGGGCCGCGGAATCCCTCGGAACGTAGACCTTCATCGCACCTCCCCGAGGAGTGCGTCCAGCCGCGCGGGTGTGACTCGTCCGTGTAGCTTCTCGCCAACCTGGACCGTCGGCCCGAGGGCGCAGTTCCCGAAGCAGTAGATCTCCTCGAGCGTGACCCGCCCGTCGTACGTCGTCTCACCGAACCCGCACCCCGCCTGGCGTTTCAGGTGCTCACCCAGCTCAACCGCGCCCACCGACCGGCAAGCCTCCGCCTGGCAGATCGCCACAGTCGTCCGTCCGGCCGACGTACGACGGAAGTCCTTGTAGAAGGTGACCACGCCATGCACCTCGGCCACAGACAGGTTGAGCACATCCGCGATCACGGCCACATCGTCCTGAGCGACGTACGCGAGTTCCTCCTGCACCGCATGCAGGATCGGGATCAGCGCTCCGCGCAAGCCCCGCAACTCGATCGCGATCTCACGCACTCGCTGGGCACGCCCGGGAACCGGGACGGGGGCGGCGGCCACGACCTCACTCGTCATGTATACAACATTCCGTCGCCACGACCCCAGGGTCAAAGCAATGCTGCCTATCAACCGATAGGCAGCAGCTATCAACGCATCGCTGTGCGGATCAGATTGTCGACGACCTCGGCGTACGACAGACCGGCGGCGGCCCACATCCGCGGGAACTGCGAGCCGGGGGTGAGACCGGGGAAGGTGTTGATCTCGTTGACGACTGGGTGACCGTCCGCCGGGAGGACGAAGTCCACCCGCGCCAAGCCCCGGCAGCCGAGGACCTGGAATACCTCGATCGCCATACAGCGAAGCCGCTGAGCCGGCTCACCGTGGCTCTCGAGTGCCGTATTCACCCGCCCATCCGGGCACTCCAGCAGGGCCACACCGATCTCCCGGCCGGCCAGCTCCTCCGGCTTGACCGGAATACCGTGCGCTGACAGGACCGCCTTGGTCAGGTGCCTGTCCTGCCCGACCGCGCTGGCCGCGACCCCACTGCCGACGTACGGGATCTTCAGTTGGGTCAGGAATCCCTGCAGCGCCCCGCCCTCCCCGTGCAAGGCGGGGATCGTGACGTCACAGGCCTGCAGGATCTCGATCGCCTCGTGCTGCCCGTCGACCCAGTTGCCCTCAGCATCGATCACCATCGGGATCGCCGTCTGACCGAGCAATTCGATCGCCTTCACGATGCCCTTGCCACTGGCAAGCGAGACCCGATGCTCGGGACTCGCACCGCCCATCACCACCGCGACCTTCACAGTCGTCATTGTGGTTTCTGGCCACCATCGGGTTCATCGGTTCGCGGGCGGATGTTGACCTGCCTCGGCGTACGACCCTGGTAGCACGCGGTGGCATGCCCTGGTCTGATACTGGGTGCGTGGAGGCTACGGATCACCTGAAGGCGTCGCTGGTCGCGGCGATCGCGCTCGCGAACACCTTCGGCTCCGCCACGCGTCAAGGCCGGCCGGCGGTTCCGCCCGATTCCGCCGCCGTCGAGGCCGTGCTGCGCCTGACCACCAACCGCGTCGGCGCCGTCGACGTGACCGAGTACGCCGACGGCGGCAAGACGCTGTACGCCGCTCTGACCTCCCTGCCGGATGTGGACCGGGCCGTGGAGCTGGTGAACGGCTTGCTCCGGGACACCAAAGCCGCACCACAGCTGACCCGGCACGAGGGCGAGCCGTGGCACCTGCATTTCGGGAGCAACTGGCTCGCCGAGTTCGCCACCGCCGCGGCGATGCTGCTCGGCAGCGACGACGTCAATCGACTGCGCGGGTGCGAGGCGACCCGCTGCGACGACCTGTTCCTCGATTCCACCCGGAACCGGACGCAGCGGTTCTGCTCAACGGCCTGTCAGAACCGCACCAAGGTCGCCGCCCACCGCGCGCGAGGGGCCTGACCCGGTCACCATGATCGCCTCGGCCATCCAGCCGAGCCGCCGGTAGAGCTGAAATCCGTCCGTGGTGGCCATCAGCAATCCCGTCCGCGCACCGCGTTCGAGAGCCCGCCCGCTGAGCGCTCCCATCACCACGCTTCCCAGCCCGCGCCGCCGATGCGCCGGATAGGTCTGGATGTCATGCATCACCGCATCCGAGCCGACCATCGCCACCATCCCGCGCGCCGCAACCGACCCGTCGGCCGCCAGGATCCGCACGTACTCCAACGGTTCGTCGGACGAGAGTTCAACCCGATAAGACGAGGTCGCCGGCCGAGGATGCGCACGCAGCTCGATCGACATCAGCGTCTTCTGCTCCTCGAACGGCCGTACGCCGCCGGCCGCGAGCCGACGCGCGATCTCGTCCCCGTCCTGCGTAGTCACCGTCAGCCAGGTATCCCCGGTCACCTGCCCCGCGAGCCGCGCCACGGTCCGCGGATCGTCATCCAGCGCGAACAACTCCCGCTCCCGCCCAGGTAACCCCAGTACGGCGGCCAGCGCATCGTCGTACTCGATCAGCGGGTCCAGCCCACGGCAGAGCCGCCACCCTTCAACCCATCGCCTCACCAAGTCCATGGCGATGAGTGTAACTGTTTATCTAAGGATAGTCAGTTACTCGACTCCGAGAACAAAGGTCTGGATCGCGACCACGGCCGCTCCGCGGGCCCACTCGGTGAAGTCGGCGGGCTGGAGCACCATCGGGAGCTCCGCAGACGATGGATGGCGGTCGGCGTGCAGTGCGGCGAGCATCTCGTCGTGGGCGACCTCGGCCAGCCGGACACCCTCGCCGCCGAGGACGACGAGCTCGGGCATGGTGAAGTTCGCCGCCGCCGCGATCAGCTTGCCCAGGGCGCGACCGGCCCGGGCGATCACCACACTGGCCGCGGGATCACCCTTGGCGGCGAGGTCGAGGGCCTCGTCGTAGCCGACCTCCCGGCCGACCGCTGTACTGACGTGGTCGCTGATCGCGCTGACGGTGAGCAGGCTGAGCGAGCAACCGCGGTGACCGCGGTCGCAGCGTGGACCGTCCGGCAATAAGGGGTAGTGGCCGATCGTGCCGATACTCGTGTCCGGGCTGTCGACGGTCAGGTTGTGGACGACCAGCCCGTACCCGACCCCCGCGCCGATCGTCAGCAGGATGAAGCGGTCGGCGTTGCGGCCGGCGCCGAACCAATGTGTCGCCTCGGTGAGTGCGGTGACGTCGTTCGCGAGCACGAACGGGGTGCTGGTGTGTGCCGCCACGAGCTCGCCGAGCGGTACGTCGAACCAGTTCAGATAAGGCCCCCAGCGAACCTCGGTGTCGTTCGCGACCCGGCCGCCGACGGTCACTCCGATGCCTGTGATCGGGACCCCGCCCGGGACCTGGATCGCGAGCTCGTCGGTGACCTCGAGGATGAGCTCGGCGACCGCGGACGGCGTCGGATCGGTCAGCGGACGCTCGACACTGGCGATCACCTCGGCCCGCAGGTTCGTCAGTACGCCGATCGCCGTGTCGCCGGTGAGTTTGATGCCGACGAAATGATGCGCGCCCGAATCCAGATCAAGCGGTTGCGACGGCCGGCCGACCCGCGCGTCCGTCGGCCCGCCGGTCACCTCGACCAGCAGCCCGGATTCGACCATCGGCTTGGTCAATCGGGTCAGGCTGCCCGGGGACAGACCGACCCGGCGGGAGAGCTCGGCGCGCGACAAGGGCCCGTCGAGCAGGATCTCCAGTGCGACCTGCCGCGACGGACCCGCAAGAGGCCGCCACTCACCCATCCGGTCAGCGTAGTTGAGGACGCCGGGACGTGACCCGGTCCGCCGTTCTGGCCGCACAAATCCCGGCGTCAAGCCCAACCCCACGACCTGCGGATGACCACACCCCGCACATCGGTGAACAACCTGTCTGCGCGCTACCCAATTCTTTACGCATTATGCCCCCGTTCTCACGGAATGTAGCGCCGACAACGGTGTCAGATTCTGCTCCGCACCGGATTAAGGTGTGGGTATGACGGACCTGCCCGCTCTGCTGAGTGGCCGGACGAATTGGCGGCGGGAGTTCGCGGCACCGGTGCGGGCCTTCTTGCGCACCGAGGCGGGCAGTTCGGGCGTCCTGGCCGCGGCCATTGTGGTCGCGTTGCTGTGGGCCAACCTCGCACCCGGGATGTACGACGAGTTCTGGCGGACCGAGTTGTCGATCGGGCTCGGTCACGACGTCCTCAGCCTGGATCTGCGCGAGTGGATCAACAGCGGCCTGATGACCCTGTTCTTCCTGGTCGTCGGCCTGGAGGCGCGGCGCGAGTTCGACCTCGGTGATCTGCGCGACCGCGGCCGGTTCGTGCTCCCCATGGTGGCCGGCATCACCGGCATGGCCCTGCCCGTCCTGATCTACCTCGCCTTCAACGCCGGCGGCGAAGGCGCGCACGGCTGGGGTGTCGCGATGTCCACGGACACTGCGCTCGCGCTCGGCCTGCTCGCGCTGGTGGGCCGCGGCGTACCGGATCGGGTCCGGGTCTTTCTGCTCACGGTGTTCGTGGTCGACGACCTGCTCGCGCTCGTCGTCATCGCCGTCGTCTACAGCGAGCACATCAAGCTGATGCCGCTGATGCTGGCGATCGCCGCTCTCGGCGTCGTGCTCGTCCTCGCCTTCTTCCGTGTCCGCAAGGCCTGGATGTACGTCGTCCTCGGCGTCGGGATGTGGGCAGCGCTGCTGACCAGTGGCGTGGACCCGGTGGTCGCCGGACTCGCGATCGGGCTGACGGCTTCGGCGTACTCGCCGGGGCGGGAGGAGCTGGAGGAGGCGACCGGGTTGTTCCGGCTGTTCCGCGAGCAGCCGACGCCCGAGCTGGCCCGGTCGGCGACGGTCGGGCTGACCGCGACGATCTCGCCGAACGAGCGGCTGCAGTACCTCTACCACCCGTGGACCAGCTACCTGATCGTCCCGTTGTTCGGCCTGGCCAACGCCGGCGTCACGATCGACGCGGACTTCCTCGGCCGCGCGTACACGGCGCCGATCACGCTCGGCATCATCATCGGCTACGTGGTCGGCAAGCCGGTCGCGGTGACGACGGTGTCCTGGCTGCTGGACCGGTTCACCCGCGGCCGGTTCGGGCCGACCGTCGGCTGGGCCGCGGTCCTCGGCAGTGGCACCATCGCCGGGATCGGGTTCACCGTTTCCTTGCTGATAGCAACGATCGCGTTCGAGGGTCCGCAGTTGGCCGAGGCCAAGGTGGGGCTGCTGTCGGCGGTGGTGATCGCGTCGGCGCTGACGTGGCTGGTGTTCCGGGCGGCCTTCCTGCTCTCGCCGCCGAAGAAGGCGCTCGCGCTGCTCGGCGAAGCGGAGCAGTTGGTGGACCTGACCGACCCCGTCGACCCCGAGCGCGACCACATCCGCGGCCCGGAGAACGCGTCGGTGACCCTGGTCGAGTACGGCGACTTCGAGTGCCCGTACTGCGGGCTCGCCGAGCCGGTCGTCCGTGATCTGCTGACCGACGACGACCTGCGTTACGTATGGCGGCACCTACCGCTCAGCGACGTCCATCCCCGCGCGCAGATCGCCGCCGAGGTGGCCGAAGCGGCCGCCGTCCAAGGGGCGTTCTGGGAGATGCACGACCTGCTGCTCGCGAACCAGGACAGTCTGCAGCCGACGGACCTGATGCGGTACTCCGACCAGCTCGGCCTGGACACCGCCAAACTCCACGACGACGTGAAGCGGCACGTGGCCGCGGCCCGGGTCGCCCAGGACGTCGAGTCCGCGGACACCAGTGGCGTCTCCGGTACGCCGACCTTCTTCGTCAACGGGCAGCGCCACTACGGCGCGTACGACGTCGAGACGCTGAAGGCCGCGATCAAGGTCGCCCGGGCGCGCGCCAAGATCGTCTCCCGGCGTGGCTGAATCTTGTTGCACTAGGACATTTCTGCCACTGTTGTCACCCGGGTCCCAAGCCTGAATCTAGGCGCATGACCGAACAGAACCTTGAGGCCGCCGTCGCGCACTTCGCCCGGCGGCTCGCGTACGAGACGGACGTGTCGGATGTGGCTGCCAACATCGGTGCCGGCGTGACCGGCTGGGTGCTGATCGACAGCCGGAGTCAGGAGAGCTGGGACCAGGGCCACGTACCGGGCGCGATCCACCTGCCGACCCGGGAGATCGCGGCGCGTGCGGATTCCGTCGTACCGGCGGGTGTTCCGGTGGTGACGTATTGCTGGGGTCCTGGCTGCAATGGTGCGACAAAGGCGGCACTGGAGTTCGCCAAACTGGGTTATCCGGTGCAGGAAATGCTCGGCGGCTTCGAATACTGGGCGCGGGAAGGATTGCCGGTGGAAACGACCGACGGGATCGACCGTCGATTGCCCGATCCGCTGACCGCGCCACGCGGGGTCGCGTGTGCCTGCTGAAACACCTGTTTTTACAAAGGATTGAACTCCTCGTGGTGTTTCGATAACTGTCTGTGCGATAACCTCGTAGCGGCATCCGAACCGCCGACGGCGAGGAGACAGCGTGACGAACCAGCCGACCAGTGACGGCGGGTTCATCGCGCACGGGATCGACACCACTCGCCCGAGCGTGGCCCGGGTGTACGACTACGCACTCGGCGGCAAGGACAACTACGAAACCGACCGCGAGCTGTACCGGCAGATCATGAAGATCGCGCCGGAGACACCGGAGTGGGCCAAGGCGAATCGCGCCTGGCTCGGCCGGGTGATCGGCTGGCTGGCCGCGGAGGCCGGGGTGACCCGGTTCCTGGACGCCGGCTCAGGCCTGCCGACCGCGCAGAACACCCATCAGATCGCGCAGTCCCGCAACCAGCTCGCGTCCGTGGTCTACATCGATAACGACCCATCGGTGATCGCCCACGGGCGCGCGCTCCTGCTGGACAACGACCGGACCCACTTCGCCGCCGCGGATCTGACCCGGCCCGACGAGGTGCTCGCTGATCCCGCGGTGGCCGAGATGCTCGCGGCCGGCGAGCCGGTCGCGCTGGTGATGGCGCTGATGCTGCACCACCTCGCGGACCTCGAGGAGACCCGCGCGATCGTCAAGCAGTACGTCGAGGCGCTGCCGTCGGGGTCGTATGTGGCGATCAGCCACGCCTGCAACCCGCGCGACGGCGGTGAGCTGAATCAACTGGTGACGGAGCTGGTGGACAAGGTCCAGTCCTCGTTCCCCACGCTGGCCTTCCGGACCGTCGAGGAGATCAGCTCGTTCTTCGACGGCCTGGAGCTCCTCGACCCCGGCGTGGTCCGGCTGGTCGAGTGGCAGGCGCCGGGCACGGAGTCGCCGAAGGATGCCGGGACGATCCCCGGCGCCCGCGACGTCCTGTACGGCGGGCTCGCCAAGAAGGCCTGATCAGAGCCCGGCGAGGTACTCAGCGTTACCGCGGATCGCGGCCTCGTAGCGTTTGATCTCGGCATTGTCGACGCGATCCGCGATGACGAGCAGCAACGTGGCGAGGGCTTTGTCCTTGTGCCCGGCCGCGTGCAGGCTCAGCGACTTGAACACCCGCAGCGAGTCCGACTCCGGGAACTCCGCGCACGCCTTCTTGAACACGTCCAGCGAGTCGTCGAACCGGTCGAGGTTGCGCAGCGTGCTGCCGTACTGCAGGAGGCACTTCCGCCGCGTCTCCCCGGTCAGGTGCGGTAGAGCACGCTCGTAGTACGCGACCGCCTTCTCCTCCTGGCCGTCGGTGTCGTACGAACCGCCGACCTCGTAGAGCACGTACGGGTTGTCCGGGTGCTCGGTGAGCAGCTTCTCGAAGAAGTCGATCGTCGGTTGCATGTTCGCCCGGTCCCGCCGTGCGAACGCTTCCTCGATCGTCGCCGCCAGTTCTGGGGTCAGTTCGGTCGTCACAACCCCATCATGCCGCGCCGCTGTCCCGGAACCTTCAGTCGGCCGGGCGTTGCTGCCAGGGCCAGGACCCGGAGATCTCGACCTCGAGGGCGAAGCTGAGCACGGTCCGGATCACCACGATCAGGCCGAGGACGAGCACGCTCTGCACCGAGGTCTCGACGATGATCGTCCGGATGATGTCCCCGACGATCAGGATCTCCAGGCCGAGCAGGATCACCCGGCCGAGGTTCACCCGTAGCCGCCGGTAGTTCTCGGTGCCCTTGCGGAGGGCGTCGTGCAGGTAGCGGAGCAGGACGACGGCGAGCCCGATGGCCATGATGATCACGCCGGCGCCCTCGATCACCCGAGCGACGTTCGCGAACAGTGCGTCCCAGTCCACCGTCCACAAGTACCAGTCAGGCCGCGGACTCCGTCGTTGCCTCGCCGGGGCGGATGTTCTGGTTGAGGTGGAAGACATTGGCCGGGTCGTACGCCGTCTTCAGCGCGGTCAGCCGGGCCAGCTTGGCCGGCGGGAAGGCGCGGCTGATCGCGTCGCCGTTGAGCGTGTTGAGGTAGGCGCCACCGGCGTACTGCTCCAGGGTCGCGGCGTACGCACGGAGTTCGGCGATCCTGGTCTCGTCCTCGGCCGGGTCGTCCCAGCGGGTCGCGGTGACGAACTCGAACTGCGTGTCCCGGTGGCTGAAGGCCGCGTCGTCATCGGCTACGTCGGCGATCGCACCGCCGTACGCCTGCAGGCTGGCCGCTACCCCCGGCGTCTTCAGCAGCGCGCGGATCGCGTTGTCCGGCAGCGACTTGAAGTAGTGCCCCTTCCAGTACCGGCGGAACCGGTGCCCCTGCAGGCTGTCGTCCCGCGTCTGCAGCTCCAGGTATGTCGTCTCCTCGATCTTCTCGTCGGCGACCGGACCCAGCGCCCGGAACGCCGGCAGCAAGTCGTGTCCGCCCTCGCCGACCCACACGTACCCGACCGTGACCGAGTCCGCGTTGATGTTCGCGGTGAACGTCGCCTCCCGCGGCGCGGTTGCGTTCAGCTCCCGCCATCCGCGCAGGACCTGGAAACCCACCGACGTCGGATAGGTGAACTCGACGCTCAGCGCCCGCGTCCCCACCTGATGCAGCCGAAACTCGAACCCCGTGACGATCCCGAAGTTCCCGCCACCGCCCCGCAGCCCCCAGAACAGCTCGGGGTTCTTGTCGGCACTCGCCCGTACGACGTCACCGGCCGCCGTGACCACCTCGTACGACGCCACGTTGTCGCAGGCGAGCCCGAACCGCCGGGCCAGCCAGCCCATCCCGCCGCCGAGCGTGAGCCCGCCGACGCCGGTGTGGGAGACGTTGCCCGCGGTCGTCGCGAGGCCGTACTCCTGCGCCGCCTTGTCCAGCTCACCCAGCAAAGCCCCACCCCGAACCCACGCCAGCTGCCGCTCCGGATCGACCCGGACCGCGTTCATCGGCGTCAGGTCGATCATCATCCCGCCCTCCGGGACGGCCTGACCCGCGATGTTGTGGCCGCCGCAACGGACTGCGATCTCCAGACCGGAGGACCGGGCGAAGGCGACGGCTGCCACCACGTCCGAGGTGCTCTCACAGCGGGCGATCACCGCCGGCCGGCGGTCGATCATGGCGTTCCACACGGTCCGGGCTTCGTCGTACCCCGCGTCGCCGGGGTGCAGCATCTTGGTCATGGGTACAACCCTGACAGCGCTGCGGTACTCCGATAAGGTCCAGTTGCGTGAGCCGAATCAGGACCAGTTCGGGGACCGGTGAGTTGCTGGTCGAGCTCCGGCGCGATACCGGCGTACCGCTGCATCAGCAGTTGGAGAGCGGCATCCGGACCCGGATCCGGTCCGGCCTGCTCCGGGCGGACACGGTGATGCCGTCCACCCGGGCGCTCGCGCAGGACCTCGGCCTGTCCCGCGGAGTGGTCGTCGAGGCCTACCAGCAGTTGGTCGCGGAGGGGTACCTGGTCAGCCGGGGCGGCGGCTATACGCAGGTCGCCGACATCGCTCTGGTCGAAGCGGCGGCGGTGAAGCCGTCGGTGACCGGCCCGCCGCGGATCGACTTCCGCTACAGCCGGCCGGACGTCTCCCAGTTCCCACGCGCGGCCTGGTTGCGGTCCATCCGCCGAGTATTGAACGAGACGCCGTTCCACAGCCTCGCCTACCTCGACGGTCGCGGGACCATCGAGCTCCGTACGTCGCTCGCCGACTACCTCAACCGGGTCCGGGGTACGGCGGCCCGCCCGGAGAACATGCTGATCTGCAACGGGTTCGCCCAGGGATCGCGGTTACTCCTGCAGGTCCTCGCTGCTGAGGGCTATCGATGCCTCGCGGTCGAGGACCCGTCCGACAACGACCTGCGAGACGTCGCAGCCGCGGCCGGCCTGGAGACTGTCGGCGTACCCGTGCTGGAGTCCGGGATCGATGTCGACGCACTCGAGCGGTCCGGGGCGGACGTCGTACTGGTGACCGCGGCACACCAGTTCCCGACCGGGGCGGTTGCGTCGGCGGAGACGCGGGCTGCGCTGGTGGCGTGGGCGGCCGGGTCCAACCGGCTGGTGTTCGAGGACGACTACGACGCGGAGTACCGGTACGACCGGGAGCCGATCGGCGCGATGCAGGGCCTAGCGCCGGATCGAGTCGCCTACGCGGGTACGGCGAGCAAGACGCTCGCGCCCGGGCTGCGACTGGGGTGGATGATCCTGCCGGACCGGCTGGTCGAGCCGATGTCGCGGGCGAAGCTGATGGATGATCGCGGGTCGCCCGTGTTCGACCAGCTGGCCTTCGCGGACTTCGTGGCGCGGGGTGAGTTCGACCGGCATCTGCGCCGAATGCGGCCGCGGTACCGGCTGCTGCGGGACACCTTGGTCGAGCGGCTGGCGGCGCGACTGCCGGAGTTCGAACCGGTCGGGGTGTCCGCCGGGTTGCACGTGATGGCGTTGCTGCCGCCGGATCTGAGTGAGGAATCGGTGGAGGCCGCGGCCCGGGAGCGCGGGTTGGGCGTCTACGGATTGGCGCCGTACTGGGTGTCGGCGCCGGGGCCGGCCGGGCTGGTCTTCGGGTACGGATCGCTCAGCCAGCAGGACGTTGTCGAGGGCATCGATCTCCTGGCCGACGTGATCGGGTCGCTCCGGGCTCGGTGACGCCAGTGAATAAGTATCCATTTCCTTGCAAGTTGATCCGCAGAGTTCTACGCTTGGTGGAGTGATCAGCGAAGCCAACATCGATGCCCTGATGAACCAAGGCTGGCCGGCCGCGGCCAAGACCGAGCTCGATGGCTGGCTGGTCCGACGCAACGCCGGCGTGACGCTGCGAGCGAACTCGGTGCTGCCCACGAAGGCGCCGTTCGACCTCGACAAGGCCTTGGAGTACGTCGAGAACCTGTACCTGGCGCACAACATCACGCCGTCCTTCCAGATCAGCCCGGCGGTCCAGCCGTCCGACCTGGACGCCCACCTCGAGGCGCGTGGGTACACGGTCAACAATCCGACCCTGGTGCAGGCCGCCGAGATCTCCGACGTCCTCGCGAAACTGCCGCCGACAGCGGCGGGCATGAATATTCACGCCACGCCCTCCGATGACTGGATGGATCTCTGGTGGAGCATCGACGGCCGCGGCGGAGCCGCCGAGCGGTCGGCCGCCCGCCAGATCCTTGCCCGCAGCCGGGCCTTGTACGCCGTCAACGGCCAGCCGGCCACTGCGATCGGCCGGCTGGCCCTCGTCGACGACACCGCCGGGTTGTACTGCCTCGCCGTCGATGAACGCTTTCGCCGCCAGGGGCTCGCGCAAGCGGTCATCGGCTCTTTGTTGCAGGCGGCAACGACCAGCGGCGCGCGCTGGGTCTGGCTGGCGGTCGTCGAGGCGAACGAGCCGGCCCGGGCCCTGTACGAACGGCTGGGCTTCCGGACCGTCTCGCGCTACCACTACCGGGTCAAAGCGTGATCTTCTGCAGGTGATCCAGCACGATGAACTCCGCGCCGGTCTTCTCGACCGACGCACGCAGCGGGGCGATGTCGGTCCACGGGACACTCGGCTGGTCGAGCGGCTTGTCGAAGTCGTCCCAGTGGGTCGCGATCACCTTCTTCACCGGCTTGATCGTCTGCAGCAGCCGATCGGTGATGCCCGGCTCACCGCCCGGCGCTGCGAACGCGACGTCGACCTGGAGGCCGCGCAGTGCGTTCGGGTCGAAGTTCGCCGTACTCAGACTGAGGATGCGCAGGCCGCCGATCGTGATCACGTAGGCGAGCGTGCCGCCCTCGACCAGGTCCTCGATCACCCGCGGGCGTGGCGGGACGGACTCCAGGTAGTAGCCCGGGTACGCATAGGTGTGCCGCTTCCCGCTGCACGAATGCAGCGACGGGTACACCTCGATGCTGAACCCGTCGAACGGGAAGTACTCGCCACCACGCACCGGTGACAGCAGGTCCTCCTGGGTCCGCATCGCCTTGAGCAGGTTGACGTGGGTCTGCGTGCCGAGGACGGTCGCCTGCGTCTTCTTCGCGACGTACGGTACGTCGGCCATGTGGTCGTAGTGCCCGTGGTGAACCAGGATCGCGTCGGCCGTGGTCAGGTGCCGATCGATCACATCCGGCTTGATCACGAGCTTCGTCTTCGGGTCCGCACCCTCGGGCGTAAACGTGCCGGTCTTGAAGCGCGTCAGCCACGGATCAGTCAGTACGACGCTCTTGCCGCACCGGATCTCCCACGCGTGCGTGCCGAACCAGGTGATCTCCACTGGTGTCCTCGCTGTCGTCGTCTCCGCGCTCGTCTCCACCGCGGCGGCCTCACCGCGGGCGGCCACGCCGACCGTTCCGACCACGCCGGCCGCACCTGCCGCCGCCGCGCCCGCCAACATGCCTCTACGACTCACCTTCACGCTGTCTCCTCTCGCCGTACCGGAGCTTCAGTCAAGGTGAGCGCGGGTGGCCATGTCGAATATGCTATGACATATGAATCGATTGTCTGGAGATATCGCCGCAGGTCAGCCGGGTCTATGCTGACCGAACGGCATCTGCAGATCTTCATCGCGCTCGCCGACGAGCAGCACTTCGGCGACGCGGCCCGGGTCGTCGGCATCACCCAGCCGCCGCTCTCCCAGGGCCTGCGCAGGCTGGAGGCCTTGGTCGGCGCGAAGCTGTTCGAGCGCGGTCAGGGCGGGGTCGAGCTGACCTCGGCCGGCGCCGCGTTGCTGCCCTACGCGCGGCGGGCGCTGACCTCGCTCGAGGAGCTGCATCATGCTGCGGTCGGACGCGATCCGGAGGGGCCGGAGATCCGGGTCGGGCTCGCGCCGGAGGTTCCGCCGTCGGTCGGGGCCGCGGTGGCGGCGGCCGCCGGTGCGGTGATCCCGGGGAGTCGGGTGACGGTGGTGTCCGCGCCGACCAGTTCGCTCATCGGTCAGGTGAGTACGGGCCGGCTGACGTTGGCCGCCGTACAGCATCCCGCCGTACTGGACGGGCTCGAGGCGGGATCGGTGACGTTGTTGCCGACGTGGGCGCTCGTACCGACGTCGTTGGTTCCGGACGACGGGTCTGAGCTCAAGTTGCGGCAGTTGGGTCGGCTGCCGGTCGCGGTGCGGCCGCGGGCCGAGGCTCCGGCGGCGCGGGATCTGTTCCTGGACACGTTGGGGTTGCACCGGCCCGACGGCGGGACTGTCGTGGTCACGGACGAGCGGGCCGGGCTGGCGATGGCAGCTGCGAGCCAGGCGATCGTGGTGACCGCGGATCCGATGCTGGCGGCGCCGGGGATCGGCCGGCATCGACTGGTCGACGACCCACTGCCGGTGCGGCTGCGGCTCGTCTGGTCCAGGACGCGTACGCCGTTCCTCCGGCCGGCCGACGTGATGGCGCAGCTCACCGAAGCCTTGGTGGTCTCGTGAACGCCCGGATTCGCGCGGTCTTCGAGGACGCCGGCGTCCGTGGCTGGTTGCACGCGGTCGCGCTCGACGAGCCGGAGTCGACGGTCGAGGTGGACGCGGATGACGTCGTACCGATGGCTTCTGTCTACAAGCTGCCGCTGCTCGCCGGGTTCTGCCGGTTGGTGGATCTCGGGGCGGTGGATCCGCGCGAGCGGGTGACGCTGGATCCGTCGACGCGAACGGGCGGGCCGACCGGGTTGTCGCTGTTCGCGGATCCGGTGACCGCGTCGCTGCGGGATCTGGCGGTGTCGATGATGACCGTGTCGGACAACGCCTCGGCGGACGCGTTGATCGATGTCGTCGGCGTCCGGCGGTTGGCGGAGATCCTCGAATCCTTCGGCCTGCAACGGACCTGGGTACGGCGGGGGACCGCGGAGCAACTGCGCCACCTGCAACGCCAGACCGGGCTGACGAGTGCGGATGAGGCACTCGCTGTCCTCGCCGACAACGACCGGACCGACCCGGCCGGGGTCTACGACGCGGCCAACGCGTCGGCGAGCAGTCCGCGGGACATGACCTTGCTCTTGCGACGGTTGTGGACCGGGGAGGTGCTGTCACCCGAGCAGACCACGTTCGTCCGGGCAACGATGGGCCGGCAGTTGTTCCTGCACCGGCTCGGGTCCGGCTTCCCGCACGACGAGGTGCGCCTCGCCGGCAAGACCGGGACGTACGGCGCGCTGCGGCACGAAGTCGGCGTGGTCACCTTGCCGGGCGGCGCGGCCTTCGCGGTCGCGGTCTTCACCCACGCCGCCCGCGGCGACCTTCGCCAACCGCGCGTCGACGCCGCGATCGGCGAGGCCGCGCGGGTGGCGGTCGATCTGCTGCGCTAGACGATCGCGTACGCCTCGATCTCCAGCAGGGCGTCGGGGCTGAACAAGGAGACGACCTGTACGGCCGTGCTGGCGGGCGGGTTGGCGGTGTCGACGTACTGGTCGCGGGTGGCCCGGATCGCCGGGAGATACGCGATGTCGGTGACGAAGAGGTTCAGTTTGACCACGTTGGCGAAGGTGGCACCGGCGGCCTTCAGACAGGCGTCCAGGTTCGCGAAGACCTGCTGTGCCTGCGCGGCCGGATCACCGACGCCGACCAACTTCCCGTCTTTGTCCAGCGACACCTGGCCGGCGATCGCCACCCACTGTCCTGGTCCGGTCACGACGTGGCTATAACCGTTGCCTGCGGCAACACCTTCCGGTTGCGGAAACTCGAGTTTGCTCACCGGCCCACTCTACAGAGTTGAGAAACCGGTTTCCTTCGCGAGAGGATAGCTACCGCGGTCCCAGGCTGGCCAGAGAGCGGGAGACGGCAGGATGGGCAGGACACCGAAGGACACGATCACGATCGCCGATGTCGCACGCGCGGCGGAGGTGTCGCGAGCGACCGTCTCCCGGGTGATGAACGGCCGCCTCAGCGTAGCGCCGGACATCGCCGAACGGGTCCGGGCCGCCATCGATCGGCTGAACTACCGGCCCAGCGACCTGGCCCGCAGCCTGTCCCTCGGCCGGACGAACATGGTCGCGTTGGTCGTGCCGGATCTCGGCAACCCGCTCTTCCAGCAGGTCCTGCGCGGCATCACCAACGCCTCCGGCACGGCGGGCTACCGCGTGCTCGTCGCGGAGACCGCCGAGGACCCGAGCGCCGAAGCGGCCATCGCGTTGGAGGCCCGGCGGCGCTGCGACGCGTTGATCATGGTCGCCCCGCGGCTGCCGGAGGAGAGCCTGCTCGAGCTGCTGCCCGAGGTGCAGCCCGTGGTCCTGGTCAATCGGCAGGGTCCACCGGGCGTCTCGTCGGTGGTGGTCGATTACGGGCGGGCCGTGCGGATCGTCGTGGATCACCTGGTCGGCTTGGGGCATCGGCGGCTGGCATTCCTGTCCGGACCGCCCGCGAGTGCGTCCAACCTGGCCAGGCTGCGCGCCCTTGAGGTGGCCGAGCGGGAGATCCCGGGGCTGCAGCTCGTGCGGCTCGACTGTGGGTGGTCGATCGAGGACGGGTATGCCTCGGTCGAGCGCGTGCTGGAGTCGGACGTGACCGCGGTGGTCGCGTTCAACGATCTCGTCGCGTTCGGTTTGCTTGCCCGGCTCAACGAGGTGGGCGTCGCCGTACCCGCGGACCTCTCGGTGACGGGGATGGACGACATCGGGTTGTCGCGGTTCGCCGTACCGTCGTTGACGACTGTGTGGGTGCCGCAGAAGTGGCTGGGGGAGTTGGCGTGGCAGCGGTTGCACGCTGCGATCTCGGGGGCGGAGGCCTCGGCCGATGGGGTGCCGGAGTTGCGGCTGGCGGTGCGGGCGAGCACCGGGCCGGTTCCGGCGGAGCGGCGGGCTGCCACTGGTCGGGTTGGTTGGCAGCGGCAAGGGGACCTCTTCGAGTTGGGGAGTGATTCCGGGTTGCTCGCGCGGTACGAGTTCGGTCGGCGGATGCCGGGAGTGCATGCGCCGCGACCGTATCTGCACCCCGTGCGGACGTTGGGCGGGCAGCCGCTGACGGAGGCCAGTCCAGTTGACCACCGGCACCAGTACGGCGTTTCCCTTGCTGTAGCTGGGGTGAACGGCACGTCCCATTGGGGCGGCCGGACCTTTGTCGAGGGCCACGGTCCGACGCTGCTGCGCAATCACGGCCAGCAGCGCAGCCGTGGTGTCACGGTCGACGACAGCTTGATCGACGACATCGTCTGGTACGACGAACAGGGCCGACCGCAACTGGTCGAGCGCCGGCGACTGCACGGTGAACTCGCCGAGGGCGGCTGGCGGCTCGACTGGGAGAGCGTGCTGACCGCGCGCTACGGGCCAGTCCGCATCGACAGCCCGGCCACTACAGGCCGTCCGAAGGCCGGGTACGGCGGGATCTTCTGGCGACTCCCGTCCGCCGAATCCACGACCGTGCTCAGCGCGGCCGAGGATGCCTACGGTTCGATGAGCCCGTGGCTCGCGTTCGTTCAACGTCGTGGTGATGCGGTCACCACGCTGCTGCTCGTCCAGCCTGACGAGATCCGGCCGTGGTTCGTCCGCTCCACCGGGTACGTCGGTGCCGGGCCGGCGCTGGCCTGGTCCGAGCCGCTGGATCTTCAACCCAACCAGGAGTTGTCGCTGACCCTCACGGCGTACTTGCTGGATCGTTCGCTGGATGCCTCCGAGGCGGCTCGGCTCGCTGACTCAGGACGTCGGTAGACCCGTCGTCGGTGACTCAGGACGTCGGTAGACCCGTCGTCGGTGACTCAGGACGTCGGTAGACCCGTCGTCGGTGACTCAGGACGTCGGTAGGCCTGTCGTCGGTGACGATGCGTGGGCCGACTGCCAGCGGCGGGGGACTCGTCCGGCCAGGCGGGCGGCCCGTCCAGCGGAGACGGCGTCGCGCATCGCGGCGGCCATCAGGGCAGGCTTCTCGGCGCGCGTCACCGGAGTGGCGAGCATGACCGCGGCACACCCGAGCTCCATGGCCAGCGCCGCGTCACTCGCCGTACCGATGCCTGCGTCAACGATCACCGGAACGTTCGCGGCCTCGGCGATCAGCGCGATGTTGTGGGGGTTGCGGATGCCGAGGGCGGAACCGATGGGTGCCGCCAACGGCATCACCGCCGCACAGCCCGCCTGCTCCAGCCGGCGCGCGAGGATCGGGTCGTCATTCGTGTAGGGCAGCACGGTGAATCCGTCCGCCACCAGGGCTTCCACGGCATCGAGCAACTCGAACGGATCAGGCAGCAGCAGGTGATCGTCGGCCACGACCTCGACCTTGATCAGGTCCGTGCCCAGCGCCTCGCGGGCGAGTTTGGCCGTCAGCACCGCCTCGGCGGCAGTGTGACAACCGGCCGTGTTCGGCAGTACGTCGATGTTGTGCTTCTTCAGTACGTCGAGCACCGAGCCCTCGTGACCCGTGCCGAGCCGGCGCATCGCGACCGTGGTCAATTGGGTGCCGGAGGCAATCAATGCCTCCTCCATCACTTCCAGGTTGGCCGAACCGCCCGTCCCCATGATCAGGCGAGACGTGTACGTCCGCCCGCCGAGCTCCAGTGGATCGTCCATCTCAGCCTCCCTGCACCGCACTGACGATCTCGACCCGATCGCCTGGTTTCACTGTCGTGGCAGCCCATTCGGCCCGGGTCAGCACGCTCTGATTGACCGCGACCGCGATCCCGGTCTGTTTGTCGGAGAACGCCCGTACCAACTCCGCGACGGACTTCCCGGCGACGTCGGTCGCCGTACCGTTGACCCACACAGACTCTTCCATCGCTTCCTCCCTACGCCGGAATTACCCGATTCAGGTTCAGCGGTCGGTGACGGCGTAGTCACCCTCTCAGCCCACTCCTGCGAGCTCCCGCGGCGTTTCGACTCTAGCTCACGCCGACCGGCGACACTAATGCGTCTCGCAGCCACTTACACCAGCACCGGAAACCGCTACCGTGTGTATTGGGGAGGGTGAGCTGTCATGGGGAAGAACGATCAGGCTCACGGGGGCAGAAGACGGAGCCTGCTGATCGCCGCAGGTGGAGTGGTTGCTGCCGCCGCGGTGGTCGTCGTCGCGCTGAGTACTGTCCTGTCCGGGACCGACCCAGGCTCGACCGGTCCGCCGACGACGGTCCGTCCGACGACGACCGATCCGGTGACAACGCCAGAGCCGACGCAGAGCAGTATGCCGACGGTGCGGCCGACGGGTCCGGCTTCGTCCCGGCAGCCGACGTCGCGGGAGAAGTACGAGCAGGCGGCGAAGGACGAGCTCGAGCAGGGGCTGGTTGCCTACAACCTGCCGGCTCAGGCTCGGGTCGACGAGGGTTTCGACGTCACGGTGCGAGTGCAGCGCGGCACCGCGACGGTGTCCCCGTCCCTGAAAACGCTGCCCGGCAAGGCCCCGGTCGTCATCGAGAACCTGCCTGTCGGCACCTACATGCGGGCCGAGTTGCGCGGCTCCGGTTTCGGCATCGAGCCGCTCAGCGACCCGCTCCAGCTCATTGACCGGGTGAGCGAGTGGACCTGGCGGGTGACACCGCAGGCCGATGGTTCACGGACGCTCCGGCTGACGCTGGTGGTGGAGCTGAACGACCTTCCACTCAGCAACCGCACCTTCGACCGTACGGTCCAGGTCGAGGTCAAGAAGAAGGCGCCCTGGTACGAGCGTGCCCGAGGGCTGCTCGATCTCCCGGGGGTGGTGACCGCGCTCGTCATCGCCGCGATCCTGGGATCCGCCAAACTCGCCCGAGTCTGGTGGCTACGCCGAAAAGCCGAAGAGGAGGCAGCCGCAGAAGATCCTCCAGATGGTGCTCCGGACGCGGCTCCGCCCCCGGACGTTGCTCCGGGCGCGGCGGCGGCTCCGGGCGCTGGCCCGCACGCCGCTCCGGGCGTTGCGCCGGATGTGCCGGTGCCGGTTGCGAACGGTACGCCGGCGGGCAACCCTGCACCGAATGGGAAAGGCCCTTAGTCGGGGTCAGATCCGGTCAGGAGAGCCGCGAGTTCGGTCGGGCGATAGAGCACCTGCTTCCCGGTCCGCTGCGCCTCGACCAACCCAGTACGACGAAGCAACTGCAGATGCTGGCTAACCGCCGAGGGCGTGACCTTCAACTCCCCGGCCAGGTCGGTCGTGGTCCGAGGATGCGTAAGCAACGTGAGGATGTGCGCCCGCGGCGTACCGATCAATTGAGCCAGATCGTCCCGCGACGGCGGCTCGACCACCGACCACAAATGCGCCTGACCACGCGGCGGATACCCCAGCAGCGGCTCAGCTCCGATGTCGAACGGAATCACCGCATGCGGCCCGAACAACGTCGGCTGCAGCACCAGCCCCCGCCCGTCCACCTTCTCCTCTCGGCTCGGATCACTCACCCGATCGATCCGCAGCAGACCGTCCGCATAAGAGATCGCCGGCCCCAGCCCGTTGAGCATCGCCCCGGTCCCGTGCTGGGTCAGCACGTGCCCGCGATAACTGATGTCCGCCGACAGAATCGTCCGCATCCGATCCCAGTACGGCGCCATCACCGCCTGCCAGTACTCGCGCAACACCTCAACCACCCGCGCCACACTCAGCTGGTCGGGCAGCTCCTGATTGACCGCCGTCACCTGCCGCTCGAACGTATCCCGATCAACAGCCGCAATGATCTCCAGCTCATCCTCGAGCTGCGTCAACGGCGAGGTAGGCCGCGGCGTCAGAAAATCGGGACTCCCCATCGTGTCGTTGACCAACCACCGCAACACGTCCCAATCCAGCCGCTCGAGCTTCGGCTGCACAGCCTGAACCCACTGCAACTGCAGAGGAAACCGCCCCGGATCCCGCAACGCCCGCAACGACAACACCATCTCCGCCGCCGGCGAAACCGCAAACCGAACCTCCGCCAGATCCCCCGAAGTCAGCTCATAAGTCAACACCCCAGCAACCTCCCACAATGAAGCCCCATCCTAAATCGTCATCTGCACCTGACAGTTCGGCGGCGCGCCTCGTCGTAGTCGGCATGATGACTTTGACGGACCTTTCTGGGGACTACTTGGTGGATGGTGGGCGGACGACGGTTGGATTTGTTGCCCGGCATCGGATCGGTCCCCGGGTGCGGGGGCGGTTCGGGGAGTTCGAAGGTGCTGCGGTGCTGGACGGTGCTGATCCGTCGGCCTCGAGGGCATGGTTGACGATCCGCGCGGCCAGTATCGAGACGGGGGACAAGCGCCGGAATGCCCACCTGAGCAAGGCCTTTCTCGAGGTTGAGGCGTACCCGGTGATCACCTTCGTGTCGACGAAGGTCGCGCAGGCTACGAAGACGACGTACGACGTCACTGGTGAGCTGACCATCCGCGGTGTCACGCAGGTGGTGACGGTGCCGTTCGAGCTGACCGGTACGGACGGCGACCTGACCTTCGCCGCCCGCCTGACGATCGATCGCCATGTGTGGCAGGTGAATATGAACGCTCTGACGTCAGCGCTTGTCAGCCCGGATGTCGTTCTCGACCTCCAGGTCACCGCGACCCGAAGCAGCTAGCTCTTCTCGCAGCCGATTCCGTCGTTGTCGTTGCCGTCGAGCCCGTAGATGTCGTCGCCGATGATGTAGACCGGACCGCGCACGTACTCAGGACCGTTGCCACTGCCACCTGAACAGTCCACGTCACTGGCGATCGGTACGCACGCCCCGCTGTAGTTCGGGTCGCACCCGGACGACTCCGTCTCCTCCTCGACCTTGGTGCCGACGACCGTCACCTGGGTCCGCGGTTGCTTGGAAACGTCCTGCCTGAGCAGGCGTTTCGTCGTCTGGACCCCGTCCACATACGTGACCTCGTAGGTCAGCTTGCGCATCCCGTTCGCGCCCTTCGTCCGGACGCTCTTCTCGCCCTTCGGGATCGAGTCGTCCGTGACCGTCTTCTTCTTGAACGGGATGCTCTTGTACTCGAAGACCCTCCGCTTGGTGGTCGTCGGCTGCTTCACCGGCGCTGTCGTGGCGCTCGGCTCCGACGTGGCGCTTGGCGTGGCAACCGGTGTCGGCGTCGGCGTCGGTGTAGAGACCGCGGCCGGAGTGGTCGCGGGTGCGATGCTTGCGAGTTTGGCCGGTTCACCGACGTCCGTCGGGGTCGATGATCCGCAGCCGGTGGCGAGTGCGCCGACGGCCAGCAGAGCGACCGGTACCAGCGCAGCACGAATGGAGTGCACGTTTCCCCCCAACCCGCCGTCGGTTCCCCCCGCGGCGGGATTGTCAGCACCCGGACCTCCCGGGCGAATTCCGATCTACACCGTAACTCCGCGTCACGCGAGAGATCGGCGGGATTCAAACGCGAACAGCCGCGTTTTCGTGACCTGATCAGCCGTTTGATCCGGCGAGCACATGCGCCCCGATCAGACTGATCGTGTGTCGTACAGCGTTCCCCGCCCGCCCGCCCGCCGGCTCGGACGAGGCCGGCTCATGCTGCACCGGATGGACGAGCACCGGCGGAAGCTCGGAATCGGCCGGCATGATCGGATGCCGCCAGCAAAGAACGACGGCACCAATCGAATCCCCGCGCCCGCGCAACTGCAGGCGAGTTGCCTGTCAGCCCAGTCTGGTCAGGGATGCGACGGCGACGCCGGCAACCAGGCCCGCGACTCCCATCACGATCAACGGGCCCGCGCTGATCCGCGGCTCCGGCACCTGCCGCTGGAACACCGCGAACAATCGTTCCTCGGCCGGCCGCACCTCCCGCAGCAACTCGGCCGACGGATGCTGCTTCGCGCCGAGGAGCTCCAGTCCGGTGTGTGCGGCAACGACAGCGGCCCGCAGTACGCCGATGATTACCGCGCCCGCGGCAACGATCAGCACCCCGACGAGCGCCGCGGTCGTCTGCGCGATCGACGCCTCCGCCGACGGGGAGAACGCCCGCCGCACCGCCTCGAACACCCACACCCCGAAGAACCCCAGCACCCCGGCCGCGAGCCCGATACCCCAGCCCACGGCGGTCAACGGATTCTGCGTCTTCACCGCCGCCGCAAACGCCCGGGCGTCCCTGGCCAGATCCCCCGCGTCCCGGACCAGCCCCTCGGACGCCGCCAACGCCTCCGCCCGTGCCTTCAGCTTGACCCCGATCACGATCCGGTCGGCCAGCCCCAGCGTGACCGCCTCACCGACGATCTCTCTCCAGGCGTCAACCACCTCGCGATGCATCCCGATGATCGCCGCCCGCTCGACTACCCCCATCTCGTGCCCCCTCAGCTCCCCCTCCGGCCGAGAGTACGCCGCCGATCCCGTCACGAACAGCGATCAACCTCCCGCCGTACGCACCCCCACCCCCAAACCCCTCGACAAACCTGACACACTGTTCACCTCACCTCGCGTGAGGGCCTCTAGCTCAATTGGCAGAGCAGCGGACTTTTAATCCGCGGGTTGTGGGTTCGAGTCCCACGGGGCCTACCGGTTGTTTCTCGTGCGGCTGCTGCGGGATCAGGGGGCTTTCGGCGTTCTGGGGGAGGGGGTTGCTACTCGCCCAGGAGGAGGGACTGGAAGCCGGTTTGGGATGTGTGGTTTTGGCCGTTGAAGGTGGTTGGGGTTTTGCCGTAGGGCGTTATTGCGGTGGTTGGGCCGTTGAACTTGGTGAAGCCGTATTGGTAGCCGGACTTGGTGTCGTGGTCGACGGCGGTGATGACCGTGGGGCCGTTGACGCCGCATTTGTTGACTACCAGCGACTCGTACGCCGCCCAGCCGGACTTGCGGATCAGTTTCACCACCGGCTTCGCTGCGGCCGTGGTGGGGATGTGGATGGTGTAGAGCGCACCGGCTGTCGTGGTCATCAGCAGGGTGTCGTACGCCCTTTCCTCGCTGATCATGGTCATCGTCTTGAAACCCCGGAAACCGGCGAACGAGCCGGCCGACCGGTACCCAGTGCCGTTCGGGGCGTAGCGGTACAGGTTGCCGTTGCTGTTCAGGCCGTACAGGTACGCGGGCCGGGATCCCTTGAGGGGATAGTTCGAGGTGGCGATGGACTTGAAGCTCGCCCAGCCGGTGCCGACCCTGACCGCCGTGGACTGCGCCGGGCTTCTCCCCGAGAGGGCGGTCGTCTGCCGGTACAGGTTCGAGCCCAGCAGGAACAGGCCGAAGGCGTAGTACTGGGTGCCCGCGGCGTTCCATGCCAGGTACCACCTGTCCATGAAGCGGGTGGCGAAGAACTTCGAGTACACGTACGGCGGTGACACGGGAGCCGGCGGCTTGTGCGCGGTGATGTCGACGGTGTCCACGACGTTCGCCTTCGTCGGCCAGACGACCGAGTTCCAGCAGGTCTCGGCTGCAGCGGTGGCTGAGCCCGGCGCAGCGGTGGCAGCCGTGGTGGCACTGGCGGCCAGTAGACCGAAACCAGTCAGTATGAGCGCAAGACGCCGTAGCTTCATCGAGCAGTCCCCTCCAGAGAACCCCAGACCACCCCGGTCCCCCCGAGGTGCGACCAAGACGTCGGCCCATCGACGCAGGCGACCGCGTCAGCGTACTGGCCGTCATTGACGTCTGGGCTGTGGGACGGGGTGGGTGGGCCGGTGGGTTGTTACGGTCGGGCGGTGACTGTGCGTCGTCGGGCTGTTTTGGTTGCTGTTGTTGCTGGGCCGTTGTTGGTGGGGTGTACCAAGACGGCCGACAAGGTCGCGCCCAAGTTGAGGCTCGAGAAGGTTTGGCAGGAGCGGGTGGTTACGCCTTGGGCGGCCATGCCGGGGCGGGTGCGGTTGGTGGGGGATGCCCTGGTGGTGGTTGACGGGACGGGGACGGAGGGCGCTCGGGTCTGTAGCTTCACCGCGGCGGACGGGGCGAAGAAGTGGGTTATCGACGGCAAGGGACCGATCTCGGTGCCGGGTGTGGGGTCCGCCTGGCTGTGTGTTGTTGGTCCGGGGTATCTGGGCAACACGACGACGTTGGTTCAGCGGCCCGCGGTCCGCACTGCCGGCGACATCCTGCCGGTGTCCTTCGCGTCCGCGCCGAAGGGTACGACGACGAGCGGCGTCGTCGGCGTCGACGTTCGTACGGGTGAGCCGGTCTGGGGTTTTCGCGCCGTGGCGACCCCGTCCACCAAGCGCACGATGGTCACTGCGGTGGCCGAGTCCGTCGTACTCGCAACTGTCAGTGCGTCGTTCGGCCCGGGCTGGCCTGGCCCGACCCAGTCACCGACCACGATCGCGCTCGACGCCAAGACCGGCGAGGAACTGTGGCGTGAAGCCGAAGTCATCGGCGTCTCCGGGGATGGGAACTCGGTCGTCGTCGTGAGGCGTACGGCGGGATCCTGGCACATGGAGGTCCGTGATGCGCGGACCGGAAAGGCGCGCTGGACGGGTACGCATCAATCGCGCGGACCGTACGAACACCAGGACACGGCCGCGGACCACACCGTGCTGCAGCACGCGGACCGTACGGACGTCGACGTGGTCCGGTTGTCCGACGGCAAGCCACTCGAGTTCGACACCGACACCACGCCAGACGTGGTGGCGAGCAATCCGCCGTTGCTCGTGTGGGACAACGGGGTCGCCTGGTGGGCCAAGGGTCCGAACGGCTTCGTCACCCGTACCTTGCCCAAAGGCCCGCCGACCAAGGGAAAGCACCGGCCCAAGGGCCTGGAGTTCAGAGCGGCGTACGGCGTCGGGCCGTACATCTGGGGCGACTACCGCACCACGCAGGAGAGCAACAAGAACGACAACCTCGCCGGGACGATCGCGGTGGACCGCACCGGCGCACCGTGCTCGCCGAACATCAAGTACGGCTACCTCGCCGACGTCTCCGAGACGTCACTGGTGATCGGCTGGAACGACTCCATCGAGGTCCACCGCATCACAACCGCTTGAGGGGTTCGCGGCATGGATCTGCATGTGCGGTTGGGGGAGGGTGGGCTGGTCGAGCAGATCTTTGGGCAGGTGGCTGAGCAAATCGGTCGTGGGGTCTTGCCGGTGGGGACAGTGTTGCCGTCTTCGCGGGAATTGGCGGCGAGGTTGGGGGTGTCTCGGGCGACCGTCGTGGCGGCGTACGAGCGATTGGGTGCTCGTGGGCTGATTCGGTCGCGGCCCGGGGTTGGGACGCTGGTCGTCGGGGAGCAGAGCCCGATCGCCGCCACAGAAGGGGATTCGCCGCTGCGGGCTCGGCGGATTTGGGATGCTGAGGTGCTGGCCGTGCCGGAGCTCACGGCACCGGTTGCCGAGTTCAACTTTGCGGTCGGCGTGCCGGCGCGGACGGAGTTTCCGTTCGCTCGGTGGCGGGCGTTGCTCAACGATCAGCTGCGGACCCGTACTGAGGCCAATTACGCCGACCCAGCCGGATCGCCCCGGCTGAGGGATGCACTGGCGCGGCACCTCGTGGTCAGTCGCGGCGTACGAATCGCACCGGAGCAGCTCGTGATCACGACCGGTGCGCAGCAGGCGTTCGACATCGCCGCGCGCGTGCTGCTCGAGCCGGGGGACACCGTTGCGGTCGAGGATCCCGGGTATCTGCCCGCCTACCGAAGCTTCCTCGCGTACGGCGCCAACGTCGTCGGAGTGCCCGTGGACAGCGAGGGCCTGGTGGTCGACCAGATCCCGGACCGCACCCGGCTGGTGTACGTGACGCCGTCGCACCAATTCCCGCTCGGCATGCCGATGTCCGAAGCACGTCGTACGGCGTTGCTCGCCTGGGCAGCCGAGCACGACGCGGCGATTGTCGAGGACGACTACGACTCGGAGTTCCGGTTCACCGGGCGGCCGCTCACGCCGCTGCAGGCCATCGACTCGGAGGGACGCGTCCTGTACGTCGGCTCCTTCTCCAAGACGCTCTTGCCTGCGCTGCGGGTCGGGTTCCTCGGCATCCCGGCGACGCTGGGTGAAGCCGCTCGTCGCGCGAAGTTCGTCGCCGACTACGGCACGGCCGGTCACCTACAGGCCGCCCTCGCCGCTTTCATCGAGGAAGGCGACCTGGCCCACCACCTCCGGCGCATGCGGCGATCGTATGAACGCCGCCATGATCTGCTCATCAACACATTGCGTGAGAACTTCACCGACGTACTCGACCCGATCGAGTCCAGTGGCGGCACTCATCTGGCCGCGCTCCTCACCCCCGCCCAACCGTCGGACACCGAGCTCGCCGCCCGCGCGCTCAAAGCCGGCGTGAACCTCGGCACGATCTCGCGCTGGGGCATAGAACGCCGGAGCCCGAACGGTTTCGTCTTCGGGTACGGCGCTATCCCGGTGGACCGGATCCCGGCCGCGCTCGCCGTACTGCGGCGCGTTATCTGATCGAGATTGGACTGGCGCAGGAATACCGAAATCGGTACCTCCACCGGGTCGGCCACGTTCCTAGGCTGCCGCGGACATCGCTACGAGGAGGTTCGATGAGATCCCTGCGCATCGCCGCAATCGCCGTCGCCGTGGTCGGCACGGTGGCCGGCTCGTCCCTGGCCAACGCGTCACCCCGCTGCGAGCAGATCGACGCGACGATCTACGACAAGGTCGTCGACGTGGGCTGCCCGCCGCCGACCCAGGTCTGTGTGGCCGGGACCGTCCGCGGCAAGCACGGGTTCGACGGGACGACCGTGTTCATCCTCGGCTCCCGCGGCGAACCACCGGCGACGGCACCCACCTACCGCCCGGTCAGCGGGACGCTCACGTACACCTTCAAGGACGGGTCGACGCTGACCGCACTCGAGACGAGCATCGGCAACGTCGACACCACCACGGGCGCAGGCCACGCCGGCGGCACCCAGGAGTTCACCGGCGGCACCGGCCGGTACGCCGGCGCAACCGGCTACGCCTACCTCGGCCAGCACTGGCAAACCGACCACTTCGTCACCCGCATCCAGGGCGAGGTCTGCCGCTCCAAGAGCTGAACAGTCAGGCCAGCCGAATCGACAACTGCACATCCCACAGCGTCTTGCGGGGCTGGGTTCGTGGATCGGTGAGGTAGGTCTCGCACCGGCAACCGAAGCGATCCCCGGCCGGAACCGTGTCCCGGTCGAGGGTGAGTCCCTGGTCGGATGCCCAGTCCAGCAAGGCGCGGTTGGCTCGCAGGGAGTGGTCTCGATAGGTGAGGGACACATATCGTCCGGCCGGCAGCACACCAGGCCGGACCCGGTTGTCACCGTCGTGTACGGCGTCGCTCACCCCGACCTCGAGCTCCATCGGCCCGTTCATGTCGATCGTGTGCAGCCGGAGGAAGAAATGCCCGCGCGGTTCGACCTGTGACCGGTCCAGCCAGTCGATCAGTTCGGTCAGCAGTTGGTCGCGCACCCCGAGCATCCCGCGGAACGGCGTGACCACGGTGATGCCGAGGGTGGCGACGTCAGGCCGGTCGTCGACGTGCGGTGGAGTCAGGATCTCCAAGCGGAACCCTCCTCTGCGGTGATCCGACTCTAGGCGATCAGTTCGGCCAGTGGGGGGAGCGGCCGAGGTGGGCGACGATGTTGTCCAGGGGGTTGTCGGTGGACCAGGGGATGTCGGCGGCGAAGGCGGCACCGGGGGCCAGGCGGACGGGGCCGGTGGGGACTACCTGGGCTACCGACTGGGCGGCTTCCAGGACCTCCGGGGGGAACGCGACCGTCGTGCCGAGCGACTTGGCGACGTCCCAGGTGTGTACGACGTAGTCGATGAAGTGGAAGCTGATCGCCTGGTGACCGGGGAAGGACAGGCCGGCGCCGAACTCCGGGAGCGGGAACTCGCGCTCGGTCACGCCCTCCTCGGCGAACGCGGCCAGCACGTGCTCGGCGGAGGTGATGTAGGCCTTCACCGGGTCGTCGCCCAGGTCGCGGAGTTTCCAGATCTCCGGCTCGCCCTCGCCCCGGGAGGCGGCCGCGAAGCCGTAGTGCTGGGTGGCCATGTGGGCGAGCAGACCGTACAGGGTCCAGGCCCGGCATGGGGTCGGCTTGGAAAGGTCCTCAGAGGTGGCGCGCAAGACGACATCGATGCTCGTCCGCACCGCATGAGCATCCAGGGATACGTAATCAACTGTAGGCATGCGTAGATCATAGGCGCACGCATATGATTGCGCCAGTGCTATCTTCGCGCTTATGAGTGATCGCCCCGACCTGGCCGCGATGTTGTATCCGCTGGTGCGGACGCTCATCGCGCTCGAGCTGCCCGTGCTCGCCGAGCACGAGGTCTCGATGTGGGGATACTCCGTGCTCACCGCACTCGACGAGACCCCCGTGCGTACGCAGGCCGCCCTCGCCGAGGCGATCGGCGCGGACAAGTCGCGGATCATCGGCACCCTCGACGAGCTCCAGGACGCCGGCCTGATCGAGCGCACGCCTGACCCCGCCGACCGCCGGGTCCGCCTGCTCTCGATCACCACCCAGGGCCGCCGCATCCGCCGCTCCGTCCGCAGAGCCATCCACCTCCAGGAAGACCGGCTGCTCGCCAAACTCACCCGGATCGAACGCGAGGCCTTCCTCCGCGCCCTCCGCACCCTCCACGAAGCCCGCTGACCTCACGCCCTCCGCGAAGCCCGCTGACACGCCCTCCCCGAAGCTCGCTGACGTCACGCCTCCGATGGAGGCGGTTCACCCGCAAGAGTGATCCACCCGCCGGGCACCGCCACACAAACTGGCCACATGGCAACGGCCGTCGACACACCCGCAAGAACGAAACCCAACCGACCCGCCCTGACCTGGGCGGTGTCGTACGGCTGCCTGCGCCTCTGGTTCGCCACCGGCCACGCACCGCAGTGGAAGCTCCCCGGCCGCGACCTCCTGGTCCCCGACTGGATCGCAGTACTCGGATGCGTCGTGACCGTCGCCGCAGTGATCGCCCTCAGCCGGCTACCTCGCTCTCGGCTGCTGATCCGATCGCTGTGGGTGCTCGCGGCCGGCTGGGTCGCAGCGGCCGCCTTCGCCCTGCTCGATCTGGTCGCCGGCGTTCTCCCCGGCATGGGGATCCCGTTCGATCCACTCGGCATGCTCAGCCGGTTCGCCGCGCTGGGAGGCGCCGCACTGCTCGGTGCGACCGCCCTGAGCTACCAACGCAGGCTCGACCCGACCTGCTTGCGCTGCACCGGCCTGCCGCGTCCCGCGACGACGCCGCACTGGCCCGCCTGGCTCGCTGTTGGCGGCTGTCTGACCAGGCTGGCCGCACAGGCGGTGGTCGGCTCCGGCACCATGCCGGCCGACAGAAACCTCGCGCGGATCATCTTCGAAGGCGGCTTCGTGCTGGCCGGAATCGCTCTACCGCTGCTCTTGGTCTATCGCGCCGGCCGGATCTTCCCCCGCTGGATGCTGCTCGTGCCGGGCGTCGGCCTGGGCGCGGGGATCACGGCGTACTTCGGTGTCGGTCTGCTCCAGATGACCGCCAACGTGCTCCAGGGCAAGCCTGGGTACGACGATATCGGCCTGCCGCAGGCGTTCTTCTGGGTCGCGGTCCCCGCGTACCTCGTCTGGGGCATCGGTCTGGGCCTCGCCGCCTACGGCTACTACCTCCGGACCCGCAAACCCTGCAAAGGATGCGGAAGATGAGGCGGGCGCTTTGCTATCTGTGCAGAATGGGGCGAGCAAGGCAGTAGCCGCAGAGTGACCATGACCGAGCAGGAGCGCCGATGGCCGATGACCGGGCGGCCCTGTTGCGTGAGCTCCACGACGTCCATGCCCCGGCATTGTGGCGGTTCGTCGTCCGGCTGACCGGTGACGACCGCCTGGCCGAGGACGTCGTCCAGGAGACTCTGCTCAGGGCGTGGCGCCGGCCGCAGATCCTGACCGAGGACGAAGCGGGGGCCCGGGCCTGGCTGTTCACGGTGGCGCGCAATCTCGTCATCGACGACCGGCGCAGTTCGCGGGTCAACCGTGAGGTCGCCAGCGGTGACCTGCCGGAGAATCCGAGCGCCGACCACGCGAACGCCGTACTGGACGCGTGGTTGGTCGCGGAGTCGCTGGCGCAGTTGTCGGAGGAACATCGGCAGGTGATCGTTCGTGCGTACTACGGACGTCGCACCGTCACCGATATCGCCGAGGAGTTGGACATCCCGTCAGGCACCGTGAAGTCGCGGCTGCACTACGGGTTGCGGGCGTTGAAGCTCGCGCTGCAGGAGAAGGGGGTGACGAGTCAGTGAGTGACCCGTATCAGGACTGGGACGCGGCGTACCTGCTCGGAGCGTTGTCGGCGAAGGATCGGCGTACGTACGAAGAGCATCTGCGCACGTGTGACGAGTGCTCGGCGGAGGTGGCGTCGCTGGCCGGTGTGCCCGGCACGTTGGCCGCGCTGCCCGACGACCGGGCGCTCGCGACCATTACCGCCACACCGCCGAATCTGTTGCCCGGCTTGGTCCGCAACGTGCAGCGCGACCAGCGCAAACGGCGGGTACGGGTCGGTGCAGTGATGGCCGCGGTCGGCCTGGTGGCGGCCGCGATCGGTGCGGTGGTTGCGATCCCGCTCACCCACGAGGAGCCACAGGGCGACTACGTCGTACTGGCACAGACCGTATCCAGCAAGCTGTCCGCGGACGCACGACTCGTCCCGGAACGCTGGGGTACGACGATCGAGATCAGCTGCAGGTACGACGATTTGGCAACGCCCAGCGAGCGGGCGCGTGGTTACGAGCTGTACGTCACCGACACGACCGGTAAGTCGCAACTGATCGCGAGCTGGACCTCTTCACCGGGGACAACAGTGAAGCCGGCCGCGACGACAAAGCTGCAGCGCAACGAGATCAAGGCCCTCGACATCCGCAGCTCGGAGACCGGCCGCGTCCTCCTGGCCGTGCAGTTCTAAAAGGCAGCTCTAAAAGTTTGAGGAATCCTGTAACACTCAGGCGGTGATCAGCGATACACCCTGTGTAACGCCACTGAGGATCCCGTCCCAGGTCAACCGCCCGAAGGGCCTGGGCCGGGATTCTCGTTCGTCATGAGGCGCCCGACGCGTTACGCACGAGGGCCCCCGGGTTGACTACCCCGGGGGCCCTCGCGTCGTTATCCCTCCTCAACTGCAGCTACGACGCTCGTTCGCTCGGGCCGTCCGACTCGGGCGAAGCGATCCGGTTCGCCGGCAGGCGTTCCGTCCGTTCCGCCCCGTCGGCGCCCTCGTACTGCACCAGACCGGTCCATCCCGTCTCCTCGTGCTCGCGGCCGATCAGCCAGCCGCGACGCCATGTGCCGTCCACCAGGACGACCACATGGCTGGGCAGAGGGAGGCGGGACACCAGATCGGTGCCGGGCTCGAACTCAGTCATGGCCGAAGGTTAAGTGCTTTCGGCGCTGAGCGCCTCTTGGAAGCGTGTTCCCTCATGGCCTTCTCAGACTCTGGGCACCAATCAGGGCTGAAGTTCTCGCACCACGCCAACAGGTAACCCGAACTCCCGCACCGATCCCGTCACCTTCAGTGCACGCCCGCCAGGGATGTGAGTGACCCATCCCTGCCGCAACGCATGTCCACACAAGGCCGCGCCGACCGCGCCGGCGAGGTGTGGCCGGCGTTCGGTCACGTCCAGACAGGACCGTACGGCGGGACGCCCGTTGCGCGACTCGACCGTGACGCCGAGATCGTCCAACCACGCAAGGCCTTCCGGGGTCAGCGCGATCCCGTCCGACCAGTCGAGCAGGCCACGCTCTGTCATCGCATCCGCGAGTGCCACGCCGAGTTTGCCGGCCAGGTGGTCGTAACAGGTCCGTGCCCGAGCGAACGCGTCCCGCTTGCTCACCGCGGCCAAACTGTTCGCAACCTCGGTACGACGGGGTGCGAGCGCCGCGAGTCCCTCGATCAACTCGGCCGTCTCCGGGCCGGCGAGCTGCACGTACCGATGCCGCCCCTGCCGCACCTCGGTCAGCAGTCCTCCGTCGACGAGCAGGTTGAGATGCTCACTGATCGTCGGCCGGGACACGTGCGCCAACCGGGCCAGCTCGGTCGCCGTCCACGCGCGTCCGTCGAGTAACGCCAAGCACACGGTTGCTCGCGTGCCGTCCGCGAGCATCCGTGCCCAAGCCGCCAGTTCCTGTCCTTCGGCCTGCATGCTCATGGATCCCATCATGCCGCGCCGACAGTTAGGTCAGCGCCGAAACGACCGGGTCCTAGCGTCGAAGACATGACGCACGTAACGATCGAACCGTCCATCCTGTACGTCGGTACGCCGGTCGCACTGTTGTCCACGGTGAACGACGACGGCACGGTCAACCTCGCGCCGATGTCGTCCGCCTGGGCCCTCGGTGACGTGGTCGTCCTCGGTGTCGGGCGACCCGGTCAGACCGCGCACAACCTCGAACACCGGCCCGACGTGGTGATCAACTATCCGTCCCCCGCGCAGTGGGAGGCAGTCGAGCGGATCGCCGGCCTGACCGGTCGTAGTCCGGTGCCGGAGTCGAAGCGGGCCCGGTTCCGGTTCGAGCGGGAGAAGTTCAAGGCAGCCGGGTTGACGCCGGTCCCGTCCGAGCGGGTCGATCCGCCGCGGGTGGCCGAATGCCCGTTGCAGTTCGAGGCGACCGCGGACAAGGTCGAGGTCGATGCCGGTGGCAACTTCCTGATCATCCAGGCGCGGGTGTTGCAGATCCATGCCGACGAACGGATCGTCGTACCAGGGACGTCGTACGTCGATCCCGGCGCGTGGTCGCCGTTGATCTACAACTTCCGGCACTACTTCGGGCTGGGTGGTGAACTCGGTGAGTCGTTCCGGACCGAGACGCCTAGACGAGGCGCAGACGATCGACCTCTTCGTCGCTGAGTACGACATCCAGGCTCGCCAGCACCTCGGGCAGATCCACGGCCGGTACGACGCGTTCCGTCGTACGACCGTCCGCGTGGTCGATGGTGAGCTTGTCGCCGACCAACCGGCGTACGACGCCATCGGCGACGCGCATCACCACCGGTCGGCCGGTGAACGGCGAGTTCGGGTGCGTCGAGACGTAGTGGTGGTAGACCTCGTAGTCGATCGGGCGGACCGGCTCGTCGTTGGACGCGTGCTGTGGGACCCAACCGTCCGCGGTCTGCTTCGACAACGTCCACACGTCGCCCTCGAGGGTGAGCCGGTGGTCCCAGCCGCCTTGGTCGATGACCACGCCGTCCTTGAGGGGAGTCGGGTAGAGCTGGCCGGCGCCGAAACCGACGTCGGCCAGGAACTCCTGACTGTCCACACCGACCTTGAGGAGGGCGTGCGTACGCGGTCCGGCCTTGTGCGGCTGGACGCGGGCGACCCGTCGTACGACCTCGAAGCCGAGTCGCTCGAGTGCGGCGCCGAACAGGAGAGCGTGCTCGTAGCAGTAGCCGCCGCGTTGCCGGCGGACGAGTTTGGCCTGGATCGCGTCCAGCTCGATGCCGGGGTGCGTGCCGAGGATCACGTCGATGTTCTCGAACGGGATCGCCAGCACGTGTGCCCGGTGCAGACTGCGCAGGGTCTCCGCCGACGGCGTCACCCGTGGGTGACCGATCCGGTCGAGGTAGGCGTCCAGGTCCAGGTTCTCGATCTGCCACATGGTTGCTACCTCAGCACTTCAAGTTCACTTGAGATCAAGTTCGGTGAACAAGGTGAGCTGGATCCCGCCCGGACCCTCCAAGCGGGCGTTCAGCGAGTCCCACGGCGTCCGGGTCGGCTCGGCGATCACGGTGGCGCCGGCGTCGGCCAGCGTCCGCGTCATCGCGGCCGAGTCGTCCACCTCGAACGCGACCCGGTACTTACCGGCGACCCGGCGGCCGACCTCGACGCGATCGATGAAGTCGGCCTGTGCCGGGTCCGCGATCTCCAGCGTGGCCCGCTCGACCTCGAGGATCGTCACCCGCCCGTCCGCCGACGAGTACGACTCCCGCTCCGGCAGCCCGACCACGTCCCGGTAGAACGCGACCGCCTCGTCGTAGTCGTCCGCCGTCACAACCAACCGCAGTTCCTTGACCGTCATGCCGGTCAGTATCCAGTTACAGCTTGGAAACCTGATAGTGCGAGATGAGCCAATCCGCACCGGTCTTCCGCAGGATCACGCTGAGACAGACGGGCAAGGCCGGCCGGTCGGGGAAGCTGAAGTCGACGGCGAGGTAGCCGAGGATCAGGTCGTCCGTGAGTTGCCGCTGCTCGAGGATCCGGTACGACGCAGTCAGGCCGACCGGCTGTGAGTCGTAGTACTCGGCCACTGCGTCCGGGCCGACGCCGTACGGATGGAGACCCTGGAAGATCGCGTCGTCGGTGAAGTACGACGCCACCCGCTTGGGATCGTGGTCGGCGATGCCGGCCTTCCACTGGTCGAGGACGGTTTGCAGGGGGTTCATCAGCGACCTGCCTGCTGGCCGCCGTCGACGGTGAGGATCTCGCCGGTGACGAAGGTGGCGTTCTCCAAGTAGGTGACCGCGTCGACGACGTCTTCGATCTCGCCCAGCCGACCCACCGGGTGCAGCGCGGCGAGGAACTCGTGCGTCTCCTCGGGGTGCATCGGCGTACGGACGACGCCCGGAGCGACCGCGTTGACCCGGATGCCGCGACCGGCGTACTCGGTGGCGAGCGACTTGGTGACCGAGTTGAGGCCGCCCTTGGTCAGCGATGCCAGTGCGGACGGGACCTTGCTGTCGGCGTGCTCGGCCAGCGTCGTGGTGATGCTGACGATGTGACCGCCGTTCTGTTCGAGCATCGCGGTGACGGCCCGGCGGGTGATCTCGAAGAAGCCGCGGAGATTCACGCCCTCGATCAGGTCGTACTCCTCGTCGCTGTACTCGGTGAACGGCTTGGCGACGAAGATGCCGGCGTTGTTGACCAGGGTGTCGATCCGGCCGAACGCCTGCAGCCCCGCCTCGATCACGCGGATCCCGGTGCCCGGCTGGGCGATGTCTCCGGGGACGGTAAGCACGAGCGGATCATCTGCCGGTGCGATCGTTCGTGAGTTCGCGACCACGGCGTACCCGAGCTTGCGGTACGCCGTGACGAGACCGGCGCCGATGCCCTGGGACGCACCGGTGATGACGGCAACTTTCTGGGAGTTCATGGTTCTCCATCTCGAAGGGGCTTGCTGTACTTCGATAATTGTCGAACCATGCGGTGTTTTCCACGACCGGTTCGCTCTCAGCTGGGAGGCTCGGCCTACTACGATCGACTCCGTGGAGCTGCGGCAGTTGCGGTACTTCGTGGCGGTCGCCGAGGAGCTGAACTTCGGCCGGGCCGCGGCCCGGCTGCATATCGCCGGCCCGTCGCTGTCGCAGCAGATCAAGTCGCTCGAACGAGATCTCGGCGTGCGGTTGTTCGAGCGGGATCGCCGTACGGTCGCGTTGACACCGTTCGGGGAGACGTTGCTTCCGCAGACGCGGGCGTTGCTCGAGCAGGCGGACGCATTACGCCGTACGGCGGCCGGCTTTGCGGCGAGCGAACCGGTACGGCTCGGCTACGTCAGCTGGTACCCGCCCGATCTGATCGAGCGGACCTCCGCGGTCGCGCAGTTGCGCGTCGACGCGTGGGTGATGCCGTCGCACACCCAGGCCGGCCGAGTCTCCGACGGCAGCATCGACCTCGCGATCTGCTGGGTGCGCGCGACGGACCTGGGCGAGCAGGCGCTCGTCGGCCGTCTGCTCGGAGCGGATCGCTTGTACGCCGTCTCGCCCGGTCGGGACGAGTCCGTCGTCCGCGCGTCCGACACCGTCGTACTGGTCGACGCCGACACCGAGACCTGGGCCTCGTGGAACATCTATGCGGTCGAGTTCGCTCGCGCGACCGGCGCCGAACTGGTCCGGATTGACGACCACGGCATCACCGGACCGGCGTTCTTCGATCATGTCCGGCGGTTGCGGCGCCCGGTGGTCAGTTCACCCAAGCGCGATGCGACCCCGCTGCCGCCCGGTTTCGTCCGTCGGGCTGTCGCCGATCCGGTGCCGGTGTGGACGTGGGCGCTGGTGTCTCGTCAGCACGAGACGCGCCCCGCGGTGCTTGCCGCGGTGGAGGAGTTGACCCGCGATGTCGAGGTCGATCTGACCGGGTGCTGGTTGCCGAGCGACGACCCGTTCCGGCCTGGTTTCGTCTACCAGCCCTGAGCCAGGGCGGTGGTCCGCGGGGCGGGGGTGAGGCGGTAGCCGATGTTGGCGGAGAACTCGGCGGACAGGGCGAACCGGTCGCCGCGGACCACCGTGTGGCGCCACTCGACCGGACGGTTCTGCGCGGTGCCTTGGCGAATGATCGAGAAGGCGGCCGCCTCGGGCGGGCAGTGCAGTAGCGCGCGCTCGGCTGCGGTTGGGTTGATTGCGCGGATGTCCTCGCGGCCGTGATCGAGGTTGAGGCCAGTGCGGACGGACAGCTCGTTGTAGAGGCTGGTGTGGGTGAAGTCGGCGTCGAGGAGCGCATCGGCGAGCGCGGCGGGCAGCCAGACCCTGTCCAGCGCCAGCGGCTCGTCCCCGGCGTACCGGAGTCGTTCGAGGTAGAGCAGTGGACTCGACCCCTCCAGGTTCAGTCGGGCGGCGATGACACCGTCGGCTCTGATGTCGAGCGCCCGTACGACGCTGTGCTGGGGGAGCCCGGACTCCTCGACGGACGAGAACAGGCTGTACAGCGCGCCCATCGGCTGCCGGATCTCGGGCGTGGTCGCGACCCTGGGCTGGCGACCGCGTTCGGCCACGATCAGGCCGTCCGTACGGAGCTGGCCGAGGGCTTGGCGGACGGTGTGCCGGCTGACCGCGTACTCGTCGACCAGCGCGAGCTCACCCGGGAAGGCGTCGTCGAACTCGCCGGAGCGCAGCCGCCGGACCAGGTCCTCCTGCAGCTGCTTCCACAACGACTGCCCGCCGGAGCGGTCGAGCCTGCGCACGGTCATAAGTCTCCCGGGTTGCCAAATGTCCGGTCATCTCTTAGCTTAAATGTGCGTACATTTAAGCGAAGGGAGCCGGAGCCATGGTGCAGGTCGAGGTTAGGCCACCTGCGCACCCAACGGCTCCCGTTTCACACCCGTCCTCCCATCGTCGTCTCGGTTCCGTCGTACGGCGGCTGCCCGGCCTGGGTGTCGTGCTTGTCCTCACCGCCATCGCGGTTCCGCTCGGCCGACTGGTCCCGGTGGTCGGCGGCCCGGTGTTCGCCATAGTGCTCGGTGTCGTTGCCGGTCTGCTCATCTCGGCTCTACGGGCAGACGGCCTCAGGCCCGGGTACGAGTTCGCGTCGAAGAACCTGCTCCAGCTGTCGATCGTCGTACTCGGAACCGGCCTGTCCCTCCAGCAGGTCGCCCACGTCGGCGCCTCGTCCCTGCCCGTGATGCTCGGCACCCTCGCCATCGCCCTGGGTGGTGCGTGGCTGTTCGGCCGGATCCTTGGCGTACGCGGTGACACGCAGACTCTGATCGGCGTCGGTACGGCGATCTGTGGCGCATCAGCCATCGCCGCGGCAACGGCGGCAATCGGCGCCAAACGCTCATCCGTCGCCTACGCCCTCGCGACGATCTTCACCTTCAACGTCGTCGCCGTACTCGCGTTCCCGCCCCTCGGTCATCTCCTCGGCCTGAGCCCGGAAGCGTTCGGCCTCTGGGCCGGCACGGCGATCAACGACACGTCGTCCGTGGTCGCGGCCGGGTACGCGTACAGCCAGAGTGCCGGCGACCAGGCCATCGTGGTGAAGCTGACCCGCTCCCTCACGCTGATCCCGATCGTACTGACGCTGGTTGCGCTGAAGATCCGGCGCGAGAACCGCGCGGCTCGGGCGCTCGATGCTGCTTCCGAGGGTTCGTACGAGGGCGCTACCGCCTCGATCCGCGGGCCATTGCCGTGGCGGAAACTCGTTCCGCTGTTTCTGATCGGTTTCATCGCCGCCGCGGGCCTCCGGTCCGCAGGCGTCGTCCCCGAATCCTGGCTGCCGACCCTCACCTTCATCGGCAGCACTCTGATCACCGCGGCGCTCGCCGCGATCGGCCTGTCGCTGCGGCCGAAGGAGCTACGCGAAGCAGGGCCCAGGCCGCTCCTGCTCGGAGCGATTCTCTGGGCCCTGGTCGCGGTCGGCAGTCTTGGAATTCAGTCCTTCTCGTAAGCCGCCTGGCGGACCTGGATCTTCTGGATCCGCGGTACGTCGAGCTTGTTGCTGCGGTCGAAGTTGTAGATCCCGTTCTCTTCCTGGAAGACGTCGGTCAGCTGCGTGTAGCAGTAGCCGAACATCAGCTCGTTGTCGAGCAATGCGTCGACCAGGCCGGCGAAGCGGCTGTAGAAGTCCTCCTCGTTGGCGACTCGCTGGCCGTAACCCCAGGAGTCCGCGGAGTTCCCGGTCTTGCCGGCGGCCGCCTTCTCGGCGTTCCACCAGATGCCGCCGAACTCGCTGCAGAAGTACGGCTGGCCGTCGTACGCCAGCGAGATCGGCTTGCCCTCGCGGCCGCCGGTGTTGCCGTACGGCTTGTCGTTCACGAGATCGGCCATCTGCTGCGCGAACTCGGCCGGGTCCTGCTCGTAGTTGTGCGAGTCCCAGACGTCCGTCTCCGGCACGCGGTGCGAGTATCCGGACGCGTCGAGCACCGGGCGGGTGGTGTCGGCGGCCTTCGTCGCCAGGAACATCGCCCGGGTGACGTCGTCCAGCTGGGTGATCCGGTCGTGCAGGAGCTGGTGCGTCTCGTTCAGCGGGCACCACCCGACGATCGAGGGGTGGCTGTAGTCGCGCTCGACCGCCTCGAGCCACTGACCGACGTACGACGCCGTCGGCTGCTGATTGTCGTTGCCGGTGTCACCGACGCCGGAACCCCAGTCACCGAACTCGCCCCACACCAGGTATCCGAGCCGGTCCGCGTGGTACAGGAAGCGCTCCTCGAACACCTTCTGGTGCAGCCGCGCGCCGTTGAACCCGGCCGCGATGCTCAGCTCGATGTCGCGGACCAGTGCCTCGTCGGAGGGCGCCGTCATCAGGCTCTCCGGCCAGTAGCCCTGGTCGAGCACCAGTCGCTGGAACACATGCTTGCCGTTGATCAGGATCGCCTTGCCGTTGATCGACACCGACCGCAGTCCGGCGTAGCTGTCCGCGGTGTCGGCGATGTTGCCGTCGGCATCGATCAGCTCGAGGCTCACGTCGTACAGGTGCGGGTCGGTGGTGTCCCAGAGACGGACGCGGTCGGCCGGGACCTGCAGCGTGAGCCGCGGCGCGAAGTCGAGGTCGGCACGGACCTCCGCCTGCGCGACCTCGCCGTCGGCATCCTTCAGTGTCGCGCGAATCTTCCAGCCGGGCTTGTTCGCCGAGACCGGCACCTCGAGGTGGAAGCTGGAGCCTGCCACGTCCGGGGTGATCCGGGGGCGGCCGAGGTGCACGGTCGGCACAGCCTCGAGCCAGACGGTCTGCCAGATGCCGGTGGTCCGGGTGTAGAGGCAGCTGTGGTTGAAGTACAGCTGGGACTGCTTGCCGCGCGCCTGCGGGCCCCTGTGGGTGTCGCGGGCGCGGACCACGATCGTGGCCTCCTCGCCCGGCTGCGCGACCTTGCTCAGGTTGGCGCTGAACGGTGTGAACCCGCCGCGGTGCCGAACCACCTCGACCCCGTTCACCCACACGGTCGCGTCGTGGTCGACCGCCTGGAAGTGGAGTACGGCGTCCTTCCCGGTCCACTCCGCGGGGATCGTCACGGTGGTCCGGTACCAGACGGCTTCCATGAAGTCGACGTCCTCGATCCCGGACAATTCCGTCTCCGGCGCGAACGGTACGACGATCCGCTGCCCGAGCTCCCGGTCCTTCACCCCGCGCTCGAGCCCGGAGTCGGACCGATCGATCTCGAACTGCCACTCGCCGTTCAGATTCACCCACTCCGCCCGGACGAACTGCGGGCGCGGATACTCGGCACGAGGCTGCGACATGAGCACTCCAGAATCACTCGAATGAGGCGGTCGATCCGACACTACAACGTTGGAATAGCCTCAGCAACGGCCTGTCCGCGTTCGGCTGCCGCCGGATCTGAAGCCGAAATGAAAGGCTTGGTTGGCATGGTCCGGAGGACGACACCAAGAGGAGGCCGGATGAGACCGCTGATCGTTTCCTGCAACGTGAGCGTTGACGGGTTCATGGCCGGGCCGGACGGGGACCTGTCCTCGCTGGACTTCATCGTGCCCGACGAGCAGGAGGAGAACGATCTCGCGGTGCGGTTCCGCGACGTCGCGGACACGATCGTCGTCGGGCGTCAGACGTTTCTCGACATGAACGCGTACTGGCCGACGGCGGACGGTGAGATGGCGGCGTGGATCAATGCGGCGACGAAGGTCGTGCTGTCCACCGACGCGGACTTCGATGTCAGCATCTGGCCGAACTCGGTGCTAGCCGCAGGCGACGGACTGGAGCAGGTCCGGCAGCTGAAGGAGACTGCCGGCGGTGCCTTGGTGGTGTTCGGCGGTGTGCAGACCATCCGCTCGCTGATCGCTGCCGACCTGGTCGACGAGTACTGGCTGAAGGTCAACCCCGTGGTCCTAGGCCAAGGCAGCTCAATGTTCTCCGACCTGCCGAACCGTCGCCCGCTCACTCTCCGCACCACCCAACAGTTCCCCTCAGGCATGCTCGACACCACCTACACGACCTGACAACCCACTGGCTCCCGGGAGGCCCGGTCGCCTAGTGTCAGTACCGATGATGCGTTCCTGAAGGCGTGCGCTGCATGGCGGTAACCGGCTCGAGCACTCAAGGGAGTACGGCGTGCTCGGGTCGCCGGTCGGGTTTCGGGTGCACCGCTCGAACGGTTGCCGTGGTCAACGAACTCGCTCGTTGCCGAGGTGCTCGTCCGGCTGGCAAAGGTCGGGGCCAAGGATTGTGTGGTCGATCCGTTCTGTGGGGCGGGGACGATCCTCCGAGTCGTACGACGTCGCGAGCCGAGCTCCCGTGTCATCGGCCTCGATCATGACCCGCAGGCGATCGCGGTTGCACGACGTAACGACGTCACCGAGCTCGTGAGAGCCAAGGCAGAAGCTCTCCCACTCCCGGAGAACAGTGTCGACCGGATCATCACGAATCTCCCGTTCGGCAAGCAAGTAGGCAGCCATCACGGCAACCGCACGCTCTACCCGGCCGTCCTCCATGAGATTGACAGGGTCCTCACCAGCGCGGGTCGAGCTGTCCTCCTGACCGAGGACAAACGCCTGCTGACAAAGGCGATCGAGCAGCAGAAGGCTCTCAAGGTCGTCCGGCAGCGGATGCTCAGATACAACGGAGCCAGTCCCACCGCCTACGTCCTCACCCGCCCGCGGCGAACCAGGTGACCCATGGTTCGGGGGAGGATATGCGGATGATTGACGGTGTGGCGCCGGGGCGGGGACGGCTGGATGAGGCGGTCCGGCTGGCGGCTGAGGTGGCGGCGTTTTCGCAGCACCCGGATGCCGTCGTGCGCATCCTGGTGCGTCCGTCGAAGGAGTGGCGTCAGTACGCCGACTGGGCCGAGATCCAGTTCAGAGACACCGATCGCACCTTTGAGGTGCTGAACAAGATCGCGCCGGGGCAGAAGGAGCGCAGCCCGGTCTGGCAGGCGCAGAAGGCGGCGATGGAGGCGTTCCGCGGGGACGTCCCACATGCCGTGGTCGCGACGCTGGGCGACAGCCGGATGTTCACCGTTGCCTCGTTCAACCGTTCGGACGACCTGCTCACGATCGTCGGCGCCGGCTCGACCCACGTCGGGATCGGCACGCCTCCAACCGAAGCGCACGCTGTGCCGACGTCCGGCGCGGGCCCGCGACTCGGTGACGCGCTGACGATCCGTCCGGGGCTGGGTGGTCAGCGGACCGACGGCATCCCGACGGCGCAACAGCTCGGCGCGGCGGCCTGGTACGCCGTAAATGTCCTCGCCGCCCGTGAAGGGCTCGCTGTGTCGGACCTGATGCCGACGAGCACCTGGCGCGAGGTCGACCAGCAGTCGGCGTGGACAGCGCTTGAGGTCGAGGACCTGGCTGCGACCACGACGAGCCGGGTGCCGCGGCAGGAGCCGTTCGAAGACCTCAAGCTGTATCTGGACGGCACCTCGATGAACCGCGAGTGGGTGATGTCCATCCGGCGGCACCTCGACAGCGGCCTCACGGTCAGCATGCTGCCCGATGACGCGGACAGCAGCCCGGGACCCGATGACGGCCAGCAGGTAGAGGGCGCTCGTACGGTCCTGGTCAACGACGCTGGCGGCGTTCTGCAGTTGGCAGCCAGGCTCGGCCGGGCCAGCGACGGACGCATCATGATGCGCCACCTCGACGGCGGGTCAGAAGCGGCCCACTCTGTCGTTCGGCTGCTCGGCATCCGCGAATCGGAGCGGCTCGGCGTCGGCTTCTGGTACCAAGGCCCGCAGGCGTACCACAGCAATGTGCAGATGGGGCAGAGCATCATGGCCCACGCGCGGGTCGTCCTCGGCGACCGGCTCGACGAGCTGCCCAGCTCCGGCTGGGAGGACGCGGGTACGCCAGGCAAGGCCGCCAACGATGTAGCCGAAGCCGTCGCGCGCTTCCGGGACACCGGCGGCGACGTACTCAGGCTCACTCCCGACAACCCCCAGTACGCCGTACTCCGGGATCAGGTCGCAGGCCTGATGGCCGAGGAGCTCCAGGGGGACGAGACCGATCCCGGGCTGGCCGCGATGTGGCAGGCCTTCAACCCCAAGGTCGGTGCGAGCAAGGAGCACCCGGCCGGTACGACGATCGCAGTAGCGATCACGCCCGACGGTGAACCGCTGGCCGCGGCCGGCTACCGAGTCGCGGACCGGCGGATCGAGCTCGGCGTGGCCGGAGGCCGCTCCGGCGCCGAGGACGCAGTAACGGCAGCGATCGTCGACGGCCCGTACCGGGCGGGGTACGGCCGATCGGTCGGCACCTTCACCGCGAGCGAAATCGCGAAGACCTACCAGCAGGCGGGAGCGACGATCAACACCGCTCCGGCGCTCGACGCGGAATGGCTGACGAACGTCGAGCTGACCCGCGACGCCGCCCGGAAGATCGTCGTCACGGCAGATGACCTCCGTCCCGGGCTCGGGCCGGAGCGTGCCGACGGGTTCGCGCGCGGCCTGAAGGAGTTCCGGGAGTCCGGAGCTCAGCTCGCCGTACTCGCGCATGCCGATCCGGACGCGCGTACTCGGCTGGCGCATCTCTTCAAGACGGTCCCCAGCGTGCTCGACCCCGAGCAGTCGGGCCGGCCGCCGGCCCTCGGCGAGGAGGACGACGATCCGCACCGGACGACGGTCGCGGTGATCAAGGACGGGAAGCCGATCACCTGGTCGACCGTCGATTCCCGGCCGGGGCAGCCGATCGAGATCATCGACGGGGCGAGGAAGGGACGCGGGCGGGACTGGGCGGCGATGGACTGGTGGATGGCCAACCACCAGGCCCGCCTTGGTCGGGAACTGCGCTCCACGGAGCCGCGGTACCACGCGATCTACGGGGATGACGCTCCGATCGCCGAGGCCGACTGGCCGTTGGCCGCGACGCAGCACGCGATCGCCGGAGTCCACCACCGCGAACCCGACGGGATGGACGCCTACGCCGCCGGCGCAGGTGCCGAGCCTCCGACCTCGGTCAACAGCGACGCGATCCAGCTCCCGGCTCAACCTCAGCAGCCGGAGTCCCCGGCAGCCCGCCGACCTGACCGTAATCGCCCGGACCGCGGCACCTCCCGCTAGACAGTCCCGAGCAACCGAGCGCCGTTCTCCCAGCAAACGGCGCGGAGCCACGAGTCGCCGAGGTCCAACGACTCCAACGCAGACAGCTGTACGGCGTACTCATAGGGGATGTTCGGGAAGTCCGAGCCTAGGACGATGCGGTCCTGGAGATCAGCCAACCGCGGGATCAGCTCTCGCGGGAACGGCATCAACGACTCGGTGAACGGCGTCAGCGCCATCGTCGTGTCCAGGTGGACATTCTCGTACGACGTGAGCGCCAGATGCTCGGCGTACTCCGGCATCCCCAGATGAGCGATCACCGCAGTCAGCCGAGGGTGCTTGCGAAGCACCTCACCGAAGGGACCGGGCCCGGTGTGGCTGCCGGGGATCGGGCCGGAACCGCAATGGACCACCACCGGTACGCCGGCCTCCGCCAACTGTCCCCAGACGTCGTCCAGCAAATCGGTGCGCGGGTCGTAGTCACCCACCTGCAAGTGGACCTTGAAGATCCGGGTGCCGAGCTCCAACGCCTCGCGGACATAATCGGCAGCGCCAGGCTCGGGGAAGAACGTCCCGCTGGACACACAGCCTGGCGTGGATGCAGCAAAGTCTCGCGCCCACGTGTTGAGGCCCTCGGCCATCCCGGGCTTGTGTGGGTAGACCAACGCCGGAAACGCCCGAATCCCCAACGAATCAAGGGTTTTCAGCCGCTCCTCGACCGAGGTCCGGTAGGCGATCGGCCAGGCCGTGCCGTAGTGCTCCACAGCCTGGTCGAAATAGGCCCAGACCGCGTTCATCACCCGGTCCGGCAGGAAATGCACATGCACATCCACCAGCCCGTCGAGCCCCAGCCGCCGCCACCAGGACGGCACATCAGAATCGCGCACGCCTCCTAGCCTGCCTGATCGGCCAGCCACAGGTCGGTCAGGCCCTTGAAATGGGCCATGAACTTGTCCTGCTCGTGCACCGGGTACGTCGCGACGACGGTCTCGCGGAGGAGGCGCTCGAAGTCGGCGCCGCCGACCCATTCGCGCAGACGGGCGTCGAAGTCGCCGAGGTGTTCGGCGCACCACTCGTGGTACTTCGCGGTTTCGAAGTGCTCGTCCGCGAGGGCGAGATAGGCGTCGATCTTGGCGTCGTAGTCGAGGGACTCGTCGTCGGCGATCGCGAAGTAGCGCTCGGTGTGCAGGTCGACCTTGCTGCGTCGGCCGGTGGCGAGCGAGAACACCGACCACTTGACCAGTGCGCTCATCGCCCACGGGAAGTAGTAGTGCAGCGAGGTCACCGCGACGTCAGGGCAGGCGTTGGCGTAGTCGATCGGGTGGACCGAGTCGCCGGCGACGAGCATCTCGCAAGAGTTGAACTCCCAGCCAAAGAACGCGTTCACGATCCGGCTGATCGCCACCGCCTGGTGCCCGGCGGAGGGGCTGAGGAAGTCGTGCGAGACGGCGTACCGGTTGTGCATCGGCTCGTCGGGTCGGAAGTCCATCACCATCGTCTCGGCGCCGATCGACAGCGCCCGGGCGAACTTGTCGTACTCGATCGTCGCCTGCAGGTGCATCAGCATCTCGCCGGACTCGTCGTACGCCTTGTGCAGGTCGTCCTGGTTGTTGATCCGGGACACCCCCCGCCAGCCGCCGCCGTCGAACGGCTTCATGTACATCGGGTAGCCGAGGTCGGCCGCGATCGCGTCCAGGTCGAAGGACTTGTTGTACTTCGACGACGTGTAGGCCCAGCGCACGTTGTCGACCGGGTTCTTGTACGGCACCAGGACGGTCCGGGGGATCTTCAGGCCGAGCCGGAGCATCGCGCAGTACGCCGAATGCTTCTCCATCGACTGGAACGTGAACGGCGAGTTCAGCAGGTACGTGCCGTTCATCAGCGCGGCCTTCTTCAGCCACTCGCGCGGGTGGTAGTACCAGTAGGCGAGCCGGTCGATCACCAGGCCGACCCGGACCGGATCGTTCAGGTCGAACGGCTCGATCGTCAGCCGCCGGGACCCGAACTCGTGCTCGTGCCCGTCGATCGCCACCGGCCCGACCCGCTGCAGCAACGCCTCGAACGCCTGCGGCCAGTCCTCCTCGGCCCCGAGCAACAACCCGATCAAATGCCGCGAACGATCAGCCACAACAGCTCCTACAGGTCGGAAGAACGGAAGGAAGGATGGGAGGACTCCTCAACAGAAGCGGGGCAGGTGGTGGGCGAGTTGTTGCCGCCACCAGGGCCAGTCGTGGGCTACGTCGTACCCCCAGAGGTCGAACTCATGCGGGATGCCCTTGGACTCCAGTACGGCGGCGGTCGCGCGGGCGGAGGGTAACGAGCCGGTGGGGTTGGTCTCCCAGTCGCCCTGGCCGACCGTGAGCAGGATGAAGAGGTGTTCGCGCAACCACTCCAGGTGATCGCCGGACAGGTTGGGCAGGTAGTCGGCCGGGTTGTTGAAGTACGTCGCGTCGCCGCGCTCGCCCCACGCGTGCCAGCTGGCCGCGTCGTAGTTGCCCGACTGACAGATCGCGATCGGGAAGAGATCGGCCCGCTTGAACGCGAAGTTCAGCGCGTGGAAGGCGCCCAGGCTGCACCCGGTGGTGATGATGTCGCTGACTCCGGGGGAGTCCGCGCCGATGGTCGGGACCACGTGGTCGAGGATCCAGGTCTCGTACAACCCGTGCCGGCGGGCCCGGTCCTCGAGCTGGATGCTGCGGTCCGACCAGCTGACGTGGTCGAACGAGTCGACGCAGTACAGCTTGACCCGGCCGGCCTCGATCAGGTCCGCGACGGCGTCGACCATGCCGTTGTTCTCGTAGTCCCAGGCCCGGCCCTGTTCACTCGGGAAGACCAGCAGCGGGCGGCCGAAATGCCCGTAGCGGATCACGGTCCCGGGACGATCAAGCCCCGGTGCCTCCAACTCGACCTGCTCCCGCTCCATCAGCCCCACCCCAGGTCTGTCGCAGTAGATCCGTGAGATCAGGATCCAGCACATCACGCCAAGCTGTGAAGTTGTGCATGTCCGGCGTTTCGTCGAACCGTACGCCGATTCCGAGCTCGGCCAGGTGCGCTGCCATCACCCGGTTGTTGTGCACGTTCTCCTCGGTCGTCCCAGCGGTCATGCCCACGAGCGGCGTACTCGGCGCTGTGGTTGCCGTCAGCACCTGGCGGACGAAGCCGGTGACCTGGGCGTAGTACTCGAACCGGGACTCCTGCGGATCGGTGTCCGGCGTGAAGAACGACCCCGACTGCAGGAACAGCCCGTCGAACGTGCCCGGATGGTGCCACTCGGCGTACAGGGCCGCGAGCGCGCCCAGGCTCGCGCCCATCATCACCGGCCGCCGGCTCTTGTACGCCGTCTGCACCGCGGGGAGCACGTACTGCGTGAGGGCCTCCGCGTACTGCGGGTTCGCGGCGTACCAGAGGTTCCGGGAGGTCGGCCGGACCAGCGCGAGCCGGAACGGGGTCAGGGCACCCGAGGCGATCATCGCGCCGGCGTAGTGGGTCAGACCGGCGTACGCGGCGAACTCTGGACCGTCGTGGGAGAGCAGCAGCGGCAGTTCGAACCCCGGTGCGATCCCTTCGGGTGCCCAGACCTGGACGTCGACCGGTCCGACCGTGGACTCGACCGTGAGCGGGATCAGCGTCGACGCGATCGGCGCGACGGTGGTCCAGGCGGGTTCGACGTACCCGGGCAGCGGCAGCCAGGAGTGCTCGCCGAACGCACCGCCGACGACGCGCGGGTTGGTCGGGTCGGGCCGCATCCCGAGGTCGGCGATGTCGAAGAGGTACTCCATCCGGTGCACGGACGGTCGTGGCAGCCGCAGCTCCCAGCCGTAGTCGACCGGCTTGAACTCGAGCAGCTCGGCCGCGAGACCCAGCTCCTGCCACAACCGAACGCCGGTGAACGCATGCGCAGCGTCACCGAGGCGGAACACCACCTCGGCCCCTTCGACCGCACTCACGACAGCAGGCATCGCACCACGGTACCCGCGGGAAAACTGACAGGTGCTGTCAGTGATGGACGTCTATCGTTGGAGGGTGGTCGATCTCACGGATATCCGGGCTGTCACGGCGGACCTGCCGCGCAGCTACGAGGTGGTGGTGCGCGACCAGATCAAGTACCGGGTCGGGCAGATGGTGTATCTCGCGCTGTCGCGGGACGAGCAGACGATCGGGATCGCGTTCCCGAAGGAGGAGCGTGCGGCCGCACTGGCGGCGGAGCCGGACAAGTTCTTCCCGCCGCTCCCGCGAGACGAGCGCTTCCGCTGGATCCAGGTCCGGCTGGCCGCTCTCGAGTACGACGAACTCCGCGAGCTGATCCTGGACGCCTGGGCGATGGTCGTACCGAAGAAGGTCCAGCGGGAGTACTTCGGCGAATCGTAAGTCGGGGGCCCAGGGCAACCTTCTCCTCCTCAGGTAGTACCCGGGAACCATCCTGTCGGCCGATGGGTGGCGGCGTTTCGGCAAGCATCCTTGAAGGTATGACCGGAGATTTCCTGCCCAGCCGCCGGAAGGCGTCGTTCCTCAGCCAAGTCCTGACCGCCGCCGCGCTCGTCGCCGCCGTGGCAGTGGGTCTCTGGTTGTACCTGGGCTAGGCGTCCCACCGAACATCGGCTTCACCCGGTCGCACCACTCCCGCCTCGTAGGCGACGACCACCGCCTGGACGCGGCTCGACAGTCCCAGCTTGGACAGGACGCTGCTCACGTGGGTCTTCACCGTGGTCTCGCTGACGAACAACTTGGTGGCGAGGTCGCGGTTCGAAAGGCCGCGCGCCATCCACACCAGGATCTCCCGCTCCCGCTCACTCAACTGCGCGAGCGCCCCGGCCCAGCGCGGATCCGGCTGCGCCGGCGCGGCTTCCGTCGTACTGCCGCCGACCTGGCGCTCGAGCTCCATGCACCGCTCCAGCAGGACCCGGGTCGACGCCGGGTCGACCAGCGAGTCGCCCCGATACACCGCGCGTACGGCGGAAACCAGCAGGTCCGGGTCCGTGTCCTTGAGCAGGAACCCGGACGCCCCGGCCCGGACCGCACTCAGTACATACGCCTCGTCGTCGAACGTCGTCAGCACCAGTACGGCGGGACGCGAACGGCCTGCCGCCTTGTTCGCGGCGGTGATCCGCTCGGTCGCGACCAGCCCGTCCATCACCGGCATCCGGATGTCCATCAGGACCACGTCCGGGTCGAACTGGTCGATCAGCCGGAGCGCCTCCTCGCCGTCCCCGGCCTGGGCGACCGTGGTCAGGTCGGGCTCGTGGTCGAGGATCATCGCCAGGCCCATCCGGATCACGCCCTGGTCGTCGGCGACCAGGATCCGGATCTGGCCCGCACCGGTCTCCGAGCTCAGTTCTGCGGAGGCAACCATGCCTGCACTCTCCATCCACCCAAGGGGCCGGCCGCGACGGCGAGGGTGCCGCCGACCGCTGTGGCCCGTTCCCGCATCCCGATCAGCCCGTTGCCGCGGCCGCTTTCGTTGCGCCGGGCGGTCTCCAGCACGTTCACCGGCGGCGGTCCGCCGCTGCCGTTGTCGTCGATCGTGAGGAGTTCGCCCTGCGGTCCACTCTGCCAGGTGACCCGAGCCGCGGTCGCCTTCGCGTGCACCATCACGTTGGTCAGCGCCTCCTGGATGATCCGTACGGCGGTCAGATCGGTGGCCGTGGTCAGCTGCCGCTGTCGTGGCGGCAGACTCATCGCCACGTCGATCCCCACCGCCTTCAGTCGCTCACCCATCCGCGCGACATCGGACAGATCCGGCACCGGTGCGGTCCCGCCGCCCGAGTCCGGCGAGGCTCCGATCGCCACGGGCGAGGCGGTGTTGAGCACCCGGACCGTCTCCCGCATCGCGGTCAGCGCTTCCTTGCCGCTGGCAATGATCCAGCGGATCGCCTCCCGCAGTACCTCGGGTCGCTGGTCGGCCACCCGGTCGGCCGCCTGGGCCCGGATCACCACCGCGCTGACGTGGTGCGAGATCACGTCGTGCAGGTCGCGGGCGATCCGGGTCCGCTCGGCGACCGCGGCCCGCTCGGCCTCGACCGCCCGGAGCCGGACCAGCTCGGCGTTGCGCTGCTCCAGCAGGGCGACCGACTTGCGCCGCCGGCGGGCGTCGGCGCCGAGCAGGACCATCCCGCAGATCAGCGCCTCGGCGAAGACGAACAGCGAGACGTCGATGTAGGAGTACAGGCTGGGAAGGTCCCGGGGCAGCTTCTGGTATCGGTCGCCGTACAGGATCGCGCGGTTCGCATGGCCGAGGACGATCGCGACCACGGTCGGCAGTCCGATCATCAGCCCGGCCAAGCTGCCCATCGTGAAGAACAGGCAGATGAAGCGCCGTACGCCGCTCGAGGCCGCCAGGTAGCCGACCACGAGCAGCGGGACCAGGTGGATCTCGGACTGGAGGGCCGCATCGCTGATCTCGGGCTGGCCGAAGATCGTCACGCCGAGCTGGGCGGCCAGTCCGGTGCCGACCGCGGCGTACAGGAACGGGTAGAGCACCGAGACGATCACCAGCATCGTGCGGGGAATCCGGCGTCCGAACGCGACCGTGGCGACCAGGAAGCCGCCGGTGACCACCGAGACGGCCGGGTTCTGCGGGCGCAGGCCGGTGCCGTTGATCAGGTTCAGCACGATGAACCAGACCACGCCGATGAGCACAGCGAGCAGCAGATCCTGCTGCGACTGTGACAACCGGCGCCAGACACCCTTCACGTCGCCCAGCGTAGTCAGGCGATGTTCTCCGAGGCTTCATCTGCCCGGAGGGGCGGTCTCTCCAACTTTTGGAGGAGGCTCGGCGTCCGAACTGGTACTCAGGGGCGACATGTGACACCGAAGGACAGTCCCTGGGACCGATGCGGCGTAGTGATCGATCCGAGAGGCTGTACCCCATGAGTGTCAAGGTGCGGACGCGGTTGCTGTCCGTGATCGGTGTTGTCGGGGTGGGGCTGGTTGCCGGTTCACTACTGCTGTGGCACGCGCAGCTGGGGGAGATGCTCGGTCTGGCCGCGGACAAGGAGCCGGTGGTGTCGAGTGTGAGCGCTCCGGCGCTCGCCCAGCCGCCGGCGACGACCAAGGCGACCACGACGCCGACCCGCACCCCGAGGCGCACTCCGTCCACCCCGCCGACCACACCCAAGACGACGCCGACCAAGTCGCCGAAGACCACCACGACGCCCAAGGCCACCAGCGAGGAGAGCATCGACGGCTTGTCGTCGAAGCTGCGGACCCGCTTGAAGAAGGCGATGACCGGGGCCAGGGCCGACGGCGTCACGATCAAGATCACGTCCGCCCGCCGGAGCTCGGCCAAGCAGCAACGGCTGCTGAACGAGGCGATCAAGAAGTACGGCTCGTACAAGCTGGCCACCCGCTGGGTGCTGCCGCCGAAGTACTCCGCACATGTGCTGGGCAAGGCCGTGGACATCGGTCCGACGGCCGCCATGACCTGGCTGAACAAGAACGGCTGGAAGTACGGCGTCTGCCGTCGCTACGACAACGAACCCTGGCACTTCGAGGCGCTCACCGCGCCCGGCACCAAGTGCCCGCCGCGTGAACCACATGCGGTCGCCAAGGCCGACTGATCCGACAGATCCGAACAGGAGCCGACCATGACTATGACCTACGCCCAGCCGCTGCCCCGGCGCTACCCGCGCGCCCGGCTCACTGTCCCGGCCCTCTGGCGCCAGGTGATCCGGGCCTCCGAGGCGGGACCTGTGAAGGGAGCTGACGCGACCGTGCCGGAGCCGGATCGGTCCGCCTACACCCAGTTGGAGATCTACGACGGTGTCCTGACCGCCTTCGAGCGCCGCACCGAGGTGGCCGAGGTACTGCGGACGTCTGCCGACCGCGATATCGCCGTACGCCGGTTGCGCGCGGAGTTCTCGCTCAGCCACCTGCAGGCGACCGCTCTGCTCGATCTGCCGCTGACCACGGAGTGCCGCGACCGGATCGCACACCGTGCCGAGGAGCTGCGGACCGCCCTCCACCGCTGACCCCGCGGCTCGCGCGAACCTGCGCGGTTTGCGTGCCGTGGGGAGGATGGAAGGGTGATTACGATCGAGCAGGCCGGGCGACTGCGCAAGGCCGGGGTGCTGTGGGCACCCGCGGCAGGGGATCGTTTCGTCGTACCGGACCGAGACATGGACGATGACGTGTTCGTGGTGAGCGACATGACCGTCGAGGTGCACGACTACCAGGGCAGCAAGGTGATCGGCTTCAACGGCACCACCGAGTGGGCCCTGGACAGCATCGAGCAGCGCGAGGTCATCTGGCTCCCGCGCGAGGAGCAGCTCCGCGCGCTCCTCGGCGACCACTTCACGTCCCTCGAAGCCGTCCCAGGCGGCTATCGCGTCAACCTCACCGACTCCACCCACTCCTCCGAAGACGCCGAAGTGGCTTATGCCAAGGCAGTCATCCACCTCCTCGGCGCTTAGCCGAACGTGAACACGTAGGCCTCTGCCCCGGGTTCGAGGAACGTGACCTCCAGCGTCCGTTCCCGAACCTCGTCGCGCACTCGCACGAGCTGGTACAGGCGCCCGTCCTCGAGTACGCCGTTCCCGTCCGCGGACACGTCGACGCCGTGCGACTCTCCCGGCGGCTGCCCGTCCACGAGCACCCGGAACGGAATCGGCGTACCGGCTCCGTTGGCGAGCACCAGGTGGGCGTCGCGGGCCTGGAAGCGGAAGGCGATCCGGCCACCTGCGGTCCCGAGGACCGCCCGCTCCGACTCGATCGCCCAGTCGCCGGCCAGGGCCCAGTTGTTCAGATGCAGGCGGTCCGGGAGCTCGTACACCCGTCGCCCGAAGCTGACCCCGCCCGGTGAGGCGAAGCCGGCGCTGCGGCCGTCACCGACGTACGTCTCGGCGGTCCGGAGCTGCGTCCAGTCCGCAGCGGCCTCGACACCGACAGCGGCGACCGGCACCGGTGGGCGATCGATGCCGAGGAGTTCCTGGATCAGCTGCTCAGACCGGTCGTACCGCCCCTCGCCGAAGTGACTGTCCCGGATCTCGCCGGACTCGTCGATGAAGTAGAGCGCGGGCCAGTAGTGGTTGTCGAAGGCCTGCCAGACGGCGTACTCGCTGTCGACCACGATCGGATAGTCGATCCGGCGCTCCTTGGCCGCCTGCCGGATCCCGGCCACATCCTGCTCGAACGCGAACTCAGGCGTGTGTACGCCGATCACGATGAGCCCGTCGTCCCGATACCCCTCTGACCAAGCGCGGACGTAGGGCACCTGGCGCAACCAGTTGATACAGGTCAACGTCCAGAAGTTCACCAGTACGACGTGTCCCCGCAGCTCCTCGGGACCGAGCGGGGCTGAGTTCAGCCACTCGACGTCCGGCTCGAAACGTGCGGTCGATCCCCATGCGGTCATCAGCAACGCCGACTCTCAGGTACGCAGGGTGGGATCGTACGCCCGGAGAGTGGCGATGGCATCAGCTACTGCCGGGTTGTGGGCCGCCAGTATTGCTTCTTTTCCTTGTCTTTCACGGTGTAGCCGAGTTTGGTGACCTCGTCGCGAAGTTCGCGGAGGTCGGCTTTGCCTTTGTCGCCTTGATCGAAGGCCTTCGAGCGGACCTTGAGGACGGCGTTGACCGCCGGTGGCAGCTCGGGTTCGTCGGCGACCCAGCGGCGGAAGCGGTCGGCGTGTGGGTCGCCGGCATCGGACCACGGATACCCGTGGGCGCGGAAGGCAGCCGGGATCTGCTTCGCCTCTGACTTCAGCTGGTCGTGCTTCTCCCGGGCGAGTTCGCGGGAGGACGCGTCCTGCAGCACGATCTCCTTGCCGTCGAGGAACGCGACGCTCACCTTCTCCCGCGGCACCGTCACCGTCTTCTGGTGCTTGAGGAACTCGACCGATCGATTGGTGATCGTCACCTTCAGCGTGTCCTCGAGCGCCATCGCCGCCAGCAGTACGCCGCCCAGGACCCCGAGTACGACGCAGATCAGCACGACCCACCAGCCGTCCCAGCCCGCGATCAGCTTCAGCGGTCCCCGGAACGGCACCCATTGCTGCTTGACCGCCCAGTCCGCGATCCGGGGCAGGAAGAAGCCGATCACCAACCCGACCAGCGGCAGGCCGCCGAACAGCACGACCTTGTCGGCGGCCGAGTGCCCGATCACCGTCCGGTCCGGGGTGCGCGTGGTCGACTCCATGGCCCGAACGTAGCGCAGCGTGGCGGAACTTTAGTATCGAATGACGACGACCGAAGGAGGCCGAGTGGCTGACGGGATCTGGTTGCGGTTTCTGAGTGGACCGGAGATCGACACCCTGGGCCTGACCCGGCTGGAGATCGTGGACGCGGTCGAGGAGGCGGTCCGCGAACACGGCGAGGGCCGGACCAGCTTCGAACCGCGTGTGCACCTGACGCCCGACAACGGCGGCATCGGCCACTTCAACGTCCTTCGCGGTCACCTCGACGGTCTGGGCGAGCACGGGATCAGCGGGGTCAAGGTGGTCGGCGACTTCGTCCCGAACTACCAGAAGGGCCTGCCGAGCGAGCTGGCCATGGCAACCCTCTTCGATCCCACCACCGGCGTACCACTCGCGGTCCTGGACGCGACCATGATCACCGCGGCCCGGACCGGCGCGATGACCACGGTCGGCGCTCGGCACCTGGCTCGGCGGGACAGCAAGATCCTTGCCCACGCAGGCGCCCGCGGTACGGCCTGGTGGAACGTCACGATGCTCGACGATCTCTTCGACCTGGACGAGATCCGGGTGACCTCGAAGCGCCCGGAGTCCCGGGAGAAGTTCGCGGCGGAACTGTCGGCCGAACTGTCCACGCCGGTCCGGGTCTGCGCGACGGCGGAGGAGGCGTTCGACGGTGCCGACGTACTGGTGGAGGCGACTCGCCTGACCGAGCCCGAGCCGCTGCTCCGGACCGCGGCGATCAAGCCCGGAGCCTTCGCCGTTCCATACGGTACGGTCTCCGCGGTCGAGCTCGACCTCCTCGACGTGATGGACAAGGTGGTCGTGGACGACTGGCGCGAAGCCCAGTCCGGCCGGTTCGGATCACTGCGGCGACATGTCGACACCGGGCGGCTGTCACCCACGACCTTGTACGCCGAAATCGGCGAGATCGTCGCAGGTCACAAGCCCGGCCGCGAGAACGATGCCGAGCGCAACCTTTTCTGGCACCGCGGGCTGTCACTCCTGGATGTGGCGATTGCCCACCTGATCCTGCGCAAGGCCGAGGCGGCCGAGGTCGGCACGATGCTGCGGTTCCACTGATGATCAACGAGCCGTCGGACCTGGACCCGTCGTCCACCGAGGCGATCGTCATCGCCCAACCACTGCTGGACCGCGTGGCCGCGATCCGCGTGAACGTCTTGCAGACACTAGCCCAAGGCGATGCCGTCTACGGCGTGAACACCGGGATGGGCAACATGAGCAAGGTCCGCCTGTCCGAGGACGAGCAACGCGTCCACCAGCAGAACCTGCTACTGGGTCGAGCCGTCGGCGGTCCGCCCTGGCTCCCGGCCGCCGAGGCGCGTGCCGTACTGATCGGCCGGCTCCGGACATTCCTCACCGGCGATGCCGGCGTCTCGGTCGAGTTGATCGACCAATTAGTTGCCCTGATCAACAGTGGGTGCGTCCCCGACATCCCTGCCGAAGGGGCGGGGTCGGCCGGGGAGATCATCCCGCTCGCACATGCCTTCGCCTCGCTCGAGGTTGGCCCCAAGGAAGGAATCGCCTTACTGGCAGGAATTCCAGGCGCTACTGGACGAGCGGCTCTCCAGCTCACCCGCGTACGTCGTCTCGCCGACCAGCTGACCGCGGTCGGGGCGGGTGCCATCGCGGTGATCGGTGCGAACCGCGCGCCGTACAACGCCGCGGTGGGCCGGGCAGATGAGCTACTAGCGGCGGAGCTGATGCGGATCCGTGAGCTGGCGGGCCCGGAGGACGAACCGCGATCACTCCAGGCGCCAGTGTCGTTTCGCGTTGCAGGGCACGTGATTGCCCATGTCCGCCGAAGTCTGGGCGCGTTGCAAGAGGCGGTCGTCAGGGCGTTCGACGGCGTGACGGACTCACCGGCGTACCTGGATGGTGAGTTCATCGGGACAGCGGGCTTCCACGGGCTCGATCTGGCCGCGCACTGTGATCAGCTGACGGTCGCGCTCGCGCATGCTGCCGAGGTGTCGACCGCACGGCTCCACCGCCTGCTCGATCCGGCCGTCACCGGCCTGCCCGCTCAGCTCGCCCACGAACCCGGCCCGCAGGCCGGTCTGGTCGCGGTCCACAAGCGAGCCGTCGCCACCGTCCACCAGCTCCGCCGCCTGACGTTGCCCACAGCAATCAGTACGGCGGAGACGTCGAACGGACAGGAGGACGTCCAGACCTTCTCCTGGGAAGCCGTCGGCGTACTCGGCGAGGCGATCCGGCTCACCCGGCAGACGACGGCCTGCGAACTCCTGGCCGTCCGCCAGGCGTTCGCCCTGTCCAAGCGCCCGATCCCGTCCGGGCTGGCGGACCTGATCCAGGCGGTCGACGCCGTCGTACCTCCGATCGACGCCGACCGTCCGTTCGGTCTGGACCTGACCAGGCTGCTCGACGAGGTGCTCTAGCTCTTCCCGCCGACAGCGTCCTTCAGCTGTGGGACCAGGCGCGGGATCACGTACTTGATCCCGAGCGGGCCGCCGATCGAGAACGCGCTGGAGAACTCGCCGCTCGGGGTCGGGGTGTTGATCACCGGCACGCCACCCCAGTACGCCACGTGGCCGGCCTTGACCGCCGGGAGCGCGTTGAACAGCTTGTCCGCGGCGACCTTCGGGTCGAGCTTGCCGGCGTTGTCCAGCGCGGCCAGGTAGATCACGTCGGCGTTCAGCTTGCCGGTCAGCTCCGGCGAGATCTGCACGAAGAAGTCGCCGTCGTCCATCGCGTCGACCTGTGGGTTGGTCTTGAAGCCGAGCGAGGTGAGCAGCCGCATCCGCGGGTCGGACGGCAGCCAGGCGTTCAGGCTGTCGACCGAGTAGACCCCAGCGGTGATGGTCTTGCCGGCGAACTCCGGGTTCGCCTTCGCGGCGTCGCTGACCAGTGCCTCGGTCTGCTGCACGACCTTGTCGCCCTCGGTCACGGTCCCGGTCGCCCTGGCGATCTCACGGACCTGGTCCTGCCAGGCTGCGCCGTACACGTTCTTCGTCCCGACCGGGGCCGCGATCGTCGGTGCGATCGCGTTCAGGGTCTCGAACTCCTTCTTGTCGTTCTTGGAGTTGACGTAGAGGATCAGGTCCGGCTTGAGCGCGGCGATCTCCTCGAACTTCGGCTCGGACGCCGAGATCAGCCGCGGCGCCTTCCGGTCGCCGAGCTCGGACTTCACCCATCCGCGGGTCTGGGTGTTCCCGAACCAGTCGGCCCCGGCGACCGGGATGACGCCGAGCGAGATCGCCGCCTCCATGTCACCACCGCCGAGCGTCACCACGCGCTCCGGCTTCGCCTTGATCGTGGTCGAGCCGAAAAGGTGCTCGATGGTCACCGGATAACCGGCGCTGCTGCTGGCGGCGGAGTTCTGGGTGTCGTCCTGACCACCGCAGGCGGCAAGGCCGGCGCCGAGTGAGAGCGCGGCGAGCGCGACCGCCGCGACGGACCGGATACGGGACAAGGCCATGGCGGAAACTTTCTCGAGAGCGAACGGTCTGAGATAGGTAAGCCTAACCTCACTAACCGCTGGGAGATGCCATGGGTTGATCGAAAAATCCAGCGCGACACGCGGTGATCGAACGGTCGCAAGTAGCTTGCGTGCGGTCTGTGTCGTTGATCGACTAGCCTGTCCTGGGCGATGCGGAGATGGAGGAGTTCGTTGAAGCGGTTCGTGGTCCCTCCGACCTGGCCGTCGCCGCCCCGCCGCAGTTGGGTTCCCCCGAAAACCTGGCGCCCGGATCCGTCCTGGCCGCCCGCGCCCGAGGACTGGAAGTTCTGGGTCGACGGCAAGGGCAACCCGGTCCGTGGCCCGATCGGCCGGTACGCCGGTCCGTCCCGCAAGGCCATGTACGTCGGTGCCGGCGCGGTCGTGGTGTTCCTCGGGGTCAACATCTGGGCAGCGACCGCACTCGGCCTGTTCAGTGGCGACTCCGGTGATCAAGCTGTGCATGTCGTCGACGACAGTCGCTCGGTCCCGTCCGCGACGCCGACCGTCACTCCGCCGCGGGTGAGCACGCCGCCGCCGGTGGCGACGACGACGGCGCCGAAGCCGACGGTGGTTCCGACACCGACCGGACATCCCACGCAGCGGCCGACCAAGAAGCCGACGAAGAGCCGGACGACCGACAGCCGGACCGAGGAGCGTCCCGACCCGACGCCCACCAAGACGACCACCACGACCAAGACTCCGCGGCCACGTCCTACCGCAACCCAGACGCCGCCGACCCAGGAGGAGATCCTCCGGCAGTACTGCCTGCAGCGCGGCTGGGACCCGGAGTGGTGCGACCCGGACAACTGGGACAACAACCCCGCCGACGACCCCCGCAACGGCGGCTGACTCCTCGCTCAGGGGTTGACAGCGGGAGAGCTCTGCGCGCTATGTTAACCACATGGTTTCAAAACTAAGTGGTTATGAAGACGCGTTGAACGGAGTGTTCGCCGCGCTGGCGGATCCGACCCGGCGCGCGATCCTGACCGAGCTGCGGCGGGGAGACGCGACCGTGGCCGCGCTGGCCGCGCCGTTCAGCGTCTCGCAGCCGGCCGTGTCCAAGCACCTGAAGGTGCTCGAGCACGCCGGCCTGATCACCCGGACCCGGCAGGCGACCGCGCGGTTGAGCCATCTCGAGGCCGCGCCGCTGCGCGAGGCGGTCGGCTGGCTGATGGACTACCGCGCGTACTGGACGGAGAGCTTCGATCGTCTCGATGACGTGCTCGACGACCTGAAGGACAAGTCATGAAGGTCATCGCGGAGCCCGGCGTACCGCAGGTCGTCATCGTCCGCGAGTTCAACGCGCCGCGGGAGCTGCTGTTCCGCGCGTACACCGAGCCCGACCTGGTGGCGCGCTGGCTGGGACCGGCCGGTCTCGAGCTGATCGTGAACCAGCTCGACCCGCAGCACGGCGGCCGCTGGCGCTGGACGCACTACGACGGCGACGGCAAGGGCTACGTGTTCCACGGGCTGTACCACGGGACGCCGACGCCGGAGCGGATCGTGCAGACGTACGAGTTCGACCAGCAGCCGGGCACGGTCTATCTGAACCTGATCACCTTCGACGAGACCGACGGCGTCACCACATTGACGCAGAACACCGTGTTCTTCGCGGTCGAGGACCGCGACCAGTACGTCGACGGCGGGATGGAACATGGCATCCGCGCCTCGATGCAACAACTGGACGACCTCATCACCGAACTGGTCAAGGAGGGCCACTCATGATGCTCACCGGAAAGAACGCGATCGTGTACGGCGCAGCCGGACCGATCGGCACCGCAGTTGCCAAGGCCTTCGCGGCGGACGGTGCGACCGTCCATCTCGCCGGCCGCACGCCGGCGAAACTCGACCGGCTCGCGGCCGAGATCCGCGACGCCGGCGGAACCGCGGAGACGGCCGTCGTCGACGCACTCGACGAGGCGTCGGTGGATCAGCACGCCGAGGCGGTCGGCGCGATCGACATCTCGTTCAACCTGATCGGCCACCAACAGACCTTCGGTACGCCGCTGATCGACATGAACCTCGCGGACTTCGAGTTGCCGGTCTCCACCATGGTCCGCAGCTTCTACCTGACCTCCCGAGCCGCCGCCCGGCTCATGATCAAGCAGGGCTCCGGCGTGATCCTCACCTTCGGCGGGTACGGCGATCCGGCCGCGAACCTCGGTGGTTTCCAGATCGGCTTCGGCGCCGTCGAGGCACTGCGGCGCACCTTCGCCCTGGAGCTCGGGCAGCACGGCATCCGCGTCCTCACCCTGCAGACCGGCGGTATCCCGGAGGCAGTCCCGGCCGACTTCCCTGAGCAGGCGGCGGAGGCGATCGCCAAGGACACTGCCCGCCGCACGATGCTCAACCGCGCGGCGACGCTGTCCGACGTCGGTGCGGTCGCGGTGTTCGCCGCCTCGGACCAGGCCCGCGCGCTGACCGGTACGGCGCTCAACCTCAGCGTCGGCGCGGTCGTCAACTAGACGACGTTCCACTCGGCCCGCGGGCCGTCGTACCGGAAGCGGCCGGCGTGCAGGGGACTGATGTCCACGAAGGGTGTCCGGCCGAGGTAGAGGTCACGGATGATCTCACCGACGGCCGGGCCCTGGAGGAAACCGTGGCCGGAGAAGCCGGTGGCGTAGAGGAATCTGGAGATGCCGTCGGCCTCGCCGATCAGCGCGTTGTGGTCGGGCGTCACCTCGTACAGACCGGCCCAGCCGCCGGTGAGCCCGACATCGAGAAGCGAAGGTGTCCTGCGCTCCATTTCCGCCGTCAGCCGGGGCAGCCAGGTGTCGGTTCGATTCAGTTGGAAGCCGGGCTGCTCCTCCGGGTCCGACATGCCGACGAGCAGGCCGGGTCCTTCGCGGTGGAAGTAGAACGTGCTGCTGAAGTCGATCGTCATCGGCATGCTGGGCGGCAGCCCGGGGATCGCTTCGGTGACGACGATCTGGCGCCGTAGCGGCGTGACCGGCAGGTCGATCCCGACCCACTGGCCGACCTCCGCGGCCCATGCGCCCGCAGCGCAGATCACCGTGCCGGCTCGGACATCGCCCTGGCTGGTCCGCACCGTAGTGATGTGGTTGCCGACAGCATCAAGACCGAGGACCTCGCAGCCGGTGACCAGCGTGGCGCCGAGCCGGCGGGCCGCGGTCGCATACCCGAGTACGACGGACTCCGGCGTACAGTGCCCGTCCGCAGGGGAGAAGCAGGCGCCGGCCAGTCCGTCCGGCGCGACGATCGGGGCGAGGCGGACGGCTTCGTCGACGTCGATCATCCGGGTCGGTTGGCCGGCCGCGTTCTGCAGACGGGCGCTCTCACGGAACAGGTCGAGCTGGTCGGCTGTCTCGAGCAGGAAGAGGTAGCCGACGCGATGCAGGTCGATCTCCTGGCCGGGCCGTTCGCCGAAGCGGGCGAAGGCTTCCAGACTGCGCGCGCCCAGGGCGATGTTCAGCTCGTCGGAGAAGTTCGCCCGTACGCCGCCGGCTGCCTTGGAGGTCGAGCCGGAGCCGAGTTCGTTCTTCTCCAGCAGGAGGATCCGTTCCACCCCGGCCTCGGCGAGGTGGAAGGCGATGCTCGTGCCCATCACCCCGCCGCCGACGATCACCACGTCGGCGGCCTCCGGCAGTGCTGCGGCCATCAGGGCAGCTGGAAGGAGAAGTCGGCCTCGACCGTCTCCGTATCCATCTGCGCCTTCTGCAGCTTGCCCGAGTAGTCCCAGTTCAGGGACTGCCAGCGGGTGAACTGGTCCAGCACCCAGACCCCGCTCTGCCGGGACCCGTTGCCGGACTTGCCGTTGCCGCCGAACGGCAGATGCGCCTCGGCGCCGGAGGTCGAGTTGTTCACACTCACCATCCCGGCCGAGATCCCCTGCGCGAACCGGAACGCCTTGTTCGGGTCCGTCGTGTAGATCGAACTGGACAGTCCGTACCCCGGCTTGTTGCCCAAGGCAATGGCCTCATCGAGGGTCGAGTACGACGTGACCCCGACGACCGGCCCGAACGTCTCGTTCAGGAACAGCTCGTCGTCCGCCCGGACCCCGGTCACGATCACCGGGTGGTAGAACAACCCGGCCGCCGGATCGCCGACGAACCCGGACCGCGGGTTGTCGCCGCTGACCCGGCCGGTCGCCCCGAGCACGTGATGATGGTCGGTGATCCAGCCAAGCGTCTTCTCGAAACCGGCCGCGAACTTCTCGTCGAGCAACGGACCGAACAGCACGTCCTGGGTCGGATCGCCCATCGCCGCTGCCGCGACGGCCTCGCTGAACCGGGCGACGAACTCGTCGTGCACCGACTCGTGCACGATCACCGTTCCGAGCGACGTACACCGCTGGCCTGCCGTGCCGAAGCCGGAGAAGAGGGCACCCTCGACGGCCAGGTCGAGGTCGGCGTCCTCGGTGATGACCATCGGGTTCTTGCCGCCGAGCTCGAGACACGGGTTCTGCAGGTGGCGACCGCAGAGCTCGCCGATCCGGGTGCCGACCGCGCTCGACCCGGTGAAGCCGACCTTGCTGATCAGCCCCGCCTGCAATGCCTGCTCGAGACCCGTGAACGTGTCCGGCCCATCGGCGTACACGACGTTGAAGACCCCGGCGGGTACGCCGGAATGCGCGAAGATCTCGTAGAACGCGTCGGAGACGACCGCCGAGTACTCGGCCGGCTTCCAGACGACCGTGTTGCCACACAGCAGCGCCGGAACGATGTACCAGGACGGTACGGCGACCGGGAAGTTGCCGGCCGTGATCACCGCGACCGTGCCGACCGGCCGGCGGAACGTGAACAGTTGCTTGTCCGGCATCTCGGACGGAACGGTCTGCCCGTACAGCCGGCGGCCCTCGCCGATGAAGAAGTCGCAGGTGTCGATGATCTCCTGCACCTCGCCGCGCGCCTCCGCGATCGGCTTCCCGATCTCCCGCGTGACCAGTGCCGCGAGACGTTCCTTGTTGGCGGTCATCAGCCGGCCGACGTTCGCGATCACCTGCCCACGCTGCGGCGCCGGTGTCGCCGCCCACGCACCTTGTGCGGCCCGAGCCGCCTCGGCCGCACGCACGAACACCTCGGGCCCCGCGCTGCCGACTGTCCCCACCACGTCGCTCAGCCGAGCCGGGTTGGTCGACGGAGTACGCCGTACCGCGTCCGCCACTCGCTCGCCACCGACAACGGACAGCACCTCAACGGCCATGCGGCATCCCCTTACTCGTCGTGGGGATCCACCCTAAGCGGCACCTTCTGGTCGGGGTAGAGATCCGGGATCGGGATGGGCATGCGCCACAGGTGCGACCGCGGGTGGATCATGCCGTGCCGGATGGCGACGTACCGGAGCAGGCGGAGCGGGCCGGCGATCAGCGCGAACGCGAGCGGGAGTTCGACCACGAAGGCGCTGAGCAGGGCCTGGGTGAGGTCGGCCCCGCGCTGACTCGTCATCACGTCGAACCAGGCGTCACAGATCAGCAGCACCCCGGACGCGAACGCGGTCGGGAACACGAACTGCTTGCGCTTCCACCCCGCCAGCGCGGTCAGCGTGAGCATCGCGAGCAACAGGATGTCGAACCCGACCCAGGTCGCCACCCAGTTCCGCGCGACGTAGTGGCTCGGCAGCGTGATCGCCAGGTAGACGGTCCACGGGATCAGCGCGGCCACGCAGATCACCATCAGTACGGTCCGCCATTTGCGGAACCGGTCCAGCGTCCGCCGGGTCGGCATCCCGGGCCGTGGCGCCAGCCGCAGGATCAGGTCCCGGCGCTCGGCCGGCGTCATCGCCGCGATCTCTTGGTCGGTCAGCACCTCTCCAGTATGTCTTGTGATTGCATTCACAAGCCGGTAAGGTGCAGTTCTGGCACAACTGTCGATGAGGACAGATGAGGTGTGGACATGACCAAGCGACGGCCGCCCGGCATGAGCACCCAGGAATGGGTCGAGGCGCAGCTCCAGCGGGCCAACAACGCGGGCGAGTTCGACAATCTGCCCGGTGCGGGTAAACCACTCAAACTGGCCGATCAGCACGATCCCGACTGGTGGGTGAAGGATTTCATCCGCCGCGAGGACGTCGAGACCGAGGCGCTGCTGCCGCCCGCGGTCCAGTTGCGCAAGGAGAAGCAGCAGGTCCAGGACAAGGTCCGGGGGATGCGGCGCGAGTCGGAGGTGCGGGACTACCTCGCCGATCTGAACCAGCGGATCCGGATCAGCATTCGCGACACCACCGGCCCGGTCGTCCCGGTCGGCATGATCAACGAGGAAGCGATCCTGGCGCAGTGGCAGGACGAGCGCGCGGAGGCGGCCGCCAAGCCGCAGCCCGTCGCCGAGGCCGAGCCGCCGGTGCGGAAGAAGTCGTTCTGGCAGCGCCTGTTCAGTTGAGCAGTTCGCGGGCCGCGGTCTCGATGGTCTGCTCGCTGAGCAGCACGTGTTGCGCAGCCGCGCCCAGCGGCACGTAGGAGTCGTGGCTCGTCACCCGGGCCAGCCGGCCGGTGTAGCCGTGGTCGATCAGGATGGCCAGGATCCCTTCGGAGACACCACCGGAGCGCCGGGTCTCGTCGACGACGAGTACCCGCCCGGTGGTGGTTGCCTCACGCAACAAATCCTCGACCGGCAGCGGTGCCAGCCAGCGCAGGTCGAGCACCCGGACCCCGGGAACCCGTGCCGCCACCCGCAGGCTCATCGGTACGCCGTTCCCGAACGTCACGATGGTCAGCCCGGTCCCATCGCCGTACGTCCGGCCGCGTCCGATCTCCACCGGTTCATCCGGGTACGGCGCCAACCACTTCTCGTCGCCCTCGTCGTACAAATCCCGCCGGTGGTAGAGCGCGATCGGCTCGATGAACACGCTGACTGTGCCGGATGACCGCGCCGCCGCCGCGCACGTGTGCAACATCGCGGCCGCGTCGTCCGGCCGGGACGGTGACGCGATCACGATGCCGGGGATGTCCCGCAGTACGCCGATCGCGTCGTCGTTGTGGAAATGACCGCCGAAACCCTTCTGGTAGCCGTAGCCGGCGATCCGCAGCACCATCGGATTCGCGTACTGCTCCTGCGAGAAAAACTTCAGCGACGCCGCCTCGCCGCGGAGCTGGTCCTCGGCGTTGTGCAGGTAGGCCAGGTACTGGATCTCCGGGATCGGCAGCAGCCCGGACACCCCCGCACCGAGCGCGAGCCCGAGGATGGACTGCTCGTCGAGCAGCGTGTCGAACACTCGGGCCGCCCCGAACGCCTTCTGCAGCCCGCGGGTCACGCCGTACACCCCGCCCTTGCGGCTCACGTCCTCGCCGAAGAGCATCGCCTCCGGGTAGGACGCGAGTACGTCGCTCAACGCGTGGTTGATCGACTGGCTCAAGGTCAATGGTTCCGTGGTTGCGGTGCGCTGGGGCAGTGACGCGGAGACCGTCGTGGGGTCAGGGAAGCGGAGTGGGGCGGCGACGGCTTCGGCCGACGACAGCTGGGGCAGGCCCGCGACCTCGGCTGCGATCCGCAGGGCCTCGGACCGCTTGTCCTCGTACAGCTCGATGACGTCGTCCGCGCTGAGACCGGCTCCGAGGAGGAGTCGCGCCGTACCCAGCAGTGGGTCGAGTTCTTCGTCCGCGGCCAGTTCGCCGGGAGTCCGGTACGCCGCTTCCACGTCCGAACCGGCGTGGCCGAGCAGGCGGACGGTCCGGAGCCGGAGGAAGGCCGGCCGCCGGTTGCGTCGTACGAACGTGGCCGCCTCGGTCGCCATCGACAACGCGGCCGCGAGGTCGGTGCCGTCGGCATCGAAGTACCGCAGGCCGGGCCGCTGACCGTACGCCTGCCGGATCCAACCGTCCGGCGTCCGCACGCTGATCCCGATCCCGTTGTCCTCGCAGACGAGCAGCAACGGCATCGGCAGACCCTGGTACGACGCATGCAGGGCGGCGTTGATCGCGCCGGTCGCGGTCGAGTGGTTCGCGGACGCGTCGCCGAAGCTGGCCACGGCGATGGCGTCGGCCGGCCACGGCGAGGGTACGCCGAGCTTCGCCGCCCGGGAGATCGAGAACGCGACGCCCATCGCCCGGGGCAGGTGGGAAGCGATCGTCGAGGTCTGCGGGATGATCGCCAGGTCGTGCCGCCCGAACACCTTGTGCCGGCCGCCGGCGATCGGCTCAGTGGTCGCGGCCGCGACGCCGAGCAGGATGTCGCGCAGCCCTTCCTTCGAGCCGCACTGCTCGGCGCGGGTCAGGTAGAACGCGCCGGACCGGTAGTGCAGCAGGGCCGGGTCGGTGGGCTGGACAGCCGCGGCGACGGCCGCGTTGCCCTCGTGACCGGCCGAACCGATCGTGTAGAACCCGCTGCCCTGCGACTGCATCCAGCGGGCGGCGAGATCCGCGTGCCGGCTCCCGAGCTGAGCGTCGTACAGCGTCCTGAGCACGTCGGCGGAGTAGTCGGAGGGCGTGGGTTTGAGCCCCCGGACCCGGCCGGGGAACTGCTCGTCGACGCTGGTCACCGCCGGCTCTCCAAGGTCCTCATCTGAAGAATCGTATTCGCGCGGCGCCGACTCTGGGGAGCCCGTCCGGATTGGGAACCGTGTGGACGGGGTATTCGTTCTCGGGTTATAGGCGCGGTGTGTGTGGGGGTGCTCCTGAGGTTGTCGTGGCGACAGTAGGTGAGTTGCGGTTCTCGCCGGCGGTCCGGCGGATAGCGCTTGCAGCCGGTCTCGGGGTGGGGACCACCGGGGTGCTGGCGGGCGTCTTGCTGCTCGGTCCACTCGCCGCGTCGATCCTGCTCGCCGTGGTGTTCGCGCTGGTCTGGCCGCTCGCCGCGGTCATCCGGCATGTGGCGGACGAGGCGCCGTACAAGTCGTCGGCGACGGTCGCGGCGACCGCGGCGGCTGCCGTGCTGTGCCTGCCCGGGATGGTCCGGTTGCTGGCCTGGGGTGCGCTCGGGCTGGCGACGGCGATGATCGTGGCGACCCTGTTCGTGCTGATCGATCTCGTCGTACCGGAGCGGCGGCCGAAGCCGTCGCGGCAGCAGCGGAAGCTGAAGCGGCTGACCGAGGCGCAGCTCGTGGAGGACGAGACGCTGATCGCGTCCCTGCAGTGTCCGCTCAGCATCGAGGAGCTCTGCGGAGTCTGGTCCGAGACCGCGACCCAACTCGCCCACGGCGCCGGAGCACGGGACCGCCAGGCGGTCGCCGAAGTACGCCGGATCTGCCTCGACGAGTTCGAGCGCCGCAACCCCGACGGCTTCAACCGCTGGCTCGAGGCCGGCGCGCCGGCCAACCCCAGCTCCTACCTGCTGACCAATCCGAGCGACAACTAGGCAGCCTTCTTCCGGGCCGTGCTCTTCTTGGCGGTCGTCTTCTTCGCCGTCGTCTTCTTGGCTGCGGTCTTCTTGGCGGTTGTCTTCTTCGCTGGGGTCTTCTTCGCCGTCTTCTTGGTCGTGCGGGACTTGCGGGCCGATTCGACACTCGCCCGGAGGGCGGCGACCAGGTCGGTCGGGGTGGTGGCTTCCGGCTCGTCCTCGGTGAAGACGACCTCCTTGCCCTTGTGCTTGGTCCTGACCAGCTCCTGCACCCGCTCGGTGTAGGAGTCCTGGTACGACGAGGGCTTCCACTCGCCGCTCATCGCCTCGATCAGGTCGGTCGCCATCGACAGCTGCTTACCCGCCGTCGACTTCTTCGGCAGGTTGCCGAGCTCCTCGACCGGATCCCGGATCTCGTCGGCGAAGAACATCGTCTCCAGCACGAGAACCTTGCCATCGGCCCGGATCGTGGCCAGATACTCCTTGCCCCGCATCACGAACTTGGCGATCCCGGCCCGGTTCGTCTTCGCCAACGCATCCCGCAGCAGCGCGTACGACGACGCGTTCTCGGAATCCTTCGGACCCAGGTAGTAGCTCTTCTGGAAGTGGATCGGGTCGATCTCGTCCAGGTCGACGAAGGTGGAGATCTCCAGCGAACGGGACTTGCCCGGCGCGATGTCGTCGAGCTCCTGCTGCTCGACGATCACGTACTCGCCGCCACCGACGTCGTGGCCCTTGACGATCTTCTCGTACGGGACTTCCCGGCCGGTCCGCTCGTTCACCCGCTTGTAGCGGATCCGGTCGGACGTGCCCTGCTGGAACTGGTGGAAGTCCAGTTCGTGCTCCTGGGTCGCGCTGTACAGCCCGACCGGTACCGAGACCAGGCCGAAGGTGATGTAACCGCTCCAGATCGACCGCGCCATCGCCGGCTCCTCTCGCTCGGAGGCCCGGTACCCAGATCAGAGCCGGTTGTATCGCTTCCGGGCCTCGCGGCTCTCCTTCTGGGCGTCGCGGGCCACCCGGCGGGCTTCGTCCAGCTTGGCACCTACGCTGCGTACCAGCTCCTGGGCGTCGGCCAGGGCTTCGCGGGCGTTGTCCAGTTGGGTGTCGAGCTCCTCGACCTTTGCCTCGGCCGCTTGAGCCGCCGTGACCGCGTCCTCGAACGCCTGCTTGGCCTTCGACTTCTTGGCGGCCTCGCGTTCCTCTTCCTCGCGCTCCTCGGCTTCCCGCTGCTTCCGCGTGGAGGCCGACTCCTTGTCCTCTTCCGCCTGCTGGGCCTTGCGCCGGTTCTTCGCGGCCTGGCGGCGTTCGTCGGTGAGCGGCGTGACGTTGGACGGTTCGCCGTTCTCGTCGACGACGCCGAAGCCGACGTGCCGCAGCGCGCTGCTCAACCGCCCTTCGCGTACGGCGTCACCCGCGGCCGGATCGATCAGCGCCGCATCGAGCGTCTCGCGCAGCTTCTGACCGACATCAGCGCTGACCTTCTGGCCCTCGTCCCCGGCCAGGCGCGTGGCCTCCTTGGCCAGCTTGTCCAGGACCTGATGGCGTTTCGGCGTCAGGTCCCGCAGCCGCTCGCCGTCGAGATCGGCCGTTGCCTCACGGAACTCGTCTCCCAGTGCAAGCAGATCGTCCAGCTCGTCGGGCAGGTTCCGCGACAACAGGTTCGTGACCCAGGCGGCCACGGTCGGCTTGCGCATCGCCTTCAGGCGGGTCGATCCGACCTGATCGCCGTCCGCCTTCAGCTGTTTGGCGAGCTCGTTGCGAGTAGCAATGAAGTCGGCAGCAGGTGCCGCATAGAGCGCATCCGCCGCCTCCTCGAAGTCCACAGAGCCGACGCTACCGGAAAATGCGCGTGGTCAGGCGGTCTTCTCCGCCAGCTGGGTGCGCAGGTTGTCGAGGATGCCGCGGAGCAGACGGGAGACCTGCATCTGGCTGACGCCGAGTTCGTTGCCGATCTCTTCCTGGGTCAACCCGTTCCGGAACCGCAGCTCGAGGATGCGCTTGTCCCGATCGCCGAGATTGGCTACTGCCGGTGTCAGCGTGTGTACGTCTTCGACCAGGTCGTAGCCGTCTTCGGCGTCGGCGACCGTGTCCAGCAGACTGGTGCCGCCCTCCACCGTGCCGGGCGCGTCGAGCGACAGCGCGGTGAAGCAACCCCGGACCGCGCCGGCTTCGGCGACCTCGGACGCCTCCGTGCCGAGCGCCTTGGCGGTCTCCTCGTCACTGGGAACGTGACCGAGACGCTGGATCAGCTCAGGCTCGGCGGCCGCGATGCTGCCCTGGATCTCCTGGACCCGGCGCGGTGGCCGGACGGTCCAGGCGCAGTCCCGGAAGTAGCGTTTCAGCTCGCCTCTGATCGTCGGTACGGCGTACGAGAGGAAGGCTGTGGATGCGTCCACCCGGTAGCCGTTGGCGGCCTTGACCAGACCCAGGTAGGCGACCTGTTCGAGATCGTCGGCGTCCACGCCCTTGCTGCGGTACCGCGACGCGATCGAGCGGGCCAGCGGAGCGTTCAGAATCACCACCTGGTCGAGCAGTTGCTGGTGGCGCGGATCCGGTACGGCGTCGGCTTCGAGCAGGAGTTCATGGGTGGTGTCGGCTACGCGCTGTTTGGATTCGTCAGCGCTGACAGCTGCGATCGTCACGGGAGGAACCTCGTCGTGTCGTCGTGCAGGTCGGTGGCATCACGGTTGAACCACTACCTCCACCAGATCAAAATCGGCCGCCGCTTTCAAGTCCCGGGAGATAAAAGGTATTCGACCGAGTACGCTGTGTGACGAGATCGCAAGACTGACAGCATCTGTCAGGTTTCGTTGCTTGGCTTGGTCGCATGGACGACTGCTGCGCCGTGGTGGACTTGCGTCAGTACACCCTGCACCCCGGACAACGGGACACTTTGATCGACATCTTCGACCAGCACTTCGTCGAAGGACAGGAAGCGGCCGGCATGCATATCGTCGGCCAGTTCCGCGACCTCGACGATCCGGATCGCTTCGTCTGGATCCGTGGGTTCGAGGACATGCCCGCGCGGGCGGCCGCGTTGAACGACTTCTACTACGGGCCGGTCTGGCGCGAGCACGCGGCGGCCGCGAACCAGACGATGGTCGACTCCGACAACGCCCTGCTACTCAAGCCGTTGTGGCTTGGCGACGGCTATCCGGGGCGCGACACCTTTCGTCCTCCGGTCGGTGCGCAGGTCCCGGCCTCGCTGGTCGCCGGTGCGGTCTATCACCGCGGTTCGCCCGACGACGGATTCGTCGAATACTTCGAGGATCACGTCGTACCGGCGTTGACCGCGACCGGGGCGAAGCCGATCGCGGTCCTCGAGACTTTGGTTGCCGAGAACAACTTTCCGGCCCTGCCGCTGCGGGACGAGGTCGTGCTCGTCTGGCTGGCCCGGTTCGCCGACGACGCGGCGTACGACGAGCACCGCCGGCGGCTCGCGGCATCGGCGGTGTGGCAGCGGCAGGTGCTGCCGGAACTGGTCTGCCGCTCGGCCGCACCGGCCCAGGAACTGCGGCTCCGGCCGAGTGCGCGGTCCCAGCTCCGTTAAATAGATTGCGCGGCCCGGGACGGGCGTGCATCCTGGACCAGCCGAGTAGCGACGGGCGCTACCTGGACCTAAGGAGGGCTGACGGATGGCCATCACTGTGCTGCGGCATGTCCGCGTCAGTCTCACCTCAGAGTTCAGGAGCACACCACCCGATGTCTTCCGACGTCTTTCGTACCGAATCAAACTTTTCTGACCAGTTCACCGATCTCGACTCCCGCTGGGCCGATCTGACCCGCGACGAGTCCCAACCTGATCCGGCTGATGCCTTCGTCTTCCGCTTCACCGAAGTCGACGAGCAACTGGGAGCGGATCAGCGCTGGTCCACCTGGCTGGACGTCGAGCGCGGCTCTCGCGGCCCGGAACCACGGCCCGACTGGGTTGTGACGGAACAGGCCGCGATCGATACCGAGCTCGGCGTCCTCAAAACCGGCAAGGAAGCCGACGTCTTCCTGGTCGAGCGGGCCGTTGAAGCCATCGGCGACAACCCCGCTCGGTCCTCGCTGCTCGCCGCGAAGCGGTACCGCACCGAGGAACACCGGTCCTTCCACCGCAGTACGGCGTACGTCGAAGGACGCCGTACCCGCAACAGTCGCGACACCCGTGCACTGGCGAAGAAGACGTCGCACGGTCGCAACGTCGCCGCCGGTCAGTGGGCGGGTGCGGAATGGGGTGCGCTGTGCAATCTGTGGAAGGCCGGCGTCCCGGTGCCGTACCCGGTCCAGATCGACGGCACCGAGTTGCTGATGGAGTTCATCGACGACGGTGAGGGCGGCGCCGCGCCACGGCTCGCCCAGGTCCGCCCGTCGAAGGAGCTGCTCGGTCAGTACTTCGAGCAGGTCCGCCACGGGATGCGCGAGTTGGCCCGGGCGGGGCTGGCGCACGGCGACCTGTCGCCGTACAACGTCCTCGCCCAAGGGGACCGGATCGTGATGATCGACCTGCCCCAGGTGATCGACATCGTCGGCAACCCGAAGGGTATGGAGTTCCTGCTGCGCGACTGCCACAACATGGCGACCTGGTTCACCAACCGGGGCCTGGAGATCGACGAACAAGAACTGTTCGCGGACCTCCTCACGATGGTGTTCTGATCGCCGCCTGCATCAAGGGGACGAGTGGTACCAGCTGGTCGGGGTAGACATCGACGAGTCCGTCGAGATGAGTGCCTGCCTCGACCCGCTGGTACGTGTGCAACCCGGTCGGACGCGCCAGCTCGGCGTACGCGTCCGAATGGGTGATCGGGAGCAGGCAGTCGTAGGTGCCGTGGATCGTGACCAGCGGTCTGCCGATCTTCCCGGTCAACGCAATGCGCCGGACCGCCTCGTGCGCTTCCGGCCGTTGCGAGTAGTCGTAGTCGGCTTCGCTGCCTGAGTACGACGGGTCGAACTCGAGGGCGTAGATCCGCTGGGTCAGCGTCCAGTAGACGGTGTAGTGGTACTCCCAGAGGAAGTCCGACCGCGGATCGAACCCGGCCGCGCCGATCAGCTCCGGAGATTGTTGCTCATAGCCCCTGATTGCCAGCGGCAACGAGTCGAACGGGTTGGGCCCGTCCGCGGTCCAGAGCGTGCCTTCCAGGTCGACGCCGCGGGTGTAGAGCTCGGGATGGTTCTCGAGTTGCCAACGGACCAGGTAGCCACCGTTCGAGACACCCGCTGCAACCACCTCGTCGGGTGGGCGGCCGTAGTGCTGGGTGACGGTCTCGCGAGCGGCCCGGGCCAGCTCGGTCATGCGGAGGTTCCACTCCACCATCGCGTCACCGGGGTGACGGCTGCCGGCGTAGAACTCGGCGCCGGTGTTGCCCTTGTCGGTGACGGCGTACGCATAACCCAGGGCGAGCACGTAGTCCGAGATCGCCTTGTCGTTCGCGTACTGCGCCCGCACGCCAGGCGCGCCGGAGACGACGAGTCCGCCGTTCCAGCGCGCCGGCAGCCGGATCGCGAACTGGGCGTCGTGGTTCCAGCCATGGTTGGTGTTCGTCCGCGACTCGGACGGGAAGTAGCCGTCGATCTGGACACCCGGCACCGGCGGTTGCACCGGCAGGTCGGCGTGCGTGGTGCCGATGTAGTCGGCCGGATTGGTGTGGCCGGAGGCTTCTGTCCCGGTTGTGGTCAGATCGTCGAGCTCGGCGAGTTCCTGGTGTTCGGCCCCGGGGACTGTCATGAGACTGCTTGAGCTGCTGCGCGTCCCGCCGTACGGCCGGTGAAGAGACAGCCACCGGCGAAGGTGCCTTCGAGGGACCGGTAGCCGTGGACGCCGCCGCCGCCGAACCCGGCCACCTCGCCGGCCGCGTACACACCGGGGAGCGGCGTACCGTCGGTGCGCAGCACGCGGGAGTCCAGGTCGGTCTGAAGGCCGCCGAGCGACTTCCGGGTGAGGATGTTCAGGCGTACGGCGATCAGCGGGCCGGCCTTGGGATCGAGGATCCGGTGTGGTGACGCGACCCGGATCAGTTTGTCGCCGCGATAGTTCCGGGCGCCGCGCAACGCGGTGACTTGGAGATCCTTGGTGAACGTGTTGGTCAGCTCGCGGTCGCGGGCGACGATCTGGCGTTCCAGGTCGGTCAGGTCGATCAGGTTCTCGCCGGTCAGGTCGTTCATCGCGCGGACCAGGTCGGGCAGGTTGCCGCGGACGATGAAGTCCTCGCCCTTGTCCATGAACGCCTGCACCGGTGCGGTCGCTCCACCACGGGCCCGGCCGAGCACACCCTTGATGTCCTTGCCGGTCAGGTCCGGGTTCTGCTCCGAGCCGGAGAGGGCGAACTCCTTCTCGATGATCTTCTGGGTGAGCACGAACCAGGTGTAGTCGTAGCCGGTCGTCATGATGTGCTCGAGCGTGCCGAGGGTGTCGAAGCCCGGGAACAGCGGCACCGGGAGTCGCTTGCCGGTGGCATCGAACCAGAGCGACGACGGGCCGGGCAGGATCCGGATCCCGTGCATCGGCCAGATCGGGTCCCAGTTCTGGATGCCCTCGGTGTAGTGCCACATCCGGTCGCGGTTCACGTACCGGCCGCCGGCCTGCTCGGTGATCGCGAGCATCCGCCCGTCGACGTGCGCGGGTACGCCGGAGATCATCCGCTTCGGCGGTTCCCCCATCCGCTTCGGCCATTGCGCCCGGACGAGATCGTGGTTGCCGCCGATGCCGCCGGACGTGACGATCACGGCCTGCGCGGTCAGGCTGAAGTCCTCGACCTCGACCCGGGAGCTCGAGACCCCGCGGTCGACGCCACTCGGCTCGAGCACCTTGCCTGCGACGCCGTCGACCACGCCGCCGGTGACTGTCAGCTCGTCCACGCGGTGCCGGAACCTGAACTCCACCAGGCCTTTGACGACTGCCTCGCGTACTCGCCGCTCGAACGGCGCGACCAGGCCCGGCCCGGTGCCCCAGGTGATGTGGAAGCGCGGGACAGAGTTGCCATGTCCGTCGGCGTTGTAGCCACCGCGTTCGGCCCAGCCGACCACGGGGAAGAACCGGACGCCCTGGGCATGCAGCCACGGACGCTTCTCGCCGGCCGCGAAATCGACGTACGCCTCGGCCCATTGCCGGGCCCACTTGTCCTCGTCGTCCAGCCGGTCGAACCCGGCCGAGCCGAGCCAGTCCTGCATGGCCAGGTCGCGCGAGTCCTTGATCCCCATCCGGCGCTGCTCGGGGGAGTCGACGAACATCAGCCCGCCGAACGACCAGAACGCCTGCCCGCCGAGCGACGCCTCGGGTTCCTGGTCCAGCAGCAGCACCTTCCGGCCCGCATCGGCCAACTCGGCAGTCGCTGCCAGCCCGGCCAGCCCCGCCCCGACCACGATCACATCGGCGTCCATGGTGTCCATGTATAGCGCAATTGAAAGGATGGCGGCTGTGACGATTCTTTCCGCGCATGATCTGGTCCTGCCCGCCGCCTCGCTGGGTGAGGAGAACCCGCTCGCGCCATTGCTCAGCCACCAAGAGCTCAAGACGGTTGAGAACCTCAGCGAGCTGCCCGCCGACCTGCGGGAGAACATCGAGTACGGGCGTCTGCGCAGCACGCTCCCGTGCCTGAACCAGGACGGGTACGACCGCACCCTCGTGGACACCACGTTCCCCGCGCTCGTCCTGGAGAACGACCATGTGCGCGCGACCGTCCTGCCCAGCCTCGGCGGCCGGCTCTACTCGCTCGTCCACAAGGCCAGTGGCCAGGAACTGCTCTACCGCAACCCCGTCTTCCAGCCGGCCAACCTCGCGCTGCGCAACGCCTGGTTCGCCGGCGGCGTCGAGTGGAACGTCGGCAGCACCGGCCACTGGACCGGCACCTGCGCCCCGATGCACGCGGCCCGCATCGAAGGCCCGGACGGTACGCCGGTCCTCCGGCTCTGGGAACTCGAACGCACCCGCAACCTCGTCACCCAACTCGACTTCTGGCTCCCGGCCGACTCCGAGTTCCTGTACGTCGGGGTCCGGTTGCAGAACCCGTCCGACACCGAGGTTCCGGCGTACTGGTGGTCGAACATCGCGGTCGAGCAGTCGCCGGAGACCCGGGTGCTGGTGCCGGCCGACCAAGCCTGGCGATTCGGGTACGCCGGCGCGGACCGGCCCGACGCGACCGGTCGATGGCTCGACCTGATCGACGTCCCGGACTTCGATGGGATCGACCTGACCTACCCGATGCGGCACCCACGGGCGGTCGACTTCTTCTTCGAGCCGCGGGCGGACGAGCGACCGTGGATCGCCTCGGTCGATGCCTCCGGCAACGGATTGGCGCAGGCGTCGTCGGAGCGACTGCGTGGACGCAAGCTGTTCGTCTGGGGCGAGGGTGCGGGCGGCCGGCGCTGGCAGGAGTGGTTGGCGCCGGGCCTGTCCGGTGGCGGTTATGCCGAGATCCAGTCCGGGCTAGCCCGGACCCAGCTGGAGCACCTTAGGTTGCCTGCGGCAACATCATGGCACTGGCTGGAGGCCTACGGTCGAGTGTCCGTCGAGCCGACGGCTGCGCACTCGGAGGACTGGAGTCACGCGCGTGCAGCGGGTGCCGCGGCGTTGCGTTCGGTGCTCGACGACTTACCGGCCAGGGAGAGCGCGTGGCTGTCCGTCGTGGACGCGGAGCCGCTCGAGCGGCTCGCGACCGGATCGGGCTGGGGTGCGCTGGAACTAGCGCGGACCGGCTGGAAGGTCTCAGCAGGTACGCCGTTCGCCGACGACACGATGACCTCCCGGGAACGAGCCTGGTTGCCCTTGCTGGACGGGCAATCGCCGGCGGTTGACGACGTACCGGATGGGACGTTGGTCGGGTGGCGGGAGTTGTTGGAGAAGGCCGAGGACAACTGGCTGGTCTGGTATCACCGGGGCGTTGCACGGCACTACCACGGTGATGTGGAGGGCGCGGTCGAGGCCTGGCGACGGTCCGGGGAGAACGCGTGGGCATTGCGCAATCTCGGTCTGGTGACCGGAGAGCTGTCGCACTACGAGCGGGCGGTTGAGTTGCGGCCGGACCTCGTTCCGCTGGTTGCGGAGGCTGTGGCTGCGGCACTGGACAGCGACCTCGCCTGTGCCGAGCGAATGCTTGCCGTGGCTCCGGAGGATCCCCGGATCGGGTTGCTGCGAGTCCGGCACGCGTTGGCGACCGGCGACCCGGCGAAGGCCCACGAGTTGCTGGTCGCGGGCATCCAGCTGGCCACCGTTCGCGAGGGTGCCAACCCGCTCACCGACTACTGGCTGGAGACCGAACGTCTCCTCGGGACCGGGCGTCCGGTCCCGCCGGAGTATCAGTTCGGTATGGGCGGAAGCTGACTCGGCAAGCTCTTTGTCCTGACCTGGAACCGACTGGTCGCTGGTGGCGTCTCACCGTCGTGCGGCAAGGGCCGCGCAAGGCAGTTCGACAACGACGACCGTGCTGCTTGCGGGCGGCGCGTCGGGGGTGAGTGCCATGTTGACGATCGTTGTGCTCGGTGGGTTCGGCCTGGTGCTGCTGATTGCGGCATGCATCGGGGCGGACGTCATCGCCGGTCTCCGGCGGAACGAAACCCCATCGGGTACGGAGGAGAAGACCGCGGGACAGGTGATCCGGGTACGTGGCCCGGTCCGCGGTCAGCTGAACGGCGGGATCCCGGCCGAATACACCGAGGTCACCGTCGAGTACTGCACCCGCCGGGGCGAGGGACCGTACGAGGTCACCCGCAAGTACCCCGTCGGCAGCCGGGTTCCTTACGCGAAGAACGACCGCGTGATCGTGAGCTACGACGTCCGGACGCCCCGCCGGGCCCGCATCGCCGGCCGGGTCAGCCACTGGCCGCAGCTGGGTCCGCGATCATCAGAGCCGGCCGACCCGGTCCCACAGCCCTAGGCCGTTACGACGGCAGGTGTGGCGCCAGCAGGTTGTAGAGGACCGGGCGACCCTGATCCAGGACGTACGTCGCCTCGTCCGCCGGCAGGCGGTCGGCCAGATGAGCCAGTGCTTCGCCCATCGCGATGCTCAAGGTCACCGCCAGCCGGAAGTCGTGGGTGTTCTCCGCGCCGAAGCGGACGCTCAGCAGCTCGGCGAACTCGCCCGCGTGCTGATCGTCGAACTCGCCCGGCTTGGTCTCCAGCTCCGGATCGCCCAGCCCGCTCAGCGCGACCGCGCGAAACCCCGGATCGGTGCGGTGCATCTCGCGGAAGGTATCCAGCGTCACGTCGACCGCGTCCCGCCAGGTCGCCGCCGTCGCCAGCCGCTCGCTGACCGCCTCGGTGTAGCGGGCCTGGTTGCGCCGTTCGATCGCCTGGATCAGGCTGCGCTTGTCCGGGAAGTAGCGGTACACGCTCCCGACCGCGATCTCGGCCCGCTTCGCGATCCCGCTCGTCGACGCCGCGTCGTACCCACGCTCGACCACCTCGGCGCAGGCCGCGTCGAGGATGCGCTCGACCTGACGGCTGGCGCGGTCCTGGGTCGGCGTCCGGCGGAGCGGATACGCGCCCGATGTCACCATGTTTCTCATTGTCCATCCTCAGGGGGACAACGTTGCCACCTTCCTGTGACAGATTGCCGTCAATCGGTGCCGGAGGAACCTTTCAACCACCGTCGAAGGGTCTGAAACCCGGCACCCGCTTATGACAGATTGCGGGCAGATCTGACCACCGGGTCAGAGGGAGGGAACACTTCGCATGCGCCTCAGCAGAACTGTGGTCGCCGGTCTGGCGTCCGCCGCGGTCGCCGCATCCGGGGTCGCCGGTACGGCGATCACCCGGCACGAACCGCACGCCGCCGGAGACAGCCTGCGGCTGAACCAGATGCAGGTGGTCGGTTCGCACAACTCGTACCACCGGGAGCTGAGCCCGAACGAGCAGAAGGTTCAGCAGCAGCAGAACCCCGGCTCGGTCGACCTCTGGTACTCGCACGCCCCGATCTCGCAGCAGCTCGAGGACCAGAACGTCCGCTCGCTCGAGCTCGACCTGTTCCCGGACCCGCAGGGTGGGCTGTACACGTTCCCGCTGATCCGGAAGCTGACCGGTCAAGGTCCGCTGACCGACCCGGCGATGGCGCAGCCGGGGATCAAGGTCATGCACGTGCCGGACTTCGACTACAACACCAACTGCGCGACGTTCAAGATCTGCTTGCAGCAGGTGAAGACCTGGTCGGACCAGCACCCGAACCACGTGCCGATCGCGATCAACCTCGAACTCAAGCAGTCCGACCCGGCCGTGGTCGCAGCCGGTGGGGTCAAGGCTCCGCCGTGGGACGCGGGCAACCTGGACAGCGTCGACACCGAGATCCGCTCGGTCTTCTCGGAGGGCGAGCTGCTCTCGCCGGACGACGTACGCAAGCCGGGGCTGACGCTCGAGCAGTCGGTGCTGACGAAGGGCTGGCCGAAGCTGAGCTCGGCCCGCGGTCAGGTGATGTTCTACTTCGACAACGGTGGTCCCGGTGAGATCCGCGACCTCTACACCGCGGGCAAGCCGAACCTGGAAGGTCGCGCGGTCTTCACCCGCGGTCCGGAAGGTGCGGCCGACGCCGCGGTCACTGAGGTCAACGACCCACGGGGCACCGGCCAGGCCGAGATCCAGCGGCTGGTGTCGAAGGGCTACCTGGTCCGGACCCGGTCGGACGAGCCGATGGCGACGATCCGCGACAAGGACTACAGCCGGCTCGGGATCGCGCTGGCCAGTGGTGCGCAGTGGGTCACCACCGACTTCCCGGTGGCCGGGATGGCGGCCCGCTACGACAGCGACTTCGTCGCCAAGCTGCCGGGGCACACTCCCGTACGCTTGAACCCCGTCACGGCATCCGCCAAGGCGGCTGTCTCGGAAGGATGAGCTGAACATGTCGGAGCACGTGGTCGACGTCAGTTGGAGCCGCGGTGAGTACGAGTTCACCTACGACACCTACAACCGCGACCACGAGTGGCGCTTCGACGGTGGCATCAGTGTGCCCGGCTCGGCGAACCCGAAGTACTTGGGCAATCCGGGCCCGGTCGATCCGGAGGAGGCGTTCGTGGCGGCGTTGTCGTCCTGCCACATGCTCACCTTCTTGTCGATCGCGGCCCGGAAACGCCTCGTCGTCGACGCGTACGACGACCACGCGGTCGGCGTGATGGCGCCGAACGAGGCGGGCCGCCTCGCCATCACCGAGGTGACCCTCAACCCCAAGATCGTCTGGGGCACCCCCGAGCCCGACACCGAAACCCTGGCCCGCCTCCACCACCTGTCCCACCAAGAATGCTTCATAGCCAACTCAGTAACCACAAAAATAACCGTCGCAGGCATCGACTGACCTCCCCCGAGGACAACCCCCCGCTCTCCACACGAGAGCCCGCCCGCGCGGTCCCACCCGAGAACCCGCCCGCGCGGTCCCACCCGAGAACCCGCCCGCGCGGTCCCACCCGAGAACCCGCCCGCGGTCCCACATCTTTCTTTTCTTTCCTTCCCTGAACAAAAACCACCCGCCGGACTGGCCTGAGCCTCGCGCAAGCGGCGTCAGGACAGTCGGCGGGTGGTTTTGGGATGCACCTCTGTGGTGATGCATCCGGACGGATCCGGCGGCGCTTCGCACTGGGCGCCTCTGCGTTGTGTGCGATCTCCGTGCGGTCTGGCTCGGTGGGCTAGACCGTCCGGGGCGCTGCCTGGATCCGTTCGTCCGGTTCGCGCCAGTTAGTGCTTGGCGGCGGCGTCGCTCCGGTCGTCTGGGGTCTGGGTGGTCGGGTCGACCGCCAGCAGGTCCTCGAGTTCGCGGACCTGCTCGGTGGCCATCGAGGTCATCAGTCGGTGGATCGTCATGCCTGTGAGACGCACGGGGTCGCGGGGTATGACGGAGATTCGGACCGACTTTTGATGTGACCTACTTCTCATCCAGCCCATCGAGGCGGAGCGGGACCAGTTTCCGGGCTTCGTCGTACGACGTCCCGGTCAGTTCGAGCAGGTCGACCACGGTGGATCGCATCTGCCCGAGCACCACCACGGCGGAGAGCCCGGTCGGTAATGGCATATCCGCCGTACGACGTCCGAGCTCGCCCAGGACGCGGTGGGCAGCGACGTCCGCGGCAGGCTCGAACAGGGATTCGGCGATCAGGCGGGTGCCGTCCGCGAGGCGTTCGAGCAGCATCGGGTACTCGGCGGGCATCTGTTCGTCCCGCCAGACCGAGACGGCACACCGGCGTACCAGGACGCGGATGTTCCGGATCGCGCGGTCCAGCGGTACGACGAGGTCTGCGATCTCCTGCACCCGGCCGCGGTGCCGTCGGCGGAACGGTGACAGCCGGACGACGGCGACCCCCTCGTCGGCCGCACTGCGGAGGTCGTCGAGGCGGGACTCGCTCGCGCGGGCCCGGCGGAGCGCGTCGGTGACCGCCTCCTCGTCACGGGCGCGGAGGCCGTCAGCGGTCTCGTTGAGGATCTCGGAGAGCTCGTTGAGGACTCCGGTGGCCTGCTGCCGGGGGCGCCGGATGGCGGCGGCGGGGGCGATCGTGGCGGCGGCGAGCGCGACCACACCGCCGAGGGCCGCGTCGAGCCAGCGGCTGAAGCCGGCGCCCGGGTTCGGCAGCAAGGTCGTGACGATCGCGGCCTGCACGCCTGCCTGGGTGCTCATCAGTGTTCCGGCGCCGAGCAGTACGGCGATGCTCATCGCGAGGGCGATCACGAACACGATCTGCGGGATGCCGGTGCCGAAGACGCTGACGAACAGATCGCCGACGCCGACGCCGACCGCTACCCCGACCATCACCTCGGCGACGCGGCGTAACCGCTGGCCGAAGCTGAACCCGAGGCAGACCATCGCCGCGACCGGGGCGAAGAACGGTTGCTTGTGGCCGACGACGTACCGGGCCAGGGCCCAGGCGGCGCCGGCGGCCAGCGCGCACTGGGCGATGAAGAAGATCCGGCTGCGCCAGCGGTCGACCCGACGGCGGATCGAGGCGCGCGAACGGCGGGCGGCCTGCGGCGCGATGTCGTCGCGCAGCTCCCGCAGCTGGTCCAACGTCAACCTGACCGGATCCACCTGGCCATTCTGGGGCACGAGCGCTCCGGCTTGCTTCGGCCGCGCCCGGAGGTCAGGGTATGGGCATGACCGAGAACAACCGTGAGGACTACGGCAGCTACAGCGTCGACGACGAGGACCAGCTGCAGAAAGAGGACACCCTGAACGACCGGGGTGTCGACGATCTGCTCGACGAGGGGTACTCGCCGCCGGAGAAGTGGTCCGCGGGCGAAGGATTCGGTACGACGGCCGACGAGGCGCTGGAGGGGGAGTCGCTGGACCAGCGGATCGCCCAGGAGGAGCCGGACGTCGACCCGTACGCCGAGGACGGCGAGGACGTCGGTGGTCCCGAGGTCGGGGTCGTTCGCTCCGGTCGCCTGGTCGCGCCTGACGAGGGCGCCCACAGCGACGACGACCAGGAGCTCGTGGCCGAAGACGTCGGTTTCGACGGCGCCGCCGCGTCCGCGGAGGAGGCTGCCGTGCACGTAGTAGACGACGAGGACGACTTCGAACTGGAAGACGACGACGAGGACGACCGCGAGTCCTACGAGAACGTAGACCTCGGCGACGTCACCGACCCCGAGAACTGAGCGGTGCGGGGAGGATTTCAGCCCGAATCGGGCGCAACATCCTCCCCAGTACGCCGGACTACCTCGGGGTGACGGTTACCTCTGCGCCTTTGCGGGGGACCAGAGTGACGTTCTTGGCCTGGGCTGGTTCCGGTTTCGGGTTGGGCGCGCTGAAGTTGTAGGTGGCCAGGGCGGCGCGGAGGATCTCGGTGGCTTCCATCAGGGAGAAGCCGGCTCCGATGCACCGCCTCGCCCCACCCCCGAACGGCATCCACGTCCCGGGAGCGGGTGGATCGTCGGACAGGAAGCGCTGCGGCCGGAACTCCCTCGGCAGCGGGAAGTGCTCACCGTCGCGATGGACCAGCCCGACCGCCGCCATGATCGTCGTACCGCGCGGCAACCGGTAGCCGGCCACGTCCGCGGTCTCGGTCAGCCGCCGGCCGACCTGGTACACGACCGGGTGCAGCCGCAGCGCCTCCTTGACGATCGCCTCCAGCTCGTCGTCGGCCCCTGCATCCACGGCCCGCTGACCGAACTCCAGATCCTCCGGATTCCGGGCCAGTTCGTGGAACGCCCACGCCAGCGCCGTCGCGGTCGTCTCGTGACCCGCGAGCAGCAGCGTGACCAGCTGGTCCCGCAGCTCCTCGTCCGTCCAGTTGCCCGCGGCAAGCAGTCGGGAGAGTACGTCGGTACGCCCGTCGAGATTCCCGCGCCGCTTGGCGATCTCGTCGTACAGGATCTCGTCGACCTTGCGCTGCGTGGTCAGATACGTCCGCCACGGCGGGAGCCGGAGCAGCGGCGGGTAGAACCCACCCAGCATGATCACCGGCGAGACCGAGACGATCTTGTCCATCAACGGCCGCAGCGTGTTCAGCCGGTCGGTGTCGGTGACGCCGAAGACGACCTGCAGGATGATCTCCAGGGTCAGGTTCCGCATCCGCTCGTGCACCTTGAACGGCTTGCCGGGTGTCCAGGTCGCGACCTCCGCGCGGGCGAGCTCGTGCACCATTCCGGCGTACCCACGCAAGGCCTGACCGGAGAAGGCCGGCATCAGCTGGCGGCGCATCCGGACGTGGTCCTCGTCGTCCAGGAGCAGCAGCGAGTGTGAGCCCATGATCGGCTCGAGCACCGTGTTGCCCTCGCCCGCGTGCATCACCGACGGCGGGCTGCCGAACACCTCGCGGATGTGTTCCGGCCGGCTGAGTACGACGCAGACCCGGCTGGACGGGACCAGGCGGATCGTAAAGACGTCGCCGTACTTCTCCCGCATCGCCGGGAAGAACGTCTTGCGATGGCTCGCGAACAGCTTGGACTGGAGCAGCGTGGGCCATCGTGGACCCGGCGGCAGGGTGCGGGCGGTCTGCCGGTCGAGCGTCCGGGCACCGAGCAGAGGTGTCGAAGCCATACGTTCACGCTACGTCAGGCGGGTGAACACCGGGCATCGAAAGAGACAAACGCCCGCACCCGGCGCCGCCACGCGACACCGGGCGCGGGGAGAAGCAGAAAGAGCCTCCCCCATCCCTCGGGATGGGGGAGGCGCCTCATGTCAGGAGCGCTTGAGGCGGAGGGTGAGGATCTGGAAGGGGCGGAGGTCCAGGGCGACCCCGTTGCCGGTCAGGTCCCGGTCGGCCAGGTGGCGTTCGAGCAGGTCGACCTCGGTGACCGACGTTGCGGCGAACGTCGGGGTGAGGGTGGCCCGCGAGCGACCGCCGGAGGACTCGTACAGGCGGATCACGACATCGCCGGACTGGTCGTCGGCCAGCTTGATCGCCTCGACGATCACGTTGTCGTTGTCGAGGGCAACGAGCGGCTCGACGCCGTCCGCACCGGTGACGATCCGCTCGGGCAGGTTGATCCGGTAGCCCTCCTCGATCGCCTCCGGGATCCCGGCGCCGACCACCAGCGCGTGGTTCACCGTGTGCACACCCTGGTCGGTCTTCGGGTCCGGGAACCGCGGCGCCCGGATCAGCGAGGTCCGGATCGTGGTCGTCGTACCGCCGTCTTCCCGCGCGGTCCGGTTGATGTCGTGGCCGTACGTCGAGTCGTTGACGACGGCAACGCCGTACCCCGGTTCACCGACGTGCACCCAGCGGTGCGCCGCGATCTCGAACTTCGCCGCGTCCCACGAGGTGTTCTGGTGGGTCGGCCGGAAGATGTGCCCGAACTGGGTCTCCGACGCCGACCGGTCGGCGTGCACGTCCACCGGGTACGCCGCCTTGAGGAACTTCTCGGCCTCGTGCCAGTCCATCTCGGTCTCGATGTCGACCCGCTTCGCGCCCGGGCGCAGCCGCAGGGTCTGGGTCACGGTCGACCGGTTGAACGACCGCTTCACGACCACGGTCGCGACGCCCTCGACGGTGCTGAAGTCGACGCTGTCGACCTCGGTCACGTCCCGGACGTTGTTCTTGTAGAACGAGTCGACGTCCCAGGCGTCCCAGTGGTTCGGGGTGTCGACGTGCAACTGCAGAAGGTTGCCCACGGCACCTGGCGCGATCACCTCGCGCTCGGCCTCGACGTCGTACAGCGAAGTGATCAGACCGCGCTCGTCGATCGTGACCCGGATGACCCCGTTGTCGAGGACACCGTTCTCGACCGACACGGCCTGGCCCTCGCCGGCGGCGATCCCGGCGCCCAGGCCGGCGACGCCGCTGCGGGAGTGCGGGGCCGCGTTGAAGACGATCTGCGCGTCGCCGGAGCCGGCCAGCGCCTGCTGGGCCTTCGCGATGATGCCGTTCAGCTCGTCGGCCAACCGCCCGTACGTCGCCTCGGCCTCGCGGTGCACCCACGAGATCGAGGAGCCCGGCAGGATGTCGTGGAACTGGTTCAGCAGCACGGCCTTCCAGATCCGGTCCAGGTCCTCGTACGGGTACGCGTCCAGCTTGCCGGCGACCACGGCCGCGGTGGACCACAGCTCGGCCTCGCGGAGCAAGTGCTCGCTGCGCCGGTTGCCCTGCTTGGTCTTGGCCTGCGAGGTGTACGTCGCCCGGTGGATCTCCAGGTAGAGCTCACCGGACCAGACCGGCGCGTGCCCGGCGTACTCCTCCTCGGCGGCGGCGAAGAACTCGGTCGGGGACTCGATCGAGACCCGCGGCGAGGACTCCAGGTTCGCCACCCGGCGGGCAGTCGCGACGAACTCACGGGTGGGGCCGCCACCGCCGTCGCCGTACCCGAACGGAACCAGCGAGCGGGTCGCGGCGCCGTTCTCCTGGAAGTTCCGCTGCGCGTGTGCAAGCTCGCGACCGGACAGGTCGGAGTTGTAGGTGTCGATCGGCGGGAAGTGGGTGAACACCCGGGTCCCGTCCAGGCCCTCCCACCAGAAGGTGTGGTGCGGGAACTTGTTCTCCTTGTTCCAGGAGATCTTCTGGGTCAGGAACCACTTCGAGCCCGACAGCTTCACCAGCTGCGGCAGGGCCGCGGTGTAACCGAACGAGTCCGGCAGCCAGACCTCCTGGGTGTCGATCCCGTACTCGTCCAGGAAGAACTTCTTGCCGTGCACGAACTGCCGGGCCAGCGCCTCGCTGCCGGGCAGGTTGGTGTCGGACTCGACCCACATTCCACCCACAGGAACGATGTGGCCCTCGGCAACGGCCTTCTTCAGCCGCTCCCAGACCTCGGGGTAGTTGTCCTTCACCCAGGCGTGCTGCTGGGCCTGCGAGAACGCGAAGACGAGCTCCGGGTACTCCTGCGCCAGCGTGGCGACGTTCGAGACCGTCCGGGCCACCTTGCGCCGGGTCTCCCGCAGCGGCCAGAGCCAGGCCGAGTCGATGTGCGCGTGGCCGACGGCGGACAGCTGGTGCGCGCTCGCGTGCGCAGGCCGGCTCAGTACGTCGGTCAGCTGCGCGCGGGCGTCCGCGGCGGTGCCGGCCACGTTCTCGTAGTCGAGGGCGTCCAGCGCGCGGCTCAGCGCCCGGAGGATCTCCTTGCGGCGCGGCTCCTGCAGGGACAGCTGCTGCTGCAGACCGTTCAGCGCCTCCAGGTCCAGGATCAGGTCCCAGACCTCGGCGTTGAACACGGCCAGGTCGGCGCGGGTCAGCGTGTAGATCGGCGTCTCGCCGAGCTTGGCACCGATGTCGGTCTTCGCGTAGGCGTTGTCGAGCGGGATCTCCGGGTTGGCCGCGCCCTCGACGTAGAACTCGATCGAGTCGCCGGCGGAGGCCGCCGTACCGTCAGGGCCGAGGATCGACAGCGGCGCGTAGGTCTGGCGCGGGTGCAGACCCTTCAGCGGTACGCCGGACGTCGTGTGCACCAGGCCCTCCGCGGAGAACCCGGGGCCGCCGCTGAAGCCGAGGTCGATGACGGCCTCGATCTCGCTACCGGCCCACTTGGCCGGCACCTGGCCGCTGAACCTGAACCACGCGGTGCCCCAGGCGGGACCCCACGGCAGGCCGATGGCGGCCGGCTCGTAGGTCTGGGCGAGCGCTTCGGCGGGGGACACCGGCTCACCAGGGGCGTGCCACACCTCGATGTCCAGTGGGACCGCCGCGCCGTAGATCGCGGGGCGGATCCGCTCCCGCAAGGCGCGCTCCAGCCGCTCCTCGATGAGTTGACGGTCGTCGTGCACGAAATCAGCCTCCGGGGAAGGATCCTCACGCGGCCACGCGGCCGCATGGATGACAACGCTGTCACACCTACCCCTGATGCGTCCAGACGCAGTTTGATCGCGATCTTCCGGATAGCGGTTCGGTTGCGGCCAGGGGCGCGGCTACCCCGGAGGCCCCGTTGTTGTCTAGGTTGTCCTGCATGGATCGCCCCCGCCTGCTGACCCCTGCCCGGCCGACCGGGCTGACCAGACGCAGCGTGCTCGGCCTCGGTGCCGCCGCCACGTCTGCCTTGGTCCTGCCCGGCTGCTCCCGCGGCCGCGGTGACGAGCCGGCGCCGAGTGGTCCGGCCACCTTCGCGACCGGCAACGCGGGCGGCGTCTACGCCCTGTTCGGGGCCGCGCTGAGCTCCATGGTCAGCGAGGTCACCGGCATGGAGCTCAAGCCGCTGATGACGAACGGCTCCGTGCAGAACATCCAGCTGGTGGCGCAGGGCAAGGCCGATATGGGATTCAGTACGTCGGACTCCGCGCTGGCCGCCTATGAGGGCACCGGCGAATTCGAGTCCGGCCGGCGGAAGACGTCCGCGCTGGCCCGGCTGTACGACAACTATGTGCATGTCGTCGTACCGATGTCTTCGGGCGTGTCGGAGCTCGAGGACATGAAGCCGAAGAAGGGCGGTAAGCCGCTCGTCGTCGGCGTCGGCCCGAAGAACTCCGGCACCAGGGTCATCTCGGAGCTGATCCTCCAGACGGCCGGGGTCGAGGTGGTGCCGAGGTACCTCAGCCTGGCGCAGTCGGTCGAGGGGCTCCAGGACAAGGCCAACAACAAGGACACCAAGCTCGCGATCGACGCGTTCATCTGGAGCGGCGGAGTGCCGACTCTCCCGATCAAGAATTTGCAGACGTCGATCGGATTCCGGCTGGTCAACATCGGCAAGGTGGCCCAGGAGATCGCGGTGAAGAAGTTCGGTGGCTACGTGGTGTCGGCGATCCCGCCGTCGCAGTACGGGCTGGCCAGTTCGGTGCCGACGCTGGCGATCCCGAACTACCTGCTGTGCCGGCCGACGCTGTCCGACTCGTGGGCCTGGTGGACGATCAACACGCTGTTCCGCCGGCAGAACGACCTCGTCGGCGACCCCAGCGACCCGACCAACTATCACCCGGAGGCCGGTGCGCTCGATCCGCGCTCGGCGATCGCGACAATGCCGATCCCACTCCACCCCGCCGCCGAGAAGTGGTTCCGCGAGGCTCACATCTGAGCTGTCCCGCGGAACCGCCGGTCAAACGTTCTGTCAGGCGTCGTAGTCGTCGATCAGGGGGACGCGGACCTCGATCACCAGGCCGCCGCCGATCGGTGGGCGGGCGACGACGCGGCCGCCGACGCGGGCCGCCTCGGAGCGGACGATCGCCAGCCCCAGGCCCGTGCCCGGCATCTCCCGGTGGTGCGCGCTGCGCCAGAACCGCTCGCCGACCTTCTTCAGGTCGCGTGATCCGAGCCCGAGCCCGTGGTCGCGCACCGACATCACCACCTCGGTGCCGTCGCGGGTGACCGAGACCTCGACCGGCGGAGCGCCGTACTTGGAGGCGTTGTCGAGCAGTACGTCGAGGATGTCGTCCACCTCGAGCTCCGGGGCGACCCCGCCCGGGACCATCTCGCCGATGATCAGTTCCAGGTCGTCGGCGGAGTACACGGCCTTCCAGCCGACCAGCCGCTCCTTCACCGCCTGGGCCAGGTCCAGCGGCGCTTCGTTACCGTCGGCATCGGCACCCGGGCGGTCGGAACCGGCCAGCCGGGACAGCCGCTGGACGATCCGGCCGAGCCGGTCGATGTCGCTCAGCGCGAACCGCGCGGTCGGGGACAGCCGGGACAGGCCCTCGATGTGGATCCGGGCCGAGGTCAGCGGCGTACGCAGCTGGTGCGACGCGTCCGCGACGAACTCCCGCTCACGCTGCCGGGCCTGGTGCAGGCTCAGCGCCATCGAGTTGAAGCTGTCACCGAGGCGGCGCAGCTCAGGAGCACGTCCGTCCGTCGATACCCGGGTGTCGAGCGCGCCGCGGGTGATCTGGTGGGTCGCGTTGTCCAGGTCCTTCAGCGGCCGCAGCACCCAGCGGGTGATCGGCCGGACGATACCGATGATGATCGCGCCGATGCTGATCAGCAGGCCGCCCAGGAGCAGCAGCAGCTTGTTCTGCACCTCGTCGCGGCCGTTCTCGGTCGGGACCCGCAGTACGGCGGCTCCCAGCACGCTGCCGTTGTTGACGACCGGGCGGGACACGATCATCTCGCCGGAACGCCACGGCCACAGCGCCGGCGGCTCGTCCGGAAGGCGGCCGGCCAGCGTGCTGTGCAGGGCGCGATCGATGTCCGCTTCCTTCACGTTCACGCCGGACACCGACGTCGCCACGACCCGGGAGTCGACGTCGACCACGAAGACCGGCGTGTTGTAGAGCTCCTGGTAGCGGACGGCCATTTCACGCAGGTTGGCGATGTCACCGGTCTGCAGCGGGGACTCCGCCATCGCGGCGAACCAGTCCGCGTCGTTGCTGCGGGACAGGAACAGGGTGCGCGAAGCGCCGGTGGCGATGAAGTTGGCCAGCGGTACGACGGCCACGATGGCCAGGGCGACCACCATGGGGACGAGGGACTGCAGCAGTCGACGGCGCAACGGTCAGTCCGAACCGAGGCGGTAGCCAACACCGCGGATGGTCTGAACCAGCTCGGGGCGGCCGAGCTTGGCACGCAGGCTGGCCACGTGCACGTCCATCGTGCGTGAGGAAGCCTCGAAGACGGACTGCCAGGCGTACAGCGCCACCTGTTCGCGGGGAACCACCCGGCCGTGGTGTGCGGCCAGCACAGCGAGCACGTCGAACTCCTTGCGGGTCAAACTGATGGGCTTGTCCGCCACCTGCACGGTCCGCGCCTCGATGTCCACGGTCAGGTCGCCGACAGTCACCCGGGGGCGGGGCTGCAAGAGGCCGGTACGACGAAGTACAGCATCGATACGGGCCAGTAGCTCGGAAATAGCGAACGGTTTCACTACGTAGTCGTCGGCACCGCTGCGCAACCCACGGACCCGGTCGGCCGCTTCGCCCCGTGCGGTCACCGCGATCACCGGTACGTCGGACACCGTGCGGATCTGCCGGCACACGTTGATGCCGTCCCCGTCCGGTAGCCCGAGGTCCAGCAGGACCAGGTCGCCGGGGTCCGCCGCAAGGGCGTCCGCCGCCGTCCGGACATGGGTCACCATCAGGCCGTACCGCCGCAACGCGGGTATCAGGGCATTGGCGATATCGAGATCATCTTCGACCAACAGAATCCGGACGGCGCCACTCATGCGGTGATCGTAGGCCAGGAGACGCTCATGTGTGTCAGATCTTGGTAAAGACGTAATCACGTGACTCCACCCAGTGTTCGGCAACATTAGCCTTCGGACACAGGAGGGAACCGGTCGATGACTGTCGGTGTTGGAACGGGGGCTGGCGCGAGCACGCCCTCCGAGGAAGAACTGGCCGAGTACGAGCAGGAACGGCCCGCTCGGCGGCTTCGGCCTGCCCTGGACCTGGTGATCTCGGTCTGGTGCGCGGTGATCAGCGTCGGCGTACTGGCACAGGTTTTCTTTCCACTACCACAAGGCACGCAGTTCTACTTGGTGATCTTTCTCGCAGCCGTCCTGCCGATCACGCTGTTGTGTTACCGCGGCTGGAAGGTCCCGCCGTTCCTGAATCCCTTCAAGGCCCGGGCGACGGACGACCCGGGGATCACGGACTGGATCCTCGCCGTAGTGGCGCTGGCGGTCTGCGTTTATCCGCTCTTCGACTTCGACGGTTATCTGGAACGGCGACAGGCGCCGACCACGCTGGACATCCTCGCGGGTGCCCTGTTGCTGGTCCTGCTGCTCGAGGCATGCCGTCGTACGACGGGTTGGGTATTGCCGCTGTTCAGCCTGTTGTTCATCGCGTACGCGTACTACGGCGGCTACCTGCCCTACACCTGGTCGCTGGCGCACCAGGGCTTCAACTTCGACGCGATCATCGCGCAGTTCACCATGGGAACGGCCGGGTTCTACGGGACGCCGTTGAGTGTCGCGGCCAGTTACATCGTGCTGTTCACCATCTACGGCGCGGTCCTCGACTACTCCGGCGCCGGCAAGTTCTTCATCGACCTGTCCTTCGCCGCCTTCAAACGCAGCCGTACGGCGCCCGGCCGCACCGTCACGCTGGCCGGCTTCCTCCTCGGCAGCGTCTCCGGTTCGGGTACGGCGACCGCCGTATCGCTCGGCACCGTGTCCTGGCCGATCCTGCGCCGGGCCGGCTACCCGCCCGAACCGGCAGGTGGAATGCTCGCCGCGTCCGGCATCGGTGCGATCCTCTCGCCACCGACCCTCGGCGCGGCCGCCTTCATCATCGCCGAGTTCCTCCAGGTCTCGTACCTGACCGTCCTCGGGTACGCCGTGATCCCGACGATCCTGTACTACCTGGGCATTCTGCTCGCGATCGAGATCGATGCCCGCCGGCACGGGACCACGTCGGCCGAGACCTCTGACCAATCCGCGTGGCGGTTGCTGCTGCGGTTCGGGTACCACTTCCTCTCGCTGTTCGTGATCATCGGCTTCATGGCGGTCGACGTACCGCCGTTCAAGGCCGTGGTCTACGCGGTGGTGATCCAGTTCGGGTTGTCGTTCCTGGATCGCGAGCACCGGCTGACGGCCGGGCGGTTGTTCAAAGCGCTTGCCCAAGGCACCCGTTCGGTGCTGCCGGTGGCGGCCACGTGTGCGACCGCAGGCGTGATCGTCGCGGTCACCACGCAGACCGGTCTCGGGCTGAACCTGGCCGAGATCATCGTCGACGCGGCGCGGGGCCTGACCGACAACCACACCGTGGTGCTGATCCTCACGGTGGTGTTGTCGGCGTTCGCCGTACTGATCCTTGGGCTTGCGGTGCCGGTGACGGCTTCGTTCATCATCGCCGCGGTGATCATCGCGCCGGCGCTCGTCCAGCTCGGGGTGACGCAGCCCGAGGCGTACATGTTCATCTTCTACTACGCGGTGCTGTCCGAGGTGTCGCCGCCGACCGCGCTGGCGGCGGTCGCGACGGCTGCGATCACCGGTGGCAAGGTGATGCCGACGATGTGGCAGGCATGGAAGTACACGCTGCCTGCGTTCCTGGTGCCGTTCGCGTTCGTGCTCACCGACAACGGCGCGCATCTGCTCGGGCAGGGATCGCTGATCGGCATGGTGTGGACGTTGCTGGTGTCGATGCTCGCGGTCGCCGCGCTGGCCGTCGTGACCGGTGGGTGGATCGTCGTCGCGGCCGGGTGGCTGGAGCGGCTGGTCTGCGTACCGGCCTCGCTCCTGCTGCTCTACCTGGCGCCCGTAACCATCGCGGCCGGAATCTGTTTGCTACTTGTTGCCGTTGTCATCAATCTGGTCCGGCGGCAACGCCAGACCCCTTCCCTGGCCCCGGACGCGATGAGCTGTCCAAATTCAGACGGACGCGATGAGCTGTCCAAATTCAGACGGACGCGATGAGCTGTCCACATTCAGAAAGGATCCGTGAGTTCATGAGACTCCGTCGCCTCCCCACCGCCGCGGTGGCGCTCGCAGCTGCGGTCTCGCTGGTCGCCTGCGGTGGCCAGCGTGAGCCCTCAGGTTCCGGTTCGGCATCGGGTGGGCGGCTGACCATTGCCACCGGCAACACCACCGGCGTCTACTACCAGCTAGGTGGTGCGCTGGCCCAGGTGATTTCGCAGAAGGTTTCCGGGTACAGGGCGACCGCGAGCGAGACGGGGGCGTCTGTGCAGAACGTGCAAGGTCTGGTGGCGGGGAACTACGACATTGCGTTCTCGCTCGGTGACACAGCGTCCGATGCGGTCAAGGGCGAGAACAGTTTCCAGGCGAAACAGGACGTGGTCGCGTTGACCCGGCTCTACAACAACTACACACAGGTCGCGGTCCGGGCCTCGGCCGGGATCAACTCCATCGCGGACCTGAAGGGCAAGAAGGTCTCCACCGGCTCGCCGAACTCGGGCACCGAGGTGATCGCGCGCCGGCTGCTGGAGGCCGCGGGCCTCGACCCGGCCAAGGACGTCACCGCGCAGCGGCTCGGCCTGCCGGAGTCGGTGGACGGGATGAAGGCCGGCACGATCGACGCTCTGGTCTGGTCCGGTGGACTGCCCACCGGTGGGATCACCGACCTGACCACGAGCATGGGAAAGAACGTGAAACTCTTGCCCATCACGGATCTACTGCCGAAGATGCAGGAGAAGTACGGCGCGATCTACACCCAGGCCCCGATTCCGGCGGCGACGTACAAGCAGCCCGCCGACGTCGCGACGATCATCGTGCCGAACGTGCTGCTGGTCCGCAAGGACATGAAGGACGAGTTGGCCGAGCAGCTCACCAAGGCGATCTACGACAACATGGACGCACTGGTCGCGGTGAACGCGGCGGCCAAGGGCATCACGCTCGACAACGCCGACAAGACCGACCCGGTACCGCTGCATCCCGGCGCGAAGAAAGCGATCGACGGCTTGAAATAAGCGCTTTTCGCACCAACCCATAGACCGTCCTCCCCCGCACACCAGGCGCAGCGGGGGAGGACGCAGGGCCCACCTCCGCACACCAGGCGCAGTGGAGGCGGGACCCGTCGGCTCCCACAACCAGGCGCAGTGGGAGTCGGCAGACCGGGCCCGGACCCACGGAGGCATCCAAGGGATTCCGGGCCCGGTCACCTTTTAGTCGCCTACACGGGCCCGGCTAAATCGCGAGCTTCGGCCGGCCCGGCGGGGTATTTTGCGGTGATGCCTGAATCGTTCTTCGCGCTTCCGTTGAACCGCGTCGCCGTCGTGCTGATCGACTTCCAGAACGACTTCTGCAGTCCTGAAGTCTCCGGCGATGGGCCCGTGACGAATACGAACAACGCCGCCGCAGCGCTCCGGGCCAACGCCTTTGCTCAGGAGGCGGCCTCGCTGGGTGCTCGGGTCGTGTACACGCAGCAGGTGCTCGATCTGGAGCGTCTGACCGAGCGTCAGCGGCGGTGGGAACGTGCGGACGGATTGTGTGCCGCCGGGTCCTGGGGTGCGGAGTTGTTCATCCCGCCGGTGGCCGGCTCCGAGGTGATCGTGAAAGATCGCTTCGACAGCTGGCAGAGTGCCGCGTTCGAAGAGTTCCTGACGGCCGAGGACATCGACGGGCTCGTCATTTGTGGGGTCGAGCTGGTGTGTTGCGTGCTGTACGCGATCCTCGGGGCTTCGGAGCGCGGTTATCACTACGTCGTACCGCCCGATCTCGTGTCCGGTCAGGACTTCGGTGACGAGACCGACAATCGGGCGGTACGCGACTACCTCCGGTTCAACCGGCCGGACCGGTTGGTCCCCTCAGCGGAGATCCTGGCCCGCTGGCGGGTCAGGAGTCGGAGCTCTTCTTCCAGAGGTTGATGCCGGCCTCTACGGCGTCGGCGTCGATGGCTTCGAGTTCGTCGGCGGAGAACTTCAGGTTCTTGACCGTGGCGAGGTTGTCCTCGAGCTGGGCGACGCTGGAGGCGCCGATCAGGGCGCTGGTGACGCGCTCGTCGCGCAGGGTCCAGGCGAGGGCGAGCTGGGCGACGGACTGGCCGCGCTCCTTGGCAATCTCGTTCAGCGCGCGGACGTGCTTGAGGGTGTCCTCGGTCAGCGAGTCCGGGTTCAGCGACTTGCCCTGCGCCGCACGGGAGTCCTCGGGTACGCCGTTCAGGTACCGGTTCGTGAGCACGCCCTGGGCCAGCGGCGAGAACGCGATCACGCCGACGCCGAGCTCACCGACCGCGTCGAGCAGGTCCTCCTCGATCCAGCGGTTCAGCATCGAGTACGACGGCTGGTGAATCAGCAGTGGCGTCCCCATCTCCTCGAGGATCCGCGCCGCCTCCCGGGTCCGATCCGCCGAGTACGACGAGATCCCCGCGTACAGCGCCTTACCCGAGCGGACCGCGGTGTCGAGCGCGCCCATCGTCTCCTCGAGCGGCGTGTCCGGGTCGAACCGGTGCGAGTAGAAGATGTCGACGTAGTCGAGACCCATCCGGCTCAGCGACTGGTCCAGCGAGGCGAGCAGGTACTTGCGGGAGCCTCCGCCCTGACCGTACGGGCCCGGCCACATGTCGTACCCGGCCTTGCTCGACAGGATCAGCTCGTCGCGGTACGGCTTGAAGTCGCGCGCGAAGTGCGTCCCGAAGTTTGTCTCGGCGGCACCGTACGGCGGGCCGTAGTTGTTCGCCAGGTCGAAGTGCGTGACGCCGAGGTCGAACGCCCGCCGCAGGATGTCGCGCTGAGTGGCGAACGGCTTGTCGTCGCCGAAGTTGTGCCACAGCCCCAGCGAGATCGCGGGCAGCTGCAGTCCGCTGCGCCCGGTCCGCCGATAAGCCATCTGGTCGTCATACCGGCTCTCAGCCGCCACATAGTCAGTCACGGAACCCCATCCTGCCCCATGTCACAACATGTGCAAACCCCCTTGTTTTCTTGAACAAATCCGAGCACTGATTGCCAGAAGCCCACCTTCTTGATCAGGTCAGACCCGACCACGGCTCGGGTGGGTTACCAGCGAAGAACCGGAGCAGACCGAGGATCCGACTGGCCGGCGGAGCGGTCCAGTGCCGTTGCCCGGGCCAAGGCGCCGCCGGGAGTTTGCCGAGCGCCCAGTCGAGGTGGAGCCAGACGGCACCCGCAGCGAGCTCGTCGAGTCGCAAGCCGGCCGTGCTGTGGCGGACGTAGTCGGGCAGGATCGCCGCAACGTGCTCGAGCGGGAGCTTGGCGAAGTCCACGGCACGCGGCGCGTACGCGGCGTCACCCCAGTCGATGAGCCCGGTCAGTTCACCGTCGGGTGTGACGAGAAGGTTGTGCGCGGCAACATCTCCGTGAATCAGCACCGTCGGCTGGTCACGGTCGAACCTCTCGGCGAGGCGGGAGAACCAGTCGGCCAACCACTTCGCCGTACCGAGGTCGAGAAACCCGCGCTCGGCCAGGTCGTCGATCACCGGCCATGGATCCCGCCAGTCATCCTGTGGAAGGCCGGGTACGGCGAGTCCGGCACCGTCGTGCAACCGCGCCAGCTGCTCCGCCAGCTCGGCCGGCACATCCGTTGGCTCGATCCCGTGCACCCGGCCCATCACGACGTACGGCGCATCGATCACCTCGCGGCTCTCGTCGTACTCGACGATGCCCGGTGTCAGCACGCCCGCGGCCCGCGCGACGGGGATCACCGCGATCTCCTTCCGGAGATCGGCCTCGAACCCTGCCCGTGCAACCCGCACGAACATCCGGTCGCCCAGCCCGAACCCCCGGTTGGCGACGCCGCCCGTCACCTCCACCACTTCCTCGGGCCGCACCCCAAGCCGGGCGGCCACTCCAACTACCTGCTCCAGCAACTGGTCAGCTCTGCGGACGTCGTCCAACGGGTGCCTCCCTAGGGGTGGGTTGGTTCGATCCTTGTGGTGGGGTGAGTACCCGTCCACCGGATTTGATGTACTGCGAGCGTGCGTGTCGATGTGGATCCGGAAGCAGTGGGCCGGCGGGAGTTCTACGCCCTGCTGAACTCCGTGGTGGTGCCGCGGCCGATCGCGTGGGTGTCGAGTCAGTCGGCCGACGGGGTCCTGAACCTCGCGCCGCACTCGTTCTTCACGGTGTCCTGTGTCCAGCCGCCGATGGTGCAGTTCACCTCGGTCGGACGGAAGGACAGCCTGAACAACGTCGAGGCGACCGGTGAGTTCGTGGTCAACTTCGCCGCCGAACCGCTGTTCGAACAGGTGAACGCGTCGGGCACGAACTTCCCGCCGGAGGTCTCCGAGTTCGAGGCGATCGGTGTCCACACCGAACCGTCGCGCACGGTCGCCGTCCCTCGGGTCGCGGAGTCACCGGTCGCGATCGAGTGCACCCTCCACACCACCCTCGAGCTGGGCGACTGCACCCTCGTGATCGGCCAGGTCCGCCACCTGGCCGTCGACGCCGCGGTCCTGGATGGGGACCACCACCCCGACATCAACCTCCTTCGCCCCTTGGCCCGGCTGGGCAAGGACGAGTGGTCCACTCTCGGCGAAGTCCGCTCAATCACCCGAATCCGAGCCGCCGACTGGCCGGGCCACTTCTCGCGTGGCTAGGTGTTTGGTCAGGGATTCGAGGTAGGGGGACAGGCGGAGCGGGCCGTGGTCGGGCGAGGTCGTGGTGGCTGGGTGCCAGGTGAAGTCGGGGGTGACCAGGTGGACGTCGGGGGAGAGCGGACCGGGGTCGTGGGAGTAGGAGCGGGCGGCGAGGTTCAGGAGCAGGCCTAGCGCAGGGATGACCGAGAGGTCCCGGATGACGTGGATCATCAGGACGTCACGAACCGGGAAAGCGGCCAGGACCCCATGCAGCGGTGGGGTTTCGAGCTGGAGGGTCTCGCGGAGAACCGTGTCCAGGACAAGGGCACGGGAGGCGGCGAACGCGGTCCCCGTGACGAAGGCGATGCGGATGTCGTCGTGCTCGACCCACTCGACCTGATCGGTGAGGCCGCGAAGGTTGGTCAGGCCGATGCTCTCGGCGGCCGACCAGGTGAGGCCCAGGTCGGACGGCTCGAGGTACATAGTGACGACGTCGTCCTCGACGGCGGAGGAGACGGACAGTACGCCGGGCACGAAGTCGGGACGGTCCGCGGTCCAGTCGGCGGGCAGCGCGTCACGGGGCACGAGCCGTTGGATCAGGTCGTGCTCGGGATGGGCGGGCGGAGTCGGCGGGCCGTGGCGGAGTTGGGCCAGGAGTTGGGTGAAGTGTGTGTCGATCAGCGTTGGCCACTGGGTCTCGTCGTACCGGGCGAGGATGCGGGCGAGGTTGCTCAGGCCTAGCACCGGCCCGGTGGCGGACGATCCGACGGGGACGAGGGCCGCGCCGCCCTCGTAGGTGAGGTCGAGTCCGAGGCGTGTGGCGGTGTCCAGGCCGAGCTGCACCAGCAGGGTGGCTTGGGGGCGGGACAGTGGCGTCAGGACCGGGTCGGGCCGGTCGGAGTGGTTGCCGTGGGCATGGTCGGTGTGGCTGTCGATGGTCATCGGGACCACCTCCTCGGCAGAGAAAGTACGAGGATCGGCACCCGTCGCAGCCCGCGATTTCGAACCTGTGGACAACTACGCGCTGCCCGGTGTCCCGCCCGCAGCCCGATAGTCTGCGCAAACCCCACCAGGTGAGCCCGAAGGAGCCAGCATGTCCAGCAGCAGCCCGTCGTCGCGGCCGACCTCCGAGACTCAGCTGTCGCTGTCGCACATCACCGCGCAGAACGAGACCAACCTGCTGGGCACGGTCCACGGTGGCGTGATCATGACGCTGGTCGACTCGGTCGCCGGCGTGGTCGCGGCGCGGCACTCGGGTGGGCCGGCGGTCACGGCGTCGATGGACGAGATGACCTTCCTGGTCCCCGTGCGCGTCGGCGACGTCGTGCATTTCAGTGGACAGGTGAACTGGACCGGGCGCAGTTCGATGGAGGTCGGCGTACGCATCACCGCTGATCGGTGGGATGCGGTCGGACCGCAGGTGCACGTGGCATCGGCGTACCTGGTGTTCGTCGCGGTGGATTCGGACGGCGCGCCGCGGGCGGTGCCGCAGGTGGTGCCGGAGACGGACGAGGAGCGGCGGCGGTTGCGCGAGGCTGAGATCCGCAGGAGTCACCGCCTGGCCCGCCGCGCCGCCATCATCGCCTCCCGCGAAGAAGCCGCCCGCGAAGAGGCCGCCCGCGAAGAAGCCGCGCGCGAAGGCGCGACCCGAGAAGGCGCGGCTCATGCAGCCGGCGAGGAGACCCGGTGAACGTGTTCGGGAGTGCGCGGCGGCACCCCTCCGCGATCCTGCTCGTGGTGCAGTTGCTGGGCGTGCTGATCTATCCGGCGATGGAAGGCTCCCGTGGCGGCCGCGTCGCGTTCGAGATCCTCGGCATCTTCGTCCTGGTGCTCGCCGTCTTCTCGGTTCGATCCACCCCGGGCCTCACCTGGGTCAGCATCGGCCTCGGCATCCCGGCAGTGGTGCTGTCCCTGGTCGACGCGTTCAACCCGACCGAGCCGATCGTCGCGATCTCCGGCTTCCTCCACGCCGCGTTCTATTTCTACGCGGCGTACAGCCTGCTCCGCTACATGCTCTCCGACCACGACGTCAGTGCTGACGAACTCTTCGCGACCGGTGCGACTTTCACCTTGGTGGCTTGGGGTTTCGCCTACCTGTACGTCTTCGTGCAGGCGCTGGTCCCCGGCAGCTTCACCGCAGCCGTTGACCCGAGCAACGATCGCACCTGGATGGAACTGCTCTTCCTCAGCTTCACCACGCTCTCCAGCACCGGCCTGAGCGACATCGTCCCGATCACCTCATGGGGCCGGTCAGTGGTGATGCTGGAGCAGTTGGCCGGACTCGGGTACGTCGCCATGGTCGTGTCTCGCCTGGTCGGCTTGACCATCACCCGCCGGACCAGCAACTAAGCCCGCGGCCAACCAGCCAGCAGGTCCGCGGCGGCCCGCGCCGCCACCTCAGGTGCGCGGTCCATGGCGGCGACGCGAAAGCTCACCAGTGCGCCCTCGTGGAGCAACAGCAACCGATCAGCGAGCTCCCCAGGATCAGCCAACCCGGCCAGCGTCGCCTGAGCCTCGAACTCGGACCGAATCCACTGCTTCTGGCCCACGATCACCGGCATCGCCGGATGGTCCGGGGCCGCGAGCTCCACGCTCGCGTTGATGAAGCCACACCCGTTCCGCGAGCCGGCGAGCCAGTCCGTCAGCGCGGCGAACAGCGCCAGGATCACCTCTTCCGGCGTCCTCGGCTGCCGCTCGGCGAGCTGCTCGTCGAGGAACGCGTGCCAGACCCGGTTGCGCCGATCCAGATACGCCGCGATCAGCCGGTCCTTCGAACCGAACCGGTCGTACAGCGTCTTCTTCGTCACCTCGGCCGCGGCAGCGATGGCATCCACCCCGACAACCCGGATCCCGCGCTCGTAGAACAGCGTGGAGGCCGCCGTCAGGATGCGCTCACCGGCAGGCGTCAGCGGGGCGGCCGCGGAGACGTCGCGGTCCACCAGCAATCTCATCTGCTGATCAAGCACACTGACAGTATACCGACCGGTGTGGTTACTTGTCTTTCATGACCACACTGACGCTGCCGGTACGACGCCCTCCCGGCCTGCGCGTGGTCGGGGCCGGAGCCGGATTCGTGGTCTTCTGGAGCTGCGGGTTCATCGGCGCTCGGTGGGGCACGCAGTACACGTCGGCGTTCGACCTGCTCGCCTGGCGCTTCCTGGTCGCCGGTGCGCTCGCGGTCGCGGTCCTGCTGATCAGGCGGCCGCGGATCTCGCGCAGGGACCTGCTGACGCAGGTGTGGATGGCGATCCTCACCCAGTTCGTCTACCTGGGTCTCATCTTCACCGGCATCGACCGTGGCATCACGGCCGGCGTCACTGCCCTCATCGGGTCGCTCCAACCAGTTCTGATCGCCACAGTGGCCGGCCCGCTGCTCGATGAACGCGTGAGCGCACGACAGTGGATCGGACTGGTCTTGGGCGTTGCCGGAGTGGGCCTGGTTGTTGCCGACGATCTCCACGCCGGTCATGGCTCCGCATTGCTCTTCCTGGTGCCTCTAGGCGGTCTGCTCGGCCTGGTTGCCGGCACGTGCCTGGACCGGCGCCGGAAACCCAGCACCAACTCCCTCGACGCCTTGGCCGTGCAAAGCCTCGTGTCAGCTGTTCTGTTCACAGCACTGGCGGCTTCTACGCACCAGCTCACCGTGCCGCGGCAGCCGGGCTTCTACGGCGCTGTCTTCTGGTTGGTGCTGCTGGCAACGGGCGGTGGCTGGGGTCTGTACCTGGTCAACCTGAAGCTCTCCGGCGCGACCCGCATCAGTGCGCTGCTCTATCTCGTCCCGCCGACCACCATGGTCTTCGCGTTCCTCCTGTTCGGCGAGACCATCGGCGTACTGGCCGTGATCGGGATGCTGGTGTGTGCGATCGCCGTACTGCTGATCAGGTCCAACGAGCGCAACGGGTCTGATCTGGCTACGCTGCGGGGATGGCGGAACCCCGGTGGCTGGAGCAGAGCGAAGCACAGGCCTGGCGCGCGTGGATCGCGGCGCAGCGCGTAGTCAACAGCCGGATCGAACAACAGCTGCAACGCGACGCGGGAATCCCGCACACCTACTACGAAATCCTGGTCCGGCTGTCCGAGGCATCGGGCGGCCGGCTGCGGATGAGTGAGCTCGCGGTCGCGACCCTTGGCTCACGCAGCCGGCTGTCGCACGCGGTGAACCGGCTCGAGCAGAACGGCTGGGTCAGGCGCGAGGGCATCGAGTCCGACCGGCGTGGTCAGGTGGCGATCCTGACCGATCTGGGTCGGCAGAAGCTCGTCGAGACGGCGCCCGGTCATGTCGAGGAGGTCCGCAAGTCGATCTTCGACGCCCTCACCGAGGAGCAGGTCGAGCACCTGTACGACGTCTGCGCGACCCTGGCCCGGCACTCCGGCGACACGGTCGACAACGCCGCCTGGGAGCGTCGCTGACATGAGTCGTCGGGTCGCAGTGGTCGCGCTGACCGCACTCCTGGTCGCCGGCTGCAGCGACGACCAGTCCCCACCGACCGCAGGCCCCAGTACGGTGCCGTCCTCCTCGGTCCCCGTGTCGACGTCCGAGCAGCCCGCGACGCCCACCGACACGCCGAGTCAGACCCCAACGCCAACACCTACACCGACCGCGACGCCGAACCCGCCGAGCTGCGTCGATCAGAAGCTCCAGACCCTCACGCTGCGCGAGCAGGCGGCCCAGCTGATCATGACCGGCATCAGCGCCAACGGCATGACCTCGGCGCAACGGCCCATCGTGCAGCAGCAGAAGCCTGGCAGCATCCTCCTGCTCGGCACCGGCGGCAGCCTCGCTCACACGCGTACGGCGACGGCCGCCGCGAGCACTGCGGCCACGGTCAAGGGCGTCCGCCCACTGGTCGCCGCAGATCAGGAGGGCGGGCAGATCCAGCGCCTGAAGGGCTCCGGCTTCGACCGCATCCCCGCGGCAACCACGCAAGGCACCTGGTCGGCTGACAAGCTCACCGCCCGCGCCAAGGTCTGGGGCCAGCAGCTCAAGCAGGCTGGGGTCAACGTCGATCTCGCGCCGGTGGCTGACGTCGTACCGAGCTCTCTGAAGTCGCAGAACGCGCCGATCGGCAGTCTGGACCGTGAGTACGGCAACACGCCCGGAGAGGTCGGCCCACCGGTGCAGGCGTTCGTCCAGGGGATGAAGCAGGCCGGTGTGATGACCTCGGTGAAGCACTTCCCCGGCCTGGGCCGGGTGCGGGGCAACACCGACTTCTCCTCCGGCGTGGTCGACACCGTGACCGTACGGCGTGATGCGGACCTGCAGCCGTACGCCGACGGGATCAAGGCGGGCACCGCGATGGTGATGATCTCCACCGTCACGTACACCAAGATCGACGCCAAGAACCGCGCTGTGTTCTCGCCGACCGTCATCCAGGGCATGGTGCGGGGTGATCTCGGCTGGAACGGCGTCGTGATCACCGATGATGTCGGCGCGGCCGCCGAGGTCGCATCGGTGCCGGCGGGGCAGCGGGCGACGCGTTTCGTCGCGGCGGGTGGCGACATCGTCATCAACGCCACAGCGGCGCTGACCAGCACCATGGTGACCGCACTCGTGACCAAAGCCCAGCAGGACAAGGCGTTCGCCGCCAAGCTGGCCAGTAGCGTGAAGCGGGTGCTGACCCTGAAGCAGGAACACGGCCTGGTGAGCTGCGGATGATCGAGGAGCAAGAACCCGACTACCGCTTCACCCTGGCAAACGAGAGGACCTATCTGGCCTACCTGCGGACCGCGCTGGCCTGTTACGCGGGCGGTCTGTCCGCGGTGCAGTTCCTCGACCTCGGTCCGGACCGCTGGCCGGCCAGGATCATCGGCGTGGTCCTGGTCACCGCCGGAATCGTCATCACGGCCGGTGCCTTCCGCCGCTGGCAGCAGAACCTGGCCGCGATGCGCCAGGGCGGCCCACTCCCGGTGACCAGGCTGCCCTTGATGCTCGGGGCAACAATCGCCACGGTGGGCCTGATCGGCCTGCTCTTCTCGCTGTGGCGATGAACACACCCCGGTGAACGCCCCGACGAACCCGCCCGATCCCGGTCTCCAGCCCGAGCGGACCCTGCTGGCGTGGCGCCGTACGGCGCTGGGCCTGATTGCCAACGGCATCCTCCTGCTTGCCTCCGGCCACGGCTCGTCCGATGTCCGGACCGGCCTCGGCATCGTCGTTCTGGTGCTGTCGCTGGCCTGCTGGGCCGCGGTGAGCGCCGTCTACCGCCGTACGAACGGCTCGAAAGTGCACGCGCTCGGCCACGAGTCCGTGCTCAGGGTCGCGGCCGGGCTGGTCTTGATCGTCGGCCTCTTCGACCTGTACGCCGTGATCACCCGGTGAAACCGACTGGTTACGCATCGTTGGCGCTGGGCGGGGGAGTTCATCGCGACGCGATACGTTGACCAGGCGGATGCCACGTCAACCGCTTGTCCCCTCTAGCATGTTCACGGTTTGTCCCTCGTTCATCCGGAGCTTGAAGTGCCGTTACGTCTGCGTCCGAACGACCCGACGTTCTACGACCTTTTCACCGAGTCCGCCAACCACCTCGTGGACGGAGCCCGGATCCTGGCCGAGCTTCTCGGCAGTACGGCGGGGACCGGACTCTCCTCGAGTCACCAGATCGCCGCCCAGATGAAGGATGCCGAGCACGCGGCCGACGAGACCACGCACTCGATCATCCGCCGGGTCAACTCGACCTTCGTCACCCCGTTCGACCGCGAGGACATCTACCGGCTGGCCTCCGATCTCGACGACGTGATGGATTTCATGGAGGAGGCGGTCGACACCGTCCACCTGTTCAACCTCGATCAGCTGCCGGCGGAGGTCGCCGAGCAGATCGAGGTGCTGCAGCGGGCCGCGCAGCTGACGGCGGAGAACATGCCGAAATTGCGCACGATGAAGGACCTGGCGGAGTACTGGATCGAGATCAACCGGCTGGAGAACACCGGGGACGCGGTCCACCGCCGGATCATCGCGAAGCTGTTCAGTGGCGAGTTCGACGCGCTGACGGTGATGAAGTTCAAGACCGTGGTCGACCTGCTGGAGGAGGCGGTCGACGCCTTCGAGCACGTCGCCAACACCGTCGAGCAGATCGCCGTCAAGGAGAGCTGAGCGTGGAGCTCGCGCTCGTCATCGCCGTCGTCGTCATCGCGCTGGCCTTCGACTACACCAACGGCTTCCACGACGCCGCCAACGCGATCGCGACCTCGATCTCCACCCGGGCGCTCACGCCGCGGGTGGCGCTGGCGATGGCCGCGGTGTGCAACTTCCTCGGCGCGCTGGCCGGCACCGAGGTGGCCGAGACCGTCGGCAAGGGCATCATCACCGCGCCGACCGGGAAACACGGTCTGGTGGTCGTGATCGCGGCCCTGATCGGCGCGATCACCTGGAACCTGATCACCTGGTACTTCGGCCTGCCCAGCTCCTCGTCACACGCGCTGATCGGCGGGCTGGTGGGCGCCGGCCTCGCGTCGACGAGTGTCGTGCTGTGGTCCGGCATCGTGGACAAGGTCGTCATCCCGATGGTGCTGTCGCCGGCGATCGGCTTCGTCGGCGCGTTCGTGCTGATGACCGCGATCCTCTGGCTGTTCCGGCGCAGCAATCCCGGCAAGGTCACCCGCGGCTTCCGGATGGCCCAGTCGCTGTCGGCGGCCGCGATGGCGCTCGGGCACGGCCTGCAGGACGCGCAGAAGACGATGGGCGTGATCTTCCTCGCCCTGCTCACCACCGGACACGCGAACGCGAGCGACGGCATCCCGATCTGGGTGAAGATCTCCGCCGCGACCGCGATCTCGCTCGGCACCTACTCCGGCGGCTGGCGGATCATGCGTACGCTCGGCCGCCGGATCATCCACCTCGACCCGGCCCGCGGATTCGCCTCCGAGGCGATCGCCGCGGCGGTCCTGTACGTGATGGCAATCGGCCTGCACGCGCCGGTCTCCACCACCCACACGATCACCTCGGCGGTGATGGGCGCGGGCGCCACGAAGCGGCTGTCAGCGGTCCGCTGGGGCGTCGCGAAGGGCATCGTGACCGCCTGGGTCCTGACGATTCCGGCGGCCGGCCTGGTGGCGGCGTTGTGTTACGGACTGGCCCATCTGATCTTGGAGTAAATTCCCCGGTTCCATTCATTTCGAATTCATCCACCGGGCCTACGGTCGATCGACGCTGCTGATCGTCCGCCTAGGGAAGTGATCGGGATGGATCTGTCGTTCCTCGTCGTCGTGGTGATCATCACCGCTTTGGTGTTCGACTTCACCAACGGTTTCCACGACACAGCCAATGCGATGGCGACCTCGATCGCCACCGGCGCACTGAAACCCAAGGTCGCGGTGGCGATCTCCGCGGTCCTGAACCTGGTCGGCGCGTTCGTCTCCACCGAGGTGGCCAAGACGATCTCCAGCGGGCTCGTCGACGACGCCAAGGTCACTGTGCCAGTCATCTTCGGTGGTCTGGTCGGCGCGATCCTGTGGAACCTGCTGACCTGGTACGTCGGCCTGCCGAGCTCTTCGTCGCACGCGCTGTTCGGCGGCCTGATCGGCGCCACCTGGATCGCCGCAGGCAGTAGTGCGGTGCACTTCGGCACCGTCGTACAGAAGGTGATCATCCCGGCCGTCGCCGCGCCGATCGTGGCCGGCATCGTGGCACTGCTGGGCACCTACCTGGCCTACAAGATCACCGCGCGGGCGAAGAAGAAGCCGGTCGAGGACGGGTTCCGGGTCGGTCAGATCGCCTCCGCCTCGCTGGTCTCGCTCGCGCACGGCACCGGTGACGCGCAGAAGACGATGGGCGTCATCACGCTGGTGCTGATCACGTCGGGCAGCCTCGCGCAGGGCTCGAAGCCGCCGCTGTGGGTGATCTTCGCGGCCGGCCTGGCGATCGCGCTGGGCACCTACCTGGGCGGCTGGCGGATCATCCGGACGATGGGCAAGGGCCTGACCGAGATCGAGTCGCCACAGGGCTTCTCCGCGGAGACCAGCTCGACCGCGGTGCTGCTGGCCTCGTCGCACCTGGGCTTCCCGCTGTCCACCACCCAGGTCTGCTCCGGCAGCATCCTCGGTGCCGGCCTCGGCAAGCGGCTGGCCGAGGTGCGCTGGACCGTGGCCGGCCGGATGGCGCTGGCCTGGCTGTTCACGCTGCCGGCCGCCGCGCTCGTCGGCGCCCTGTCCGGCCGGGTGGCCGACTCCGGCAACCTCGGCGTCGTCATCATCGCGATCCTCGCGGTCGCGGCCGGTGGCGCCATCTACCTCGCGTCCCGGCGTCGTCCGGTGACGTCGGACAACGTCAACGAGTACCCGAGCACCCCGGCCGCCACCACGGCCGCGGCCGCCTGAGAGGAGTACGGCGATGCACATCGACTGGGGTTCACTCGGTGAGGTGGCAGTGGTCAGCCTGATCTTCGGGGTCGGGCTGGCGGTCCTGTTCGCGTTCGGCGTCACCGCGATGTCGCGCCGGACGGCGGCGATCGACGACAAGAAGCCGCCGTCGATGGTCGACACCGGTGTGGCCGCGCTGTGCTTCGCGGCCTGCCTGGCCGCGGTGCTCTACGGGCTGTACCTGATCATCCCGCAGTTCCACTGACGCTAGCGGTTCCAGCGGCGTACGGACTTGGCGACGTCCTTGGCGCGGATCGAGCCGAGGTTGTACTCCCAGGCGGAGGCGAGCTTGCCGCCGAGGACCGCCGAGTCCAGGTAGGTCCTCGGCCGCACGGCCACCGCCCACGTGGCGGCGGCCGCGTGGCCCTGCTGGTGCAGCAGGTGGTCGACGGTCGCCTCGATCCGGCTCTGGTTCTCGCCGCCGAGGCCGTCGGTGGACCAGCGCTGCAGGATCGCCGTGTCGTCGGCCGTCATCCGGGCCAGGTAGGTCAACGGGCCACGCCAGAAGCCACGGCTGCCGATGTTGTCCAGGCTCTCCAACGGGAACCAGCCGTTCTGGCAGCGGCGCCCGTTCACCGCGGACTCGATCTCGCGAGCCCGGTCCATGGACAGGCCCCTGATCGCCCATTCGACGAAGTAGGTGCCTGCGTCCGGGATGTGCTCCGCCACGTGTGGCGCCACCGCCAACGTCCCCGGCTCGAACAGATGGAGCTCTTCCGGTGATTCGAACAAAACCTTCCCCGCCCGCCTGAGTAGGCGACCGCGCGAACCACTGCCCGGCCACCGCACAGGGACCCCCCAGGTTCCTGTTCTTGCATCAACGACGCCCTTCGTACCCTCGTTCCCGGCCGAGGGTCAAGGCGCTGTCCGCTCTATTGGCCTTTACTTTGCGCGGCGTGCGAGCTCTTCCTGGTCGAGCCGTTCGGCCTCGGCCGGCGTCGGCGCGGAACCGCCGTACGACGCCGGCAACCACCAGGCACCAGCCGGTTGCTCCGGGTATGCGCGGATGGTCCGGTCGAGCATGCCGGCCATCGTCGATCGCAGCTGTGCGGTCGCCTCGGTGGCGTCGTCGCCGGCCGTCACGGTGATCGGCGTACCGACGCTGATCGCGATCGTGCGGTGCCGGGAGAAGTCGCGGGGATGGTCCTTGGTCAGCACCCGCTGCGTGCCCCACAGGATCATCGGAATGATCGGTACGGCGGCCTCCGCGGCCATCCGGACCGTGCCGGACTTGAACTCCTTCAGCTCGAACGACCGGCTGATCGTCGCCTCCGGGAACACGCCGACCACCTCGCCGGCGGCCAGGTAGCTGATCGCCTGCTGGTACGACGCGGCGCCGGCACTGCGGTCCACCGGGATGTGGTGCATGCCCCGCATCAAGGGACCGGCGTACCGGTTGCGGAACAGGACCTCTTTCGCCATGAATCGCACCAGTCGCTTGCTCGGCAGCGCACCGAAACCGCCGAGCACGAAGTCGACGTAGCTGATGTGGTTCAAGGCGATGACCGCGCCACCGGTCCGCGGCACGTTCTCCGTCCCGGTCAGCTGGAAGTTCACGTCCAGCACCTTGAACGCCGTCTTCGCGAAGCCGATCACGGGCGGGTACACGAGGTCTCGCATTCCTCGACGCTACAGGCTTGGTCTATGGTGACCGTCACAACTGGAAATCGCGGGAGCTCGCACCGAAGTGGGCTGAGAGGGCGGCTGGGATCATCCGGCGCCGCCGACCGCCGAACCTGTCCGGGTAATTCCGGCGTAGGGAGCGCAACTGTGACAACCACCGGCAACGGCATTCGCCCGACTGTCACCACCGGGCCGATCTCCGGCTCCGAGAAGATCCATCGCGGCGAACTGGGCGTCCCGGTCCGCCGTGTCCACCTCACCAACGGCGAACACTTCGACCTGTACGACACCTCCGGCCCGTACACGGATGCGTCGGCGCAGATCGACGTACAGGCCGGTCTCCCCGCACTGCGGCGGGACTGGATCGCCGGGCGCGGGCCACGTACCCAGCTGGCGCATGCGCGAGCCGGGACCATCACCGAGGAGATGAGGTACGTCGCCACCCGGGAGGGCGTCGATCCCGAGTTCGTCCGGGCCGAGGTGGCCCGGGGCCGGGCCGTGATCCCGGCGAACCGGCAGCACCCGGAGAGCGAACCGATGATCATCGGGAAGAAGTTCCTGGTGAAGGTGAACGCGAACATCGGCAACTCGGCCGTCACCAGCTCGATCGAGGAGGAGGTCGAGAAACTCGTCTGGGCGACCAGATGGGGCGCGGATACGGTGATGGACCTGTCCACCGGCAAGAACATCCACGCGACCCGCGAATGGATCCTGCGGAACTCGCCGGTGCCGATCGGGACCGTGCCGCTGTACCAGGCGCTCGAGAAGGTGAACGGTGATCCGACCGCGCTGACGTGGGAGATCTACCGCGACACGGTGATCGAGCAGTGCGAGCAGGGTGTCGACTACATGACCGTGCACGCCGGCGTGCTGCTGCGGTATGTGCCGCTGACCGCGCGACGGATCACCGGGATCGTGTCCCGGGGTGGTTCGATCATGGCCGCGTGGTGCCTGGCGCATCATCAGGAGTCCTTCCTCTACACGCATTTCGCCGAGCTGTGCGAGATCCTCCGGTCGTACGACGTGACGTTCTCGCTGGGGGACGGGTTGCGGCCGGGATGTATCGCGGACGCCAACGATGAGGCCCAGTTCGCGGAGCTGCGGACGCTCGGGGAGCTGACGCGGATCGCCTGGGAGCACGACGTACAGGTGATGATCGAAGGGCCCGGACACGTGCCTATGCACAAGATCGCCGAGAACGTCCGGCTCGAGGAAGAGCTCTGTGGTGAAGCGCCGTTCTACACATTGGGGCCGTTGGCAACCGATGTGGCGCCGGCCTACGACCACATCACGTCGGCGATCGGTGCGGCCCAGATCGGCTGGCTGGGTACGGCGATGCTCTGCTACGTCACGCCGAAGGAACACCTCGGGCTCCCTGATCGCGACGACGTGAAGACCGGCGTGATCACGTACAAGATCGCTGCCCACGCGGCCGATCTGGCCAAGGGGCATCCGGGTGCACAGGCCTGGGACGACACGTTGTCCAAGGCAAGGTTCGAGTTCCGCTGGGAGGATCAGTTCAACCTCTCGCTGGACCCGACACCGCGCGGGCCTTCCACGACGAGACGCTGCCGGCCGAGCCGGCCAAGACGGCCCACTTCTGCTCGATGTGCGGCCCGAAGTTCTGCTCGATGCGGATCACCGCCGACATCAGGGAACGCTTCCTCCCGCTGGTCGACTGAGGTGCGCCGAGGCCCGGAGTACGCCGTACTCCGGGCCTCAGGTGTTGACTCCGTGTGAAGGGCGCACTCGCGTCGAGCTGCCGGAGAGCCGGAATCCAGCGGAGAATGGGGGGATCGGAGACTTTCGGGGCGATCACCGCGAGTGATCGGGTGAACCGATTCAGGTTTTTTCCTTCACTCTACGTGAATAAGACTGTAGCCTTAACACGTTCGGAAGGAGGTGCAGGGCGATGGTCTTCGTTCTCACGGTAGATCAACGTGGCAGTCGCAGCATGACCGATCTCGTACCCGAGGTACTGAACTTCCTGAACCGCCGGCCGCGGCGGACCGGCCTACTTCGGAAGTTCGAGCGGACGGCCGGCGACGAGGTGCAGGGCGTGCTCTCCGAGGCGCGCGCCACGATCGACGTGATCGTCGAGTTGCTCCGCCTCGACACCTGGTACGTCGGGCTCGGCATCGGTGAGGTCACGCAACCCCTGCCACGCAGCACCAGGGCGGGCAGCGGCGACGCGTTCGTGTTCGCACGGGAGGCGGTCAACCGGGCCAAGTCGAGCCCTCACCACGTCAACGTGGTCGGTGCCGACATCCAGCGGGTCGAGCAGGTGGAGACCGTGCTCTGGCTGATGGCGTCCGTACTGCGGCGTCGTAGCGACCGTGGTTGGGCCGTGGCCGATCTGCTGGCCGAAGGACTCACCAGACGGGAGATCGGCGTGAAGCTGGGGATCAGCCAGTCGGCCGTGACGCAACGGGCCCAGGCCGCTGGGTTCGCCGAGGAGCAGCGGGGACGGGTGCTGGCGACCGAGTTGCTCGCCGGGGTCGCTGCGTGACGGCACTCATCCTGTCGTTGACCGCGGCCGGACTGATCCTCGCCGTACTGGCGTGGGTGCCGAGGGCCGGCTCCACTCTCGAGATCGTGCTCAGCGGGTTCATGCTGGCCTGTCTGGTCGCGGTCGGGCTGCTCCTGCTGTCAGGCGACGGCGTGGAGGGCTGGCCGGAGCGGTGGTGGAACGTTCTGCTGTTGCTGTCCGGAGGGCTCGCGCTGACCGGTGGAGGGCCGCTGACGACGTCCGTACTGGCTCTGGTGGACCGGGGGAACACCCGGGCCCAGTCGACGCAGAAGGCCGGTGAGGTGCTGCGTGGTGGTGCGCTGATCGGATCGCTCGAGCGTGCGGCCATCTTCGCCGCGCTGGTGGCGGGCTGGCCTGAGGGCATTGCAGTTGTGCTGGCGATCAAGGGTTTGGCTCGGTACCCCGAGTTGCGCAGTCCGGACCAGCCGGCCTCGGTCACGCCTCAGGCCGTAGCTGAACGGTTCATCATCGGTACTTTCACCAGCGTGCTGTGGTCAGTGACTTGTGCGGCCTTCATGCTGTCGCACTGAGCACCTCCCCCTCCTCCCCCCTTCTTTCTTTCTCTCCCGACTAGAGCTTGATGACTATGTCGTTCACGACCTTGTCGTGCCAGGTCTGTTGTTTGTCGTCCCACAGCGGCCAGAGCACGTTGAGGATGCAGAGCTGGTTGAAGATCTGAGCCAGGATCTCCCGGCCCAGGTTCGAGCCGACTCCGATCAACTGACCGGTCTCCGCGTGCACGATCCGCAGGCCGGTGAGTTTCTTGCCGAAGGACTGGCCGGTGCGGCCCTGCTGGATCAACCGGTTCCAGATCCAGACCAGGAAGCCGACCAAGAACCCGGCGCCCATCGCGATCCCGCCGGCGGTGCCTAGTTCTTCGCGGTCACCGTTGACGACGAGCGACACGATCACACCGACGATCATCGGGATCGAGACGATCAGCGAGTCGAGGATCGAGGCGCCGACGCGGATCGGCCAGCCGGCCAGCTGTCCCGGTGGCGCGTATCCGAAGCCGTAGCCACCTGACCCGGGACCGACTTGCCCATAGGGGTTGTAGCCCTGCGGGTGGTACTGACCGGGCTGCCCTGGTGGCAGCTGCGGCTGGTACTGCCCCGGCTGACCAGGCGGGTACGGCGGCTGGTTGTCGTAGGGAGGCGTGGTCACCTGGACGAGTATCGCGGAACTACCCGGATATGCGGAACGCCGCGGCCTGTTCAGGCCACGGCGTCCGGAGATCGCAGGGAGTCGTCAGAGCTTGATGACGTAGGTGTTGTTGATCTTGTCCGCGAAGGTCTGGCGCTTCTCGTCCCACAGCGGCCACAGATAGCCCACGTAGCAGGCTGCGCTGTCGAGGATGTGGGTGAGCTGGCGCACGAACGCCTTGCCCGCGCCGACCGGCTGACCGGTGTCCGCGCCGACCAGCTTCAGGCCGAGGACCTGCTTGCCGACGCTCTGGCCGGTGCTGCCCTGGCGGATCACGATGTTCCAGATCGAGAGACCGATACCGGCCAGGATGAAGAGCAGCGACAGGATGCCAAGGACCGAGTTGTCGCCGCCGCTGGACAGTCCGGACCCGATTCCGAACGGCACACCGACGATCACGCCGTCGATGAGCGTGGCGCCGACGCGGTTCGGCCAGGCTGCCAGGTTGCCCGGGACAGCGCCGTACCCACCCGGCTGGCCGTAGCCAGGCTGGCCGTACTGCTGCCCGTAGCCCGGCTGCCCGTACTGACCGGGCTGCTGGCCGTAACCGGGCTGCTGCCCGTACTGGCCCGGCTGCTGGCCGTACTGCCCCGGCTGACCGGGCTGCTGGCCATAACCCGGCTGTTGACCGTAACCAGGCTGTTGCTGCTGGCCGCCATAGCCGGGCTGTTGGCCGTAACCCGGCTGCTGCCCCGGCTGGCCGGGCTGTCCGTACTGGCCAGGCTGGCCGTACTGACCCGGCTGTTGGGGGTCTTGCGGGCCGTAACCCGGCGGTGGCGTCGGAGTGCTCACGACGATCCCTTCTAGTGAATTGCATTGAGGAGTGAGTTGCAGGCTAGTGGTCCGACGGCTCAGACCCGGCAACGGATCCCACGTGATGAGAGTTACCGTGGTGCGGTGAGCCTTTCGCTGAGCGTCGTACTCCGGCCGACCGGACCGGTCCAGCCGCTGGACCGGGCGGTGCTGGGTCTGGCCGCGGTGGGGGTGGGTGGATTCGGGCTGGCGGCCGTCTACCAGCTGTCCGGTGGGCAGATCGGCATACCGTGCATCCTGCACGCGACCACCGGGCTGAACTGTCCACTCTGTGGATCGACCCGGATGGCGGCCGCGTTGCTGCGCGGCGATCTGGACGCGGCCTGGCACTACAACCCGGTGATCCTGGTCCTCGGCCCGCTCGTCGGTGTTGCCGTCGGCTACCAAATGCTTGCCTGGGCGCTCGAATCGCTGCGATGGATCCGGCTGCCCCGGCTGCGGATCAGCCCGCGTGCCTACGACTGGCTGATCAAGGGCGTGATCGCCTTACTGATCGTGTACGGCGTCGCCCGCAACCTGAACTGAGTCGCCGCGGGGCGTGCCCGGCGACGACTCAGCTCGAGGTCAGTAGTTGCCGATCGCCCCGGTGAGGTAGCCGAGCAGGCCGAGGCCCAGGGCAACGATGCCGCCGATCCAGGCCACCTTCGCCAACGTGTCCGGCCGGCCCTGCTCGCGGAACTTGCCCTGGGCAATCAGGCCGAGCACGATCGAGGCCGGGCTGCAGCAGACCCAGCAGACGATGCCGATGATCGACAGCACCTGTGGGGTATTGCTCTGCGGGACGGCGCCGTACCCGTAGCCGGCCTGGCCGCCGCCGTACTGCCCGTAGGCACCGGGCTGCTGCCCGTACTGGCCAGGCTGCTGGCCGTAGGAACCGTAGCCGGGCTGCTGCCCGTAACCCGGCTGTTGCCCGTACTGCCCCGGCTGCTGCTGCCCATAGCCGGGCTGTTGCCCGTACTGGCCCGGCTGGCCCGGCTGGCCCGGCTGCTGACCGGGATATCCGCCCTGACCGTATTGACCAGGCTGCTGCTGCCCGTAGTCGGGCTGGCTCGGCTGGTCGTACGGGTTGGGCTGGCTCGGCTGCCCGTACTGGCTGGGCGGCTGCTGCCCCGGGGTGTCCTGCGGCCGGTCCTGGTCGCTCTGGTCGTCGCCTGGGGGCGTCGGAGTACTCACCACGGTTCCCTTCTGAGAACGTCGAGAATCCCCGGCAGGCTATCTTTTCCACAAGTTGCAGGTCACGCGTCCGCGCCGGGTCCCCGGAACACTCTAGGCTGACGCCCGTGACCGAAACCCCTCAGCCTGAGCCGACCCAGCACCTCCCGGCGCAGTACGAGCCGCCGGCGACTCCGACGTACGAGGCGGCTCCCGTGCCTCAGCCCGGGCCCTATGTCCCCCCACCCGGGTACGCCGCTCCGGGGCAGTACGCGCCGCCGCCCGGGCCGTACCAGCCGCCGGTCGGCGGACCGGCCCACCAGCCGCAATCCCTGCCCATGCAGGCATTGCCGACCGGACCGGTCCTGGTCACCGTCGGGGACATCTCGGTCGAGCAGCACCGGATCGTCACCCCGGCCGGCGTGCTGCCGACCCACGGGACGAACTGGTCGGCGATGGACATGTCGCGGACCGAGGAGAAGATCCCCGGCTGGGCGATCGTGCTGGCCATTATCTTCGCGCTGGCCTGCCTGCTCGGTCTGCTGTTCCTGCTCTGCAAGGAGCGCAAGACGACCGGCTTCGTCCAGATCACCGTGCAGAACGGCAACCGCACCCACAACACCCACGTCGGGGTGAGCTCACCGCGCGACGTCGCCGACACACTTGCCCGGGTCAACTTCGCCCGTACCCTCTGCGTCTGAACGGCTTCCGGCACCTACGCACCGGCCGCCGCGCCCCTGTCGGGTCACGGCGGCCGGTGCGTATCGGCGTACGGCGGATCAGCCGAAGCGGCCGGTGATGTAGTCCTCGGTCGCCTTCTCGCCCGGGTTCGAGAAGATCTGCTTGGTCGGCGCCATCTCGATCAGCCGGCCGGGCTTGCCGGTCGCGGCCAGGTTGAAGAAGGCGGTCTGGTCCGAGACGCGGGCCGCCTGCTGCATGTTGTGCGTGACGATGACGACGGTGAACTTGTCCTTCAGCTTCTCGATCAGGTCCTCGATCGCCAGCGTCGAGATCGGGTCGAGGGCCGAGCACGGCTCGTCCATCAGGATCACCTCGGGCTCGACCGCGATCGCGCGGGCGATGCAGAGCCGCTGCTGCTGACCACCGGACAGACCCGCGCCCGGCCGGTCGAGGCGGTCCTTGACCTCGTTCCACAGGTTCGCGCCGTGCAGGGACTGCTCGACCACCTCGGTGAGCTTCTTCTTGTCCTTCACGCCGTTCAGCTTCAGCCCGGACGCGACGTTGTCGAAGATCGACATGGTCGGGAACGGGTTCGGCCGCTGGAACACCATGCCGACCACCCGGCGGACCGCGACCGGGTCGATCCCGGACGCGTACAGGTCCTGCTGGTCCAGCAGCACCTTGCCCTCGACCCGGGCGCCGGGGATCACCTCGTGCATCCGGTTCAGGGTGCGCAGGTAGGTGGACTTGCCGCAGCCGGACGGGCCGATGAACGCGGTGACCGAGCGGGGCTCGATCGTCATCGACACATCCTCGACCGCCTTGAAATCGCCGTAGTAGACGTTGAGGCCGCTGACCTCGATGCGCTTAGCCATATCGACTCAGAACCTCTCGACTATTTCGACTTGATCGTGCTGAACCGGGCGATCAGCCTGGCCAGCACATTGAGGACAAGGACCAGCAGGATCAGCGTCAGTGCCGCCGCCCAGACCCGGTCGGCGGCGTTGGGCAGCGCCAGCTCGGTCCGGTCCTGGTTGATCATCGTCGGCAACGCGCCCTGGAATCCGGAGAACGGGTTCAGGTTGATGTTCTTCGAGTAGCCGACCAGGATCAGCAGCGGAGCGGTCTCACCCATCACCCGGGCCAGGCCGAGCATCACGCCGGTGATGATGCCGCCGAACGCGGTCGGCACGACCACCTTCAGGATCGTCTTCCACTTCGGCACCCCGAGCGCGTACGACGCTTCCCGTAACTCGTCGGGCACCAGTTTCAGCATCTCCTCCGTCGACCGCAGTACGACGGGAAGCATCAGCAGCACGAGCGCCAGCGAGACGGCGAAGCCGACCCGGTTCAGCCCGAGGATCGTGATCCAGACCGCGTAGATGAACAGAGCGGCGACGATCGAGGGGACACCGGTGAGGATGTCGATCATGAAGCTGACCACCCGGGCGGCCCGGGTGCCCTTGCCGTACTCGACCAGGTAGACCGCACCGAGGATGGCGATCGGCACCGCGATCACGGTGGTGATCAAGGACATGATCAGCGTGCCCATGATCGCGTGGTACGCGCCACCACCCGCACGGCGGACGGTGATACCGCGCTGCGACTGGCTCCACCAGTCCGCACTCAGCAGCAGGTGGTAACCCTTGCCGATGACGGTGATCAGGATCCACAGCAGCGGGATCATCGCGATCAGGAACGCCAGCACGATCAGCACGGTGGCCAGCGTGTTCTTGAAGGCCCGGCTGCCGGACTTCCCGGTCAGATCCAGAGCCTGACCGTCGTACGCCGGTTTGTTGGCGGCGATGGTGGTCATGACGTCGCTCCCCCTTCAGGTGCCGCGGCGGACGTGCTCGCAGTGCGCTTCCGGCGCGGATTCCGGCCGCCCGGGGCGCTGCGGTCGACGATGATCCGGGCCGCGGAGTTGACCAGGAACGTGACCACGAACAGCACCAGGCCGGCCGCGATGTAGGCGCCGGTCTTCTCCGGCGAGTCGAACTCGGCGGCGTTGTTGGCGATCTTCGACGCGAACGTCTCGCCACCGGCGAAGATCGAGGAGTTCCACGGGTCGTTGCCGTTCGGCACCGACAGGATGATCAGGACTGCGACGGTCTCACCGAGGGCACGACCGAGGCCGAGCATCGACGCGCTCACCACCCCGGAACGCCCGTACGGCAGGACCGCCAGCCGGATCATCTCCCAGCGGGTCGCGCCGAGCGCCAGTGCGCCCTCGCGGTGCGTGACCGGCGTCTGCGCGAAGATCTCGCGGCTGATCGCGGTGACGACCGGCAGGATCATGATCGCCAGCACCACCGAGGCGGTGAAGACCACGCCGACGTTGTCGCCCGGCGGCTTCTCGAACAACGGGATCCAGCCGAGTGCGGTGGACAGGCCGTTGATCACCGGGCGCAGGATCGGCGCGAAGAACAGGATGCCCCAGAGGCCGTAGATGATCGACGGGACGGCAGCCAGCAGGTCGACGGCGTACGCGACCGGCTGGGCCAGTCGACGCGGCGAGTAGTACGTGACGAACAGCGCGACCCCGATGGCGATCGGGACCGCGATCACCATCGCGATGATCGAGCTGATCACAGTGGTGTAGAAGAGCGCCGCGATACCGAACCGGGGGTTGTCGCCGCCGGGCTCCCAGATCCGGGAGAAGAGGAAGCTGCTCTTGTCGTCGGCCAGCGAGGGAATCGCCAGCGCCAGCAGGAAGATGCCGACGAACGCGACGATCAGGACCACCAGGCCGCCGGACCCACGGGCCAGGCCGCCGAACAGCCGGTCGCCGAGGTGACCGACCGGGCCGAGGTCGAGCTTCTTCCCATCGGCCTCTTCGGCCTGCGACGCCGTCTCGGCGATGAGCTCGGTCGTGACGCCGGACTCGGTCATGGTTTCGGTGGGGCTGTGCTGGGCGTGCTCCTCGGTCAGGTCCCCGAACCGCACCGCGGGCTCGGAGGACTCGTCGACGAGGTCTTCGATCCGGGGTGTTGCGTTGCTGCCTTCCGTGGCGGCCGGATCCGCCGTCCGGTCCTCGGCCGGGTCGGCGGCAGTGCCGTCCGGCCGGTCGGGCGGTTCCGTGCCGTCTGGACTACTCATCGATGGTGCTCCAAGCGCCTGGGTCGTGGTGTCACGTCTGGGTCTGACGAGGCGAAGCCCCGGCCGTCCTCCGATGACTCGGGGGACCGGCCGGGGCTCGCATCAGTACCGCTTCGTCGTCAGCTGGACGTCTGGATCAGCTGATCGTCTGGATCGCCGCGTCGACCTTGGTCCGGATCTCCTCCGGGAGCGGCGCGTAGTTCAGGTCGGTCAGCGACGCCTGGCCGTCCTTGCTCGCCATGTAGCTCAGGAACGACTTCACCAGCGCGGTCTTCTCGGCCGGGAGGCCCTTGGTGCAGGCGACCTCGTAGGTGACCAGGATGATCGGGTACGCACCCGCAGCCTTGGTCGCGTAGTCCAGCTTCAGCGCCAGGTCGCTACCGCTACCGGCCGGCTGCGCGGCGGCGAGCGCCTTGCCCGCGGACTCCGCGGATAGGTCGATCGGGGTGCCCGAGCCGTTGTCGATCTGCGCGATGCCGAGCTTGTTGTCGACCGCGTAGGACCACTCGACGTAGGTGATCGAGTTCTTGCTGCTCTTCACGCCCTCGGCGACACCCGCGGACTTCTCCTTGCCGGCGCCGGTGCCGGTCCACTTCTTGGCCGGCTCACCGGTCCACGCGCCACCGCCGGAGGCCTTCAGGTACTTGGCGAAGTTCTCCGTGGTGCCGGACTCGTCGGAGCGGAAGAACACCGAGATCGGGGCCGACGGCAGGCTCACGCCGGAGTTCAGCTTGGCGATCGCCGGGTCGTTCCAGGTCTTGATGGTGCCCTGGAAGATCTTCGCCGCGGTCGGGCCGTCGAGGACCAGCTTGTCCACGCCGTCGACGTTGTAGGCGATCGCGATCGGGCCGATCACCATCGGCAGGTCGATCGCCGCGTTGTTCGCGCAGCGCTTCGTGGCCGCGGTCATCTCGTCGGGCTTCAGCGCCGAGTCGGAGCCGGCGAAGTCGACCTGGGCCGCGTTGAACTGCTTGATACCCGCACCGGATCCGGTCGGGTTGTAGTTCACCGTGACGTCGGCGCACTTCTCGTTGTACTTGCTGATGACTTCGTCGATGGCGTTCTTCTGCGCCGAGGAACCCTCGGCGTTCAGGGTGCCCTGCGGGCACTCGGCACCGGCGGACGACTCCGAGGTGCCGGGGCTCGATGAACCGGACGGCTCCGGGTCACTGCCACAGGCGCTCAGAGCGAGGACGCCGAGGGATGCCACGGCGACAGAGCCGACGCGGAGCAGGCGATTGACGGACACGAGAGTGTTGCCCTTCTGCGGGAATCAGACTTCTGAACTTCCACAGACGGTAGGGAGAGCAGGTGACCGACCGGTCCGTCGCCGGTGAACGACCGGTGAACGGTTCCAATAGCGTGTGCGACGACTGGCGTGCCGCCAGGCGGCCAACAGGTGAACTCAGTTAAGAGGCGTGACTCTCGGTGTTCACAACTGTGTATTCACTCACATTCCGGTGACGCTCAGCGCATAGTTGAGGTGAACACCAGGCGCCGTGACGTCAGCTGGAGAAGTCTTCGGGGGCTACTCCGTCGAGGAACTTGCGGAAGCGTTCCAGCTCGGCCTGTTCTTCTTCAGGGGTGGCGATGCCGGCCTCGAGGAGGACCTGTTCGGTGCAGCGGATCGGCGTACCGAGGCGGACTGCCAGGGCGACCGAGTCGCTCGGGCGGGCCGAGACCCGGACACCGTTGGCGAGCACGAGTTCGGCGTAGAAGACGGCGTCGCGCAGTTCGACGATCTCGACGGCCTCGATATGGACGTCGAAGGCCTGGATCAGATCGCGCATCAGGTCATGGGTGAGCGGTCGCGACGGCCGTAGGCCCTGCTCCTCGTACGCGATCGCGGTCGCCTCGACCGAGCCGATCGAGATCGGCAGGTAGCGGTAGCCCTCGGTCTCGCGCAGCATCATCACCGGGGCCCGGTTGGGCGATTCCATCCGGATCCCGATCAGTGTCAGTTCTCGCATCATCGTCATGGTGCGCCCGAACCTCTCCTCAGACCCGCGCCCGGTGGGACGCCGGGTTCCTCGGGTAGGAACATACCCGCCACCTCCAGTGTCACCCGGACACCCCACTGGCTGTGCCTGGATCGTCACCGACCCGTGCTTGTTACGCGTCCTAAGAGGCGCCGAAACGCTCGTGGACGAGACGGCCGTCACCCAGTCGATGCGCGACCAGGAACGAACCGGTCGAGAACTTGCCCACCTTGAGCCCCAGCTCTCGCGCCAGCGCGGGCAGCACCGGCCGGTGCGAGCACACCACTGTCACCCTGCCCGGTGCCCAGGCCCGCTCGGACAGACCACGCAGGCCGTCCGGATCCGCGTCATACCCACGCTCGGAGATCTCCGGCCAGAGGTGGATGTGCCGGTTGATGGAGGAGGCGTACGGCGTGATTGTTGCCACGCACCGCTCTGCGTCGCTGCTGATCAGCCGGTTCGCGCCAAGTGCAGCCAGTACGCCGGTCAGTCGCTCGGAGACCGCCGTACCTGCGTTGTTGAGCGGGCGGACCGTGTCCTTGCCGTCCCAGTCCTTCCGCTTGATCGCCTCAGCGTGCCGCACCAGCACGAGCGTCGAGCTGACCGAGACAGCCGGCTCCAAGGCGTCCAGGATGTCTACATCGCGTGGATAGCTCAGCCTCGAGCGCGCCTTGTCCACTGACAACCAGGCGATCTCGTCGACCTCGTCGTTAGGTTCGAAGCCGCTGTCGTCGGTCGGCGTCGCGGACCAGTAGTGCACGAGCTTCTGCGCGGTGCTGCCGTTCCGGCGGACCGGATAGCGCTGCACACCGAGCGGCGGGCCGAGGAGGACGTGCTGCCCGGTCTCTTCCTCGATCTCGCGGCGCGCGGCGAGCAGGATGTGCTCGTGCGCGGTCAGCTTGCCTTTGGGCAGGGACCAGTCGTCGTACCGGGGCCGGTGCACCAACAGCACCTGCCGTGTCCCGCGGCGCTCGCGCCACACGACACCACCCGCGGCGATGACGGTCGCCGGGTTGCTCATGGAATCACCCTACGTAATGGGGTCCGCTGTCCTACGTCGACCCAGCGTTGCGATGAGTCTTTCCTGCAGGTCGCGCAGCGGCTCTCCGTCCGGTCCGGTCAGCATCGGCTGCCAGGTGTCGTCGGCCTGCAGCCACCACGAGCCCGTGCCGTCGTCCATGGCCTGGGCGAACAGATCGCTCAGCTCAGTGACGTGATCCGGCTCCTTCAACTGCACCAGCACCTCGACCCGGCGGTCCAGGTTCCGGTGCATCAGGTCGGCCGAACCGATCCACACCTCCGGCTCACCGCCGTTCTCGAACCAGAACACCCGGCTGTGCTCGAGGAACCGGCCCAGGATGCTGCGGACCCGGATGTTCTCGGACAGGCCCGGGACACCCGGGCGGAGGGTGCAGATGCCACGGATCCACAGGTCCACGGGTACGCCGGCCTGTGAGGCCCGGTAGAGCGCGTCACACAGGGCCTCGTCGACCAGGCTGTTCACCTTGATCTGGACCCGGGCCGGGCGGCCGGCGAGGTGGTGCTCGACCTCACGGTCGATCCGCTCGACAAGACCTCGCCGTACGGACTGGGGTGCGACCAGGATCCGCCGGTAGCCGGCGCTGCGGCCGAATCCGGAAAGGTGGTTGAACAGCAGGGCGACGTCCTCGGTGACCACCTTGTCGCTGGTGAGCAGGCCGAGGTCCTCGTACAGGCGGGCGGTCTTGGGGTGGTAGTTGCCGGTGCCGATGTGTGCGTAGCGGCGAAGGCCGTCGGGTTCGTCACGGACGACCATCGACAACTTGCTGTGCGTCTTGAGGCCGATCACGCCGTATACGACGTGGCAACCGGCGTGCTCGAGTTGGCGGGCCCACTTGATGTTGGCCTGCTCGTCGAAGCGGGCCTGGATCTCGACCAGGACCAGCACCTGCTTGCCGGCCTCGGCGGCGTCGATCAGCGCGTCCACGATCGGTGAGTCACCGGACGTCCGGTACAGCGTCTGCTTGATCGCCAGCACGTGCGGATCGGCCGCGGCCTGGTCGATGAACCGCTGCACGCTCGTCGAGAACGAGTCGTACGGGTGGTGGACCAGGACGTCGCGCTGCTTGAGCGCATAGAACATGTCCGCGGGATTGGCCGTCTCGACCTCGGACAGGTGCGGGTGCGTCGACGGCACGAACGCCGGGTACTTCAGCTCGGCGCGGTCCAGGCTGGCGATCGTGAACAGGCCACGGAGGTCCAGCGGGCCGGGCAGCTCGAACACCTCGGACTCGGTGACGCCCAGCTCGGACAGCAGCAGGGCCTTCACCTGCGGGTCGATCGACTCCTCGACCTCGAGCCGGACCGGTGGACCGAACCGGCGGCGCAGCAGCTCCTTCTCGAGCGCGGCCAGCAGGTTCTCGGCGTCGTCCTCTTCGACCTCGAGGTCCTCGTTACGGGTGACTCGGAAGGTGTGGTGCTGGGTCACCTCCATGCCGGGGAAGAGCTGGCCGAGATGGGTGGCGATGACGTCCTCGAGCGGGACGAAGCGGCCGTCGGCCACCTTGACGAACCGGGGCAGCAGCGGCGGCACCTTGACCCGGGCGAAGTGCTCGCCGCCGGTGTCGGGGTTGCGGACCACGACGGCCAGGTTGAGGCTCAGGCCGGAGATATAGGGGAACGGGTGGGACGGGTCGACGGCAAGCGGGGTCAGCACCGGGAAGACCCGCTCGCGGAAGAACCGCGTCATCTCTTCGCGCTCGGAGTGCTCGAGCTCGTCCCAGCGCAGGATGTCGATGCCCTGCTCGGTGAGGGCCGGCTGGACCACCTTCCGCCAGGTCTCCGCCTGCCGGTCCATCAACTCGCGGCTGCGGGCCAGGCTGCGGTCGAGCACCTCGCGGGGGAGCAGGCCGCTGGCCGCCCGGACGGCGACGCCGGCCGCGATCCGTCGCTTCAGGCCGGCGACCCGGACCATGTAGAACTCGTCCAGGTTGCTGGCGAAGATGGCGAGGAATTTGGCCCGCTCCAACAGCGGGATCCGGTCGTTCTCGGCCAGTTCGAGGACACGCTGGTTGAACGCGAGCCAGCTCAGCTCGCGGTCCGAGAATCGGTCCGCCGGAAGGTCGCCGGCCGCCGCGATGTCGTACGGCGGTTCGACGTCGTACTCCCGGTTGTGGGACGCCAGCAAGTCTCCAGCCACGTTGTCCAGCATCCCATCCTTTGGTGAACGGGAGGTAGCCGTCCGCGCGTTGACGAATGTGACGTATCCGTTGCCTCGGCAGTGGTATCTGTCCGCCCTGTTGCTAGCGTCACTCCTTGTGAACCCACGACTGGACTCGGTGCTCCGAGGCGCGGTGACCGCCGTACAGGCGAACGCCCTGACCCCGCTGTACGCCTTGCCCGTTGCCGTCCGGCGCCGGTTGGCCGGTACGCCGATCACGATCGACGGCAACACGCTCGACCCCGAGGTGCAACTGCTGCTCCGGGCGGAAGGGTTGTTGCCGAGCGCAATAAAGTCCGACGTGGAGACGGCTCGGGCGCACCTGCGGACGTTGTGCCGGCTGGTCGCTGGGTCGCCGACCGAGCTACAGCGCGTGACCGAACTCACCGTGCGCGGCGCTGATGGTCAGCTGGGAGCCCGGCTGTACGTCCCGCGGGATGCCGGGCGTGGTCTGCTGGTCTTCTTCCACGGCGGTGGATGGGTTGTGGGGGATCTCGATACCCACGACTGCCTCTGCCGGGCTCTGGCCGCGGATGCGGGCATTCGGGTGCTGTCGGTCGACTACCGTCTCGCTCCCGAGGCACCCGCGCCCACTGCGGCCGAGGATGCGATCGCTGCCTTCAGTTGGGCGGTCGAGCATGCTGAGGACCTTGGGGTCGACCCCGCGCTCGTCGCGGTCGGCGGCGACAGCGCCGGTGGGAACCTGGCCGCGGTCGTCGCTCAGCAGTGCGTACGCCGGGGTCTTCCGCTACCTGCTCTGCAGGTCCTGCTCTACCCGGGCCTCGACCTGGTCGCTCGCCGGCCCAGCCGGGACCTGTTCTCCGAGGGCTTCATCATCACCGAGGCCGACATCATCTGGTACCGGGACCACTACACCCCCGACCCCGAACTCCGCCCCGACCCGATCGTCTCCCCACTCCGCGCGGACGACCTGACCGGCCTCCCGCCGACGTACCTGTCCACCGCCGGCTTCGACCCCCTCCGAGACGAAGGCCACGAATACGCCGAGGCCCTACGCGCCGCCGGCAACCCCCTGACCCACGCCCACCACCCCACCCTCCCCCACGGCCACGCCAACCTACTAACCCTCCCCGGCGCCGTAAAAGAAGCCCAAACCCACCTAACCAACCACCTACACTCGGTGCTCCATTAGCGAGGCGGATCCACCAACACCGCCACAGCCTCCCGAACCAACAACGCAGTAGCCGGACCTGTAATCGGGACAGTCCCGTTCACGTACTGCCAGCCGGTATTGGCGACGTTGAACCGAGCTGCATAGTTGGTAGTCACGGTGAGCTTGACGGCACCGCGCTTCATGTACTTGTGGGTGATGTCCTTTGCGGGGTACGGCCGACCTGGCGTGCTGGTAGTCACTGCTGGAGTCCCGTCCCCGAACCTCCAGCTGTAACTGATCGGCGTAGCCTCGACCACCACCGGAAACCCCAGCAACGTAACGGTGGTCGTCGAAATCTTGCTGTCGTCCGTGTAGGCGATGGTCTCGTAGTTGACCAACGTCCGCCCATCAGGCTGCACTTTCACGCGCAATCCCGGAAAAACCACACTCTTCGTCTCCGCCAAGACCTGCTCCCACGTCACGTCCTGCGGTCGAGGCAGAACCACCCGCGGAGGCAACGTCCGCCGCGTCAGTTGGGTCTTCTCGGGAATGTCTGGTGGATCCGGCTCGCAGGTATTGGGCCCGAGTACCTTGCCTTCCATCTCCGTCGGCTTACAACCAGCCGCGTGGAGGCGGAAGGGCCGCCGCGCGTCGGTCTGCGGGTCCGCGACCGTCTTACCTGTACGCGGTCGGCGATTGGTCTTCCCGTAACTCGATCCGCGTTCCGGCGGCGGATCCGTGTGCTCACGTGCTTTCTGGAGCCGACGCTGAGCTGCCGTCAGAGTCACCCCATGCTTTCCTGACCTGCCGCCGACCACAGGCGGTGCTGTGGCAACCGCGGCAGGTGCTGTGCGGGTCACGACAGCCACACCGACCGCGTAGCTGGTCCCAACGACAGTTGCACCAGCGAGCATCGTGGCTGCAAGCGGTGGGATCAGCCAGCCATTGCGGGTCATTCGTTGATTTCCAACTCGTACATGACCCAGTTGTTGTCTTGCGTCGACAAGGTGAAGTTCATAACCGCGGAGGCCTTCGGCCGGGTAACAGGCTTGGCGGAGGGCGTCGGTATTTCCACGTACGTCCCGGTTTGAAGCTCGGCTGAACCGGAGGCCTTGCCGCCATTTCCGAGGGCGATCTGGCTGACAGAGGTCAGCTTGTCCAGATAGTCGCCACTGAGGCCACCGTTTGATCCGTTGGAGAACTTCACAAAGTCGCTGATCGCCTTGCAGCCGATACAGCCCTTGTCGCTTTCGGCCATGAAGTTCTGCGCGTCGCCTGTCGCGTAGGCGTAGTTCTGCAGAGAGACGTAGTACGCAACGAACTTCTCCGCTGCTGCGAGGGTCACTCCCGTTGCTTCGACAGGCCGGGTGGGTGGTGCCGATGGGATCGAATTCGATGTAGGCGTGCTGGTGGCGGGCGCATTGGTAGGTGCGCTCGACGAAGCCGGTGGAGGTGCGGTGTTGGGGTGGCCGGCCTCGGGGCTGGGTGAGGTGCAGGCGGTTAGGGCTGTGGTGATGGTTAGGCAGGTCAGTAGGGCGGCGGCTGGCCTGTTGCGGTTAGTCACCTGTGTCACCTCTCCGTAGTCGACACAGATCGTAGTTGGGGGAGGGAGCGGGCGGGGAGGGCAGATGTGCGGGCTGTGGATAAGTGGTTGGGGCCAGGAGCCGGCCGGCTGGGGGGTTTGATTGCTCGGTCGGCTCCTGGTTGATGATGGGACGGGTGGGGAGCGGGATTATGACGCGGGGTGAGCGGACGATTTCGTTGTGATGTCATTCACAGGTGCGTACTGGACGTCCAGAGCCGCCGTGGTGAAGCCGAGGGTCGTGTACAGGTGGCGGGCTGCCGTGTTGGTGCCGTCCACATAAAGGACGACTGTGTCCAGGTCGCGCTCGTCCTGGAGGTGATGGAGGCCCTGCAGGGTCAGCGCCTTGCCCAATCCGCTGCCCTGGTACTTGGGTGACACACCCACCACATAGACCTCCCCGACACCGTCCTCGACCTTCGTCCAGTGGAACCCGGCCACTGCTCCGCTGCTCGAATCCACAGCCAGGAAGAACCCATTCGGGTCGAACCACTCCTGCTGCAACCGTTCCGCCAGATCAGCCGCCGTCCAGTTGCCCTGCTCAGGGTGGTCAGCAAACGCCTGCCCGTTGACCTCCAGCCAGGCCGCATCGTCCTGCCCAGGCACAAACGCCCGTACGTCGATCCCCTCGGGCCACACCGCCTCCGGAAGTGCAGCCCTGGTACGCCGGAGGAAGTAAAGCTCCCGTGTGACCTCAAGCCCCAGTCGCTGAGCCAGTTCGTCGGAGCCAGGTAGCCGTCCGTGGGCCCACACCCGCGTCCGGCTCTCACCGTGATCCAGCAGCATGCGGAGGAGCGCCGTACCCGTGCCTTGCCGTCTGGCCGACGGTGCGACCACCAACTCGGCCGAGCCGTCTGGCGCGAGAGCGCCGTACCCGATCAGGTTTCGGGCGCTCTGGAGGCCGGAGGGCTCGATCGTGCCCGGTTCGCCGTCGTACGCGAGGACGTGGACGTAGCCGGGGTGTTCGCCGTCGAGGTGGAGCAGGGTTCGCTCGGAGAGGGGATTCACGCCGTCGCTGTGTGCTGCGGTGCGGGCGAGTTCCGTGACGGCGGCGGCGGTGGCCGAGGGCAACGGTGAGGGTACGGCTTCGAGAGTCACATGAATACCGTAAAAGGTCGGGGTCAGTTCATGCTCAGGTCCTTCTGCAGGTCGCGCCGGGTCGGGTAATTTTCGCGGCACCGCGGATCTTTTCGCGGGACCGCTACCCGCGGTGACCGCCACGACGACGGAGTAGACATGGCCCTGACAGGACGAGAGAAGACGCGGTTGGGGGGACGGCGGGCCCTCGGCCTGGTCGCAGCCGGGACGGCCGCCGTGCTCGCCATGGCCACGGGGGGAACCGTGACCCAGGCAGCGCCGGCGAAGCCCAAGCCGACGCACACACAGATCCAGTTGCTCGCCATCAACGACTTCCACGGAAACCTGGAGCCGGCGACGGGTTCGGGCGGCAACATCAACGGCATCCCGGCGGGCGGCGCGGCGTACCTCGCGACCCACCTGAAGGACATGCGTGCGGCCGCCGCGGCCAAGGGGCAGGACTCCGTCACGGTCGCCGCGGGTGACCTGATCGGTGCCTCGCCGCTGCTGTCGGCCGCGTTCCACGACGAGCCGACGATCGAGGCGCTGAGCGGCATGGGCCTGGAGGCCGCCTCCGTGGGCAACCACGAGTTCGACGAAGGGTGGCACGAGCTGCTCCGCATGCAGACCGGTGGCTGCCTGCCGGACGGCGACGGGCAGAACAACCAGAACTCCTGCCCGGACGCGAAGCACCCGTTCAAGGGCGCCAAGTTCAAGTACCTCTCCGCGAACGTGTTCTTCGAGAACACGCAGAAGACGCTGTTCGCGCCGTACACGATCAAGACCTTCGACGACGGCCGCAAGGTCGGGTTCATCGGCATGACGCTGGAGAACACGCCGAACATCGTGACCAAGTCCGGGGTCGAAGGGTTGACCTTCAAGGACGAGGTCGAGACGGCCAACGCGCTGGTCCCGGTCCTGAAGAAGAAGGGCGTGAACTCGATCGTCGTGCTGCTGCACGAAGGCGGCTTCCCGGCCGACCCGAAGGCGTACAACAGCTGCCCGGGCATCTCCGGTCCGGTCGTCGACATCAACGCGGGCCTGTCCCCGGACATCGACGCGATCATCTCCGGCCACACCCACCAGGCGTACAACTGCTCCCTGCTGGACAGCGCCAAGCAGCCGCGGCTCGTCACCAGCGCGTCGTCGTTCGGCCGGCTGGTCACCGAGGTTCGGTTGAGCATCAACAACGCGACCAACGACGTCGACCGGGTGAACACGATCGCGAACAACCAGATCATCACCCAGGACGTGCCGCAGGACCGCAAGACCAGCGAACTGGTCGCCAAGTACAAGCAGTTGGTGGCCCCGATCGAGAACAAGGTGATCGGTCACATCACCACACCGTCGATCGTGCGCACCAACGACGACTCCCTCGAGTCGCCGCTGGGCAACCTGATCGCGGACGCGCAGCTGGCTGATCCGTCTGCCGTGACGGACGGGAAGACACCGGTCGCAGCGTTCATGAACCCGGGCGGTATCCGGGCCGACCTCGCGTCGAACAACGGTGAGGTCACCTTCGGGCAGGCGTTCACCGTGCAGCCGTTCAACAACTTCCTGGTCTCGATGGACATGACCGGGACGCAGATCAAGGCCCTGCTGGAGCAGCAGTTCTCCGGGGTGAACGGTCCGGAAGCCGCGAAGTACAAGGTGCTCCAGGTCGCCGGCATCACCTACACCTGGAACCCGGCCGCCGCGGCGGGTTCGAAGGTGGTGGCGGGGTCGATCAAGATCGGCGGGCAGCCGCTGGTGGACGCGACGTCATACCGCATCGTCACGAACAACTTCCTCTCCGATGGTGGTGACGGCTTCCCGGCCTTCACCACGGCGACGAACAAGTTCTTCGGCGGGCTCGACATCGACGCTTTCGCCAAGTACCTGACCGCTCACGACCCCTACAGCCCAGTCCCAACGGACCGCATCTCCATCGGTTCCTGAGCAAAGCCGGTACGCCGTCATCCGGCGGCGTACCGGCTCCCCAGGAAACCGTGATGCTCCATCGATCGTGACTGTCTAGGGTTGCCGGACTGCCCGCTCGTCGATGGGACTCCGAACCGTGCCGCTGTTGGACGACGTCGTGCACGAACACCTCCGGCTGCTGGGTTATCCGGATGCCGAGCGGATCGGTCTCGGGATGCAGGGCGCCGTGTTCCGGGTAGGTGGCGAGAAGATCGCGAAGGTCTGGTTCCATGCGGGCGAGGAGAACCTCCGACGCCTCGGTGAACTGTTCGCCGCGATCGATGGCCAGTTGCCGTATCGCACTCCGTTGATCCTCGAGCTCCGGCGGCCGGGGCAGTTCTGGGTGACTGTCGAGGCCGACCTGCCGGGATGCCGCTGTACTCGGCGGCTCCGGCCTTTGGATCGCAGGAGTGGGGTCGTACGCGCGACTGCGTCGTCGAGGTCCTCGGTGAGCTGGCGCAGGTCAAGGTGCCGGCGGTGCTGCGGCAGATGACTGTTCTGGACGAGGAGCGGCCGTTCAGACCCGCCGGGGTGTCGTGGACCTATGCCCTGACGGGCCTGGTGAATCGCAGGGTCGAGCGGTTCGGTGATGGGCTCCGCCGCGTGGTTGACGACTTCGACGCGAAGATCGCCAAGCTTCTGGTCCTGTTGTCGGCGATCAAGGAGCCCGACGATCGGCTGGTGCACGGTGACGTGACCGCGGGCAACATCCTGGTCGACGAAGAGCTTCGACCGGTCACACTGCTCGACTTCGGGATGCTCACCATGCCTGGTGATCCGGCGTTCGACGCTGCCGCGGCGGGCAGCCTGAACGAGCTCTGGTCACCTCGGGTCCGAGAGGTCGAGGCGGCGTTCGACGAAGCGATGGTCAGTCGGCTCGGGTACGACGCCGAACAGTTGGCGCTGTACCGGTGTATTCACTCGCTTTTGATCGGCAATGCGCATGACGAGGACCCGTACGAGCGGGACTCCGGCGTGCTGCTCGTCGGGCCGTTGTTCAACAGCCCGGCGGTCGTCGCATTGCTTGGCTGAGTGGGCTTTCGTGTTCCGGGAACAAGGTGGTACCTTGCGTGTTCGGTCTTTCACGGAAGGTGACCGATGGCGCACGTTGCTCCGACTTCGCATCGCCGAGCGGCTCGTAGGTCGCATCGCGGGCATCGCAGTGATGACGGACCTCTCCAGCTCAGCACCTGGCTCGGGCTGACGTTTGCTTTCATCGTCGGGCTGGTCCTGACGGCGCAGGCCCATGTCGGTGTCCACGCGGCCGGAGTCACGCTGCTGGTGATGCTGGTGCCGCTGACGGTGGCGGTGTTCGTCACGGCGTTCCGGCGCGGGTTCGGGTCCGGGCCGGCCGCGCTGACCACGGCCGCGGCGCTCGCCTTCGTGCTGCTGAAGTTCTTCCTCTAATGGGAGATCAGCCGACGCGTAAGCGGAGATCAGCCGCTGTATTAGCGGGAGATCAGCCGCCGGCGAACGGGGGTAGGGCGTCGACCTGGGCGCCGGAGTGGAGCACTGTCGCGGGGTCCGCGCGCTCGCCGTTCAGCAGGAATGTGCAGATCGAGAGGACCCGGGCCAGCTCCGGCCGGTCGGCCGAGACGACGCCCACCAGCTCGCGGATCGAGGTCGCTTCGGCGGTCGCGCTGGACTGTCCGGCGGCCGAGCGCGCGGCGGCGAAGTACCTGATCGTCACTTCCGGCATGTGGTCGGAGGCCTCACTAATCGGTTAAGTCTTCCGCTATTATGTCAGCTTGCTGTTGCTATCCAGTGTCTCTCGGGCCCCCGGCAATGACGCCGTCGGGGCCTGACGTGCACAAGGACCGGATCGCTGACCAGGGGTCCGATGATCAGCATAAGGAGACAGCGTGAGCACGTTGCTTCTGCTGACGAATGCGCTGCAGGCCTCCACCGAGGTGCTGCCGTCGCTCGCCCTGCTGCCGCACCAGATCCGGATCCTGCCCGCCGAGGTCGCTGCTCTGGTCGACGCTCCTGATGCGGACGCTGTCCTCCTGGACGCCCGTCGTGACCTGGTCGCGGTGCGTGGCGTGTCCCGCCTGATCCGTACGACGGGGATCGACGTACCGCTGATCCTGGTCGTCACCGAGGGTGGTCTGACCGCGGTGAACGCCGACTGGGGTGCGGACGACGTACTGCTCGACACGGCTGGGCCGGCGGAGATCGAGGCGCGGCTGCGGTTGGTCATCGGCCGGCTTGCCGCGGTGCGGAACGAGGAGCCCGACTCCTCGCTGATCCGCAGTGGTGATGTCGTGATCGATGAGGCGTCGTACACGGCGAAGCTCAATGGGCGGGCGCTCGATCTGACCTACAAGGAGTTCGAGCTGTTCAAGTTCCTCGCGCAGCATCCGGGGCGGGTGTTCACCCGGGAGCAGTTGCTGCAGGAGGTGTGGGGGTACGACTACTTCGGTGGGACCCGGACGGTCGATGTGCACGTACGACGATTGCGCGCGAAGCTCGGTCCCGAGCACGAGTCCCTGATCGGCACAGTCCGCAACGTCGGCTACCGCTTCGTCATCCCCCCAACCCCAACCCGAGAACCCGCAGAAGCAAAAGCCTGATTCACCCGAACAACAACCGCTGAGCCCCCGGCCCAGCGGTTGTTTCGCGTGCACCGCCTACAAAGACGAGCTGTGGTTGCGGGGTGGGAGGTGGGTGGGGGTAGGGGTTGGTTTGGGTGGGGACGGACCGGGGGCGGGGTAGATTCGCGGGGTGGGGATGGAATCGGGGACGTTGCTCACTACGGTGGGGCGTGCGGGGGGATTGTTCGGGCGGGCCTGGCCGCGGTTGTTGGCGGTGTTCTTGGTTGCGCAGTTGGCGCATCGGGGGCTGCAGTGGGTAGCGGTGCAGGCGGGGGCCAAGGCTGAGGCGGCCGGGATCGCCGTACTGGCGCTGCTCGTGGTGGTTTCGCTGGCTATGTACGTGACGATGTTCCTGGTCCTCAGAGGCGAGCTCCCGTTCCACCGGCGCGCAGTCACCGAAGGCATGCTCGCCCCGGGCGGCATGGAGCCCGGTAAGGAACACCGCCCGCTGGACGCGCTCGCCGCCGCGCTGCTGCCGTTCCTGGCGTTCTACGCCGCCTACAAGTTCCTCCAGAACGAGGCCCTCGACTACGAGTACCAACTAGCCGTCCACAAGGTGAACGACACCGCGGCGACGATCCTGACCGGCGGCACGGTGCCGCAACAGTCCGGGGGACTGCAGTCACTCTCCACCTGGTTGTTCATCGGCCTCGGCGTCACGGCGTACCTGCTCCGGCTCGCCTTCAAGAAGTGGAAGAAGGACAAAGAAGGCCCGGTCCGCAAGCTCTTCGTCACCTACCTGGAAGCCCTGTGGATCTTCGTGGTCGCGTACCAGGCGACCTCGTTCGTCCCGTCGCCGAAGACCTGGCTGAAGGAACGGCAGGTGTGGCTGTGGCTGAACGACGGCTACGTCTGGGTGCTCGACCACGTGCTCGGCGTGAACCAGGTCCGGGAGATCTGGGACACAGTCACCGGATTCGTTGCCGCCGGCATCGGTGATCTCTGGAGTGCCGCCGTCCTGCCGCTGATGTGGATCACGATGACCGCGGTCATCTACGGCCGCGCCGTCCAGAAACTCGAGAAGCCACGCTGGCGGTTCGACCGGATCACCCGCCGCTGGGAGCAGACGCCCCGGATCGTCCGCGCGGCCGGGAACTCGGTGGTCTCGGACTGGAAGGACCGCTGGACGCCGGTGGTGGACGCGTTCCGACTGGTGGTCCGGTCCGGGCTGCGGCCGATGCTCGGCTATTTCCTGGCCTGGGCGGTCGTCACGTTCGCCGCCAGCGGGGTGTGGATCGCGCTCAAGCTGTGGGTCCTCGGCCCGCACTCGCTGCAGTTCTGGCTGGTCGTCGACGAGCCGCTGGACCTGCTCACCGACGGCCTCAAGATCATGCTCCAGGTGAGCCTGCTCGCCGCCGCGTACGACCGGATGGTCGGCGGCCTGGCCGGGTACCTCACCCCGACGACCCGCGCGCTGCACGAGCAGCCGGCCGGCGACCAGGGCATCACCGACCTGAGCGCCGCTACCTCGGGAATGCCAGATACGCAGGGAGCTTCGTCGCCCACGTGATCGTCGGCTGCACGGTCGATGCGACCGACGACGGTACGACGAAGATTGCGACGGTCTCGAACGGCTTCCCGGCGACCGGCTTCAGGAAGTACTGCGCCGTAGCGCCCCGCCACGACGAGAGCTTGTCGTCGTACCCGCCGGTGCAGCCGGTCGGCCGGTCCTGGTAGTCGTCGGCCACCACGGTCTCGTTCCACGTACGCCCATTCGGTGCGCGGAGGTGGATCGCGCACCCGCCCAGGGCCTCGAGCGCAGACAGCTTGTCGACCTGCAGCCGGAAGTACACCCGGATCCGCGTGGTCCCCTTGGGCAGTGGGTCAGCCGGCCCGGTCGGGTTCACCTCGACGCTCGCCGCATACCAAGTGGCTCCCGCGTACGACGTCTCGCCCGCGGCCACGACCACCGGATCACGCGGCTCAGCGTCGTACCAGGACTTGTAGTCGCTGCGCGTCGTCCACCACCCGGCCAACGGGATCGCGATGACCAGGACCGCGAACGCCGCCGCGTTCTTCCCGAACCATCCCCGCCGAGCCCGCCGAGCGCCGGTCATGAGTCACTCGCCGGAGTCAGGGCCACTACGTCCTGGACGTCAGGACGACCAGATCCGAGCGGAACGGTGGCCTGCGGTTCGAGATCGTTAAGGACCGCCTTCTCCATCACCTGCACGATTGCCCCCGGCAACTTGTCCGCCGGCATCTCGACCACGAAGGACCCGTGCACAGGGATACCGGGCGAGAGCTGGATCCCGGTCAGGTCGATCTGGTCGAGACCGTTGCGGTTGGCACCCAGGTACGTCGTGCCGTCCGCGGCCCGGATCTGGACACTCGCCAGATGGATCGGCTCCCGCGTCGCGCTCACCACAGCGTCGAGTACGACGAAGTCCGTCAGGCTGTCCCGATCCGGCGTCGACTCCGGAATCCGCAGCTTCTTGCCGACCCGAACGCCCTCGATGGTCAGATCGAACCGCGGTGTCTGCACCGCGCGACCGACAATCCCCTTCACCGCAACGGGTTCCTGGATGTCCTTCTGGGTCGGGGTGAGCCGGTAGAGCCCCACGATCGCGACCAGGACGGCCAGTGTCAGCGCGATGTTCAGCAGCTTGCGCCTGGTCACTTCGTGTTGTCCTTGACCTTGACCGTGCTCTCGGCGACGAGCTTGTCCGGCAGCCACTTCTCGTGGTGGTCCAGCAGCGACTCGTCCTGGTGCTCGTAGCCCTGCACGGTCAGCTTGACCTCGGTCGGCAGGTCAGTGGCCTTCGGCAACTTCCACACGTACGCGACGTCCTCGCCCGCGTCCGGTGTCAGCACCGGGCTCATCGTCTGGTCGCGCAGGTTCGTGGTGCCCAGGGGAGCGTCGTCGTCCTTGATCCCCGGTACGCCGATCAACCGGATCAGGTCCGCCGGTGGCGTCGTACCGGTGTCATCGGTCACCTTCAGCTTCGTCACGACCGCGATCAGCGCGCCGCCGGCATCCGGGGTGAACAAAGGCTTGAGGTCCTTCACCGTGATCACTCGCTGGACCGTGACCTCGAACTGTCCGGCGTCGATCGCCGTCCCCGCGTCGACGTGTGCCGTCCCGCCGTCAGCCTTCTTCAACCCGCCGAACGCGGCCGAGATCGCCAGCAGCACCGCCGCGGCGCTGATGACCCACGTGCGAACGGATCGTCCCCGGACGGTGATGTGCTGCAACTCCGGAAGTTCCTCCGGAGCCTCCCCACTCCCCGTTTCCTGCACGCCGGTCAGCGTAACCAGCCAGAGGGCCGTCTCAGTCGTCCGGGCGACCGCGGAGCCGCTTCGTCTGGCCCCTGCGCTTCTTGCTGTCGAGCCGGCGTCGGACCGAGGCCTTGCTCGGCTTGGTCGGCCGGCGCGGCCTGGGTGGCGGGGCGATCGCCTCCCGCAGCAGTACGGCCAGCCGCTCCCGGGCCGCCTCCCGATTGCGCCACTGCGACTTGTACTCCGAGGCCGCGATCGTCACGACGCCGTCGACGAGCCTGGACTGCAGCCGATCGAGCGCCCGGGACTTCAGTACGTCGCTCAACGCCGTCGTACCCGCGACATCGAAACTCAGCTCGACCCGGCTGTCCGTGGTGTTGACGGACTGCCCGCCCGGCCCGCTGGACCGCGAGAACCGCCAGGTCAGCTCCGCCTCGGGGACCACTACGCCCGTCCGGACCGTCAATCCGCTCTCCACGGGACCCATTCTCCCGTCCGAGGACTGAAACACGCAGTTGAATAGTCAACTCCCGGTCGTACTGTGGATAACTGTGAGCTTGGGCATCTGGGTCCTGATCGGCGCGGTAGTCGCCGGTGTGGTGCTCAGTGCGCTCAAAGCGTGGGTCGACGGGCGATTCCGGGGGAAGGTCGAGAACGTGGAGCGGGTGTCGGCGGCCGAGGTCGGTGCGGAGCTCGGAGAGCGGGCCACCTTGCTGCAGTTCTCGTCGGCGTTCTGCGCCCCCTGCCGTGCCACTCGGCGGACGCTGGCCGAGGTCGAGGGCATGGTTGACGGCGTACGGCATGTGGAGCTCGATGCGGAGTCGCATCTGGAGCTGGTCCGGCGCCTCGACATTCTGCGGACGCCGACGACGCTGGTGCTCGACAGCACCGGTGCGATCGTGAAGCGGGCCAGCGGTGCGCCGCGCAAGCCCGATGTGATCGCCGCTCTCGCCACTGCGATCGAGCGCCAGCCCAACTGACACGCGTCCGGTACGTGCCACCGGATGGCGAATGCACCGGTGCGTAAGCGAGACTCTCCCAGTGAGCTTTCCAGCTGGTTGGTACGACGACCCCCAGGACCGGACCCAGCAGCGCTACTGGGACGGGAGCACCTGGACGGATCAGCGCCGCCCCCAGCAGGGCCCACCGCCGCACCAGGGCCAGTTCGGCCAGACCGCGCAGCACGGTCAGGTGTACGGCGGTGGCCGGGCCGGACCGACGCAGTACGGCCAATACACCGGCCAGCCGCAGCAGCAGGCTCCCTACCAGCAGCAGCCAAGCCAGCAGGGCTACCCGCCGCACGGGCAGCAGGGGTACCCCCCGCAGGGGTACGGCTATCCCGGCCAGAAGGTGCACACCACCCCGGACGGCCAGCCGCTGTCGGGCTGGTGGCGCCGGGTCTGGGCCCGCGTGCTCGACTCGATCATCGTGGGCATCATCGGCCTGCCGCTCACCGGCTACTTCTACTACCAGTACTTCCAGGTGATCTGGGACTACATGCGGGACACGATGGACCGCGCGAGTGCCGGTGAGCAGCCGCCGAGCACGTTCGAGCTGCCGTCCGAGGCCTACAAGTGGATGATCCCGGCCATCCTGCTCGGGATGCTGGTGTCGTTCGTGTACGAGTACCTCTTCCTGACCAAGAAGGGCGCGACCCTGGGGAAGATGGCGCTCGGGATCAAGGTCCGGCTGCGGGACGTGCCGGGCAACCCGCCCGGGTCGGCGGTGGCCAAGCGGTACGGCTTCGAGATCGCGCTCGGCCTGCTGGGGTCGATCCCACTGGTCGGGACGCTCTTCGGCTTCCTTGCTCTGATCAACTACCTCTGGCCGCTCTGGGACGACAAGAAGCAGGCCCTGCACGACAAGGTGGCCGGCACGAACGTGGTCCGGGTCTCCTAACTGTCCGCAATCTGATCAGTTGTCTCAGTAAATGGGACCACGGCTGGCAGCGGGGCCGGGTTTCCGTACTCTCGATGCGTGGCTTACACGACGTGGCTGACCAAGCGCAGGGCAGTGGACAACTGCCGGATGCGCTCGTCGCTGTGTCGACGCCGCTGACCAGGCGGCGTCCCGAGCGCTGCGAAACCGGTCGCTGAGCACGGTTTCGCGTACGTCGTCTCCCCGCAGACCCGGGCGGGTCCGGCTCGAACTCCTCTCCTCCGGGAGTCGTCATGTCCGAACAACAGACGGCGAAGAAGGTCGATCCGCGCGGACTTCGATTCGCCGCCGCGGTTACCACGGTCGTCCTGGCGTTGACGCTCGTACTGAACAATCCCTGGCCGCTCGCGGTGCAAGCCGTGGTGTTCGCGATCTCGGTCGCGTTCGGCGTCCAGGCATCGCCGTACGGGCAGTTGTTCAAGCGGCTGATCCGGCCCCGGCTGGGTCCGCCCAAGGAGCTCGAGGACGCGGCCCCACCGCGGTTCGCGCAGCTGGTCGGCCTGGTCTTCGCAGTCATCGGCCTGATCGGGTACCTGGCCGACGCGACCGTCCTGGGCGTGGTCGCCACCGGATTCGCCCTGGTCGCGGCATTCGTGAACGCGGCCGTCGGGCTCTGCCTCGGTTGCGAGGCCTATCTGCTGATCCACCGCATCCGTACGCCATCGCGTGACACCCACGCAGCTACCAACTGAGAGGCAGCACACATGAGCAGGGAATCCGCGCTCGTCTCGGCCGACTGGGTCGAGGAGCACAAGAACGACGCCGGTGTCGTCCTGATCGAGGTCGACGAAGACGTCTCGGCGTACGACGCCGGCCACATCGCCGGTGCGATCAAGCTGGACTGGAAGGACGACCTGCAGGACGCGGTCCGGCGCGACTTCGTCAACCAGGAGCAGTTCAGTGCGCTGCTGTCCGAGCGTGGCGTGAAGAACGACGACACGGTCGTGCTGTACGGCGGCAACAACAACTGGTTCGCGGCGTACGCGTACTGGTACTTCAAGCTCTACGGCCACGGTGACGTCCGCCTGCTCGACGGCGGCCGCAAGCGCTGGGAGCTGGACAGCCGCGAGCTCACCGACGAGGTGGTCAAGCGCGAGGCGACCGAGTACCAGGCGAAGGAGCCGAACCTGGAGATCCGCGCCTTCCGCGACGAGGTCAACGAGGCCATCGGCGTGAAGAACCTGGTCGACGTACGCAGCCCCGACGAGTACGCCGGCCGGCTGCTCGCCCCGGCCCACCTCCCGCAGGAGCAGGCGCAGCGTGCGGGTCACATCCCGACCGCCGTCAGCATCCCGTGGAGCAAGGCGGCCAACGACGACGGCACCTTCCGCGCCGACGACGAACTGAAGACGCTGTACGCCGACGCCGGCGTGGACTTCGGCAAGGACACCATCGCGTACTGCCGGATCGGCGAGCGCTCGGCGCACAGCTGGTTCGTGCTGCACGAGATCCTCGGCCAGGCGAACGTGAAGAACTACGACGGATCGTGGACCGAGTGGGGTTCGCTGGTCGGCGTACCCGTTGCCCTCGGCGACGAGCCCGGGAAGGCCTGAACCATGTGCGGAGCCAAGCAGGGCGGCCTCGACCTCAAGGGTGTCGACGTCGACAAGGAAGCCGTGATCCAGGGCCAGGTGCTGCGCGGCGAGGAGCCGGTCGGCGGCGCGTACGTGCGGCTGCTGGACTCGACCGGTGAGTTCACCGCCGAGGTGCCGACGTCGGCGACCGGGCACTTCCGGTTCTTCGCGGCGCCGGGCAGCTGGACGCTGCGCACGCTGGCGCCGAAGGCCGACCCGGTCGACCGTCAGGTCGTTGCCCAGTACGGCGAAGTTGCCGAAGTGGCCGTCACCGTCTGACTCGTCGTTCGTTACTGATGGTGTCGTCCCTACCCGGGGCGGCCCACCCTGAAGCAAGACCCCAGGGGCCCGGACCTTGCGCGTCCGGGCCCTTTGGCATGCCCGGAATCGCTGACCGGGCAGGGTTTTCGGGTCATCGCATCCGAGTTACGGGTGTACGCCGGAATCCCGGGGATCGAGCAACAATGTAACGGTTCTGTCTCGGAGTGCATTCTTCTCGTTACCTACCGCAACCGCCTGAGTTGTGTCTGTGTCCTGACCCGCGACGCGGGTCACGTCATCACTCAGGGAGGAGGGGTCAATGCGACCCCGCATCGGATACAAGAAGCTCGCTGCCGTCGGAGTTGCGGCGGTTGTCGGCGTGGCTTCTACGATCGCGCTGACTTCGGGTTCTGCGTCCGCCTCGCCGGTCTTCGGCTACAGCGGTTACTCGTACGGAACCGACGTTGAGACGGGCCTGGCGAACAGCGGCCCGCAGGTCATGAGCAAGTTCGGCTGCACCACGGACTCGACCAAGGCCGACAAGAACGACGTCGCAACCGCGAACGTGAACAACCAGGCGATCGCCCGCACCGTGCGGACCGACACGCATGCGTTCAACAACAAGAGCGGCACCGGCGTCACCAGCAACGCGTCCGCCGTCGACATCAAGGTCGGCAACCTGCTCACGCTGACCGGTGTGAAGACCACCACCACGGCGAAGTACTACAAGGGCAAGCTGTCCTACACCGGCAACACCACGTTCGCCGGCGTCAAGATCGGCGCCATCTCGGTGCCGTCGCTGATCAAGCCGAAGTGGAACACCAAGGTCGCCGTTCCGGGCCTCGGCTACATCGTGCTGAACCGTGTCGGTGGCGTGAAGACCAGCTCCGGCATCTACTCGTACGCGCAGGCGGTCGTGATTCACGCCAACGTGAAGAACGCCTACATTCCCGAGGGCGTCGACGTCGCGGTGCTGAAGACCCGCGCGGAGATCTCCAAGCCGGCCACCGCGCTGGTGATCGGTGACGCGTACGGCACCAAGGCCAACGCCGACAAGCTGGTCGTCTCCGGCCCGACGTCGCTTCAGACCACCTGCCAGGGTACTGAGGGCAAGACGGTCCGGGTTGCGGTCGGCGAGGTGAACATCCCGAAGGTCGCGTACGTCGGCGGTGTCTACACCACCAAGAACGGCGCCATCGGCGCGAACAAGTCCTACATCAACTTCACCTCGCACGTCGCGGGCGTGAAGGTGGGCAACCTGTCCATCGGCGCCATCGAGTCCTCCGCTTCCGCGTGGAAGACCAAGGACGGCAAGGGCGGCGTGAGCTCGTCCTCGAGCATCGCCTCGATCAAGGTCGGCAACAAGACCTACCCGGTCGCGGTCGGCGAGAACAAGACGCTCGAGATCCCGGGCATCGCCCGTCTGACCTTCAACCAGGTCCTGCGGCAGAAGCGCTACATCTCGGTGAACGCGCTCGTGATCGACGTCTACAGCCTGAACACCAAGGTCATCGTCGGCCACTCGGCCGCCGGCGTCGTCAGCTGACACCAGCAACACCCCTCTGAGTCGAACCTCACCGACCCAGATCTGAAACACCCCAGCCCCCGGATCCCAAGCGGATCCGGGGGCTGGTTCTTGTTGGGGGTGGACGTGCCGCACTCAGTAAGTGCCCGGCGGCTGCCGTCCAGGGCGCAGTCCAGGCGGGTGGCGGGCCTGCTGAGCCGGCTTGGTGAGTGCGGGAGGTCCGCACCCCCGGTCAGGCGTCGAGGATCAGGGTGACTGGGCCGTCGTTGGTGAGGGTGACGTTCATGTGGGCGCCGAAGATGCCTCGGGCGACCTTGGCGCCTTGGGATTCCAGGGCGGTGCAGAAAGAGTTGTAGAGGGGTTCGGAGATGGGGGCGGGGGCGGCGGCGTTCCAGGAGGGGCGGCGGCCTTTGCGGGTGTCGGCGTACAGGGTGAACTGGCTGATCGCGAGGATCGGGGCCTGTTCGTCGGCGGCGGAGCGTTCGTCGTGGAGGATGCGCAGGGTCCAGATCTTCGCGGCGAGGGCGGCGGCCTTCTCGGGGGTGTCGTCGTGGGTCACGCCGAGGAGGACGAGCAGGCCGGGACCGTCGATCGCACCGACCACCTCGCCCTCGACGGTGACCGATGCCTGGCTGACTCGCTGTACGACGGCTCTCATGGTGACATCCTGCCGCGCCGGAGATCGTCCGGTGATCGGACCCGGCGACCGGCAAATATCTCGTCCGGGACCATGATCTGGCAGGATTCGTCCATGGCGTCGACTCTGATCACTGTTGCCCCCACCGGTGCCGAGACCGCGAAGGCGGACTGTCCGGCGCTGCCGACCACGCTCGAGGAGCTGGTCGAGACCGCGAAGCGCTGCGAGGCCGCGGGGGCCGCGATGATCCACATCCACATCCGCGACGGCGAGCACCAGCCGACGCTCGACCTCGGTCGCCTGACCGACACGGTCGCCGCGATCCGGTCCAACACCGCGCTGATCGTGCAGCTGTCCACCGGCGGCGCCGTGACCGACCCGTACGACCACCGCCTCCGCGTCCTCGACGCCGCCCCCGACTCCTGCTCACTCACGATGGGCACGGTCAACTTCGGCGACGACGTCTTCATGAACCCGTGGCCGTTCGTCACTCAGCTCTACCAGCTCACGCAGGAGCGCGAGATCGTGCCGGAGTTCGAGCTGTTCGACCTCGGCCACGTGGCGGCGCTGCACCGCCTGCTCGACAAGTTCGGCCTCCCGTACGGCGGACGCGTCCACTGTGACCTGGTCATGGGCGTCCCCGGCGGCATGCCCGGTACGGCGGACGCCCTCGTCGCAGCCGTCAACGCCCTGCCCGACGCCGTGACCTCGTGGTCCGCAACAGGCATCGGGCGTACGGCGCTCCCGGTCGCGCTGGCCGCACTCTCCAAGGGCGGAAATCTGCGCGTCGGGATGGAGGACACGCTCACCCTCGCGAAGGGTCACCCGGTCACCCACAACGCCGAACTGGTCGAGCGCGCCGCCACCCTCGCGACGCTGGTTCAGCGCCCGCCGATGTCCCCGGACGAGGCCCGCGACCTCCTGAACGTGAAACGCGACCGCTGAACGAAGAACACCACCGCACCGACCACGACGATCGTTGCCTCAAGCAATAACCAGTCGTGGAGGTAGTCCCGCGGCAGGACGGTCGGGTTGACCCCCTTGCCCTGCCGCAGGAGCAGCGGGATCGCGATCAGCGTGGTGAGACCGACGTACAACAAGGTCGTCCGTACGGCGCCGACCGTCCGGTGCCGGTCGGGACCGATCGACCAGCGCGTGACCAGCCACCCGATGCTGACCGTCAGCGGGACGAGGAAGAAGTCGTCCGCCAGCACCGCACCACCGAGCCAGATCGGCAACCGGATCAACGCCGGCACCTCCAGGGCGTCGACCAGCAGCCACAATCCCCAGAGTCCGAGGCCTACGCCGACCGCGCCGAGGGCAATCCGTGCCTTCACGAGATGACCTCCAGCCGATGGACCCATTTGGTCTGCAGTACGCCGGGCCGGTTGGGCGCGATGATGCGGGCCGGGAAGCCGTGGTCGAGGGCCAGTTCGTCGCCGTTCAGCCGCAGAGCCAGCAGCGTGAGCGGATCATGGGCGAACTCCGGCGGAAGCTCACTCGTGGCGTAGAAACCACCCTTCTCCATCGAGACGACCCGCACGCTGGAGTCCTTCGTCGCACCACAGAGCCGCAGCAGGTCGCGGATCCGGACGCCTTCCCACCGAGCGCCCTGACTCCACCCCTCGACGCAGGCGATCGGCAGTTCGGAGCGGCTCTGCGGAAGTTGCCGCAGCTCGTCCAGTGAGTACGACAGTTGCTGTGGGCCCTTGATCGTGAAGCGCCAGTCCGCGTCTATCCCGGTGACGCCGGCGTCTTTCGCCGTACGGTTGATCGGCAGGCCTTGCGGGCCGACGTTCGGCTTCCGCGGCGCGAGGACGGCGACCGGGCCGAGTGCGGGCACCGACTGGCCGACCGACGTGATCCCGACCAGGGTCGCGGCGCCGGCCACCGTCCTGAACAGGCCGCGCCGGGTGAGTCCAGTGATTGCCGGCGGCAATGAGCCGGCGGCCTGCGAGCGGTCGGACGGCGTACGTCGCCAGTGGGCCAGGATCAGCGGGAGTTTGACCGCGAGGTGGACGCACAGTGCGCCGATGATGATCCAGGCCAGCGCGTAGTGGGTCTGCTTGAACGGGAACGGCCACGGATACCACTGCACGGTGTTGAGGAACCCGGTGAACAGCTCGAGCGCCATCGCCGAGACGAGCACGAGGATCGAGAGCCGCTCGAGGATGGTGGCGAGCGCCTCCCGGCTCGGCGGCCACGGTGGCTTGGCGAACAGCTTGGGATAGACCGTCCACAATTTTGCCAGCAGCAACGGTACGGCGATCGTGCCGCTGAGCACGTGCAGCCCCTGAGTCACGCGGTACAGCGAAGCCGGCCGGCTCGGGATGACCAGCCAGCCCGGGGTGGCCTGCTGGAGGTGGCTGAACAGGCCGGTCAGGAAGCAGATCACCACTGCGAGAGCGAGCCAGCGTCCGATCACCGTCGCGACCCGCGGATGGTGCAGCGGCGACCGGAACGACTTCTCGGTCGGCGGCGGCGGGACCCGCTGTGCAATCGAACGCAGCATGTTTCCACTACAACCCAGCTGGCGCCGTTGGTACGCCGTTCACCGGTTACTGCTCGCGAACGGCGTACCGGAGGGATCCGTTATCCACAGGCGCGCGTCATTCCAGCGGTGGTGGAACCGGTGGGGGATTAGGCTGGGCGGACTGAGGAGAGGAGCGTGCCGGGTGAAAACGCAGGAGCGGTCGTCCGACGATGACGAGCGCGCGATGGCGGACCTGGCCGACGTCTCCGACTGGACCTCGATCTGGGGACCGCCGGCGACCGGGCTGGAAGCGATCCGGGCGCTGGTGTCCCGGGTCACGACCGTGACCGGATGGCAGCCGTGGGCGCCCGGCAACATCGATCCCAGCCGCTATACCTGGGGCCTCGTCACCCCGCGCGAGACCGTGATGCTGGTGCTGCCGGACGCCGTGCTGCCGGAGAGCCCGCGCAGTGGGTGGTCGGCGTACGAGATCGCGCCGTCCGAGGTGGCCCAGGCTGAAGAGGGCCTGGACGAGCACTGGCCGGAGCAGTTGCAGCTGGCCCGGAAGTTCTGGGGTGCGCCGGTCTTCGTCGGTCCGGGCTCGGATCCGCGGGTTCCGCTGGAATGGCGCGGGCGCCGGCGTCACCTGGCTGTCTGGCTACGGCCGGGCGCCGAGTATCACCTGTATGCGACTCAACCCGGGCCGGAGATCGAACAGGCCGGCTTCGGGTATTCCGTCTATGCGAGCGAGGTGGCTTGATGGCACTCGAAGACGAGTTGCTGGAAGAGCTGTTCAGCAAAGCACGTTGGCTGATCAACGTGTCGCGACGTCTGATGCAGCGTGGCGCGAGGAACGGCAATGCGGCGGTCAGTAACGCGCAGCTCGTCCGCCGGATGCTCGAGGAGTTCAACAACATCCAGCAGGCAGACCCGGAGCTCGACCGACGGATGCGGGAGGCGGAGCCGGATCCACGTGAGCGGTCCGCCCAGATCGAGCGCGCCGCTCAGCAGCGGATCGAACAGCTGCGTCAGGAAGTCGCGGACCGGCAGGCGGAGAACGCCCGCCTCCGGGACGAGCTCGGCGTGGACCCCAACGATGTCAATCACAACAACCGCGACGACTCGATCGAGGAACGTGATCGGGTCGCCGCCGAGAACGCAGACGCGCACGATCTGGACAACGACGGCCAGGACGACGCGGTCGAGGCTCGCGAACGGCAGGCTGAGGCCGAGCTCCAGGCGGAGGCGAATCGCAAGCAGAAGGAGCGCGAGGATGCCCAGCGCGCCGAGCAGCAGGGGCAAGGCGTCGGTCCGGAGGTGGCGGCCGCAGCCGGGACCGCAATTGTCGCCGATGAGGTAGCCGACGAGATCGCCGAAGACCAGCAGGCTGACGCCCTTCGCGACCAGGAGACGGCTGCTGAGGCGGATGCGCTGGGTCAGGATCCGGCGGCTGCTGAGGTGGACGCGCGGGGTGAGGACTTCCAGCAGGAGTCCGCAATGAACGAGAACGGCGTCATCGAGCCTGTTGGCGCTGAGGCTCCGCGTGATCCGGCGCTGGATTCGCCGGCCGCCGAAGCCGATGCGCTTGGTGGGGACGTCCAGCAGGAGTCGCCGGTCGCCGAAGCGGGTGCCGCCGAGCCTGAGCAGGACTTCCAGCAAGAGTCCGCCATGAACGAGAACGGCGTCATCGAGCCTGTTGGCGCGGAGGCTCCGCGTGATCCGGCGCTGGATTCACCGGCCGCTGAGGCGGATGCACCCGGTGCAGACCTCCAGCAGGATTCACCGGCGGCTGAGGTGGATGGACCCGGTGGAGACCTTCAGCAGGAGTCGGCGGCGGCTGAGGCCGATGCGTTGGGTCAGGACCCGGCGGAGGCGGACTCCCAGGATCTGGACTCGCCGGAGGCGGATTCCGCGGATCTGGACTCGCCGGCTGCTGAAGCTGACGCGCAGGGGCAGGACCTGCCGGCTGTTGGGGCGGACTTGCAGGGGCAGGAGTTCGAGCAGGGCGCGACGATGACCGACGGCGTGATTCAGCCGGACGGCCCGGAAGCGCCGCGCGAGGAGCCGGCTGCTGAGGCGGCCGGGAGTCGGGATGGTCAACTGCAGGCCGTGACGGTGGGTCCGCCGGCGGAGGATTCGGCGATTGCCGAGGCGAGGAGCGCGCAGGCCAACGGCCAGCAAGGTCAGAACCGGACCAGCGGGCAGCCCAAGGAGATCTCGCCCGAGGCCGCGGAGCACCTGCAGCACCAAGTCGGCGCCGGAGTTGAACCGATGAACTCGGTCCGGGCGCCGGAGCCCGCAGGAGTGGGCAGCGGCGGCGCCGCACAGGACGGGTCGCGCACCCACCTGCAACGCCAGCAACAGCAGCAGACGCCGGGTGGCAGGGGTGGCCAGGAAAGCGGCGGCCCCGGGATGAGCCGGGAGAAGTAGCCGGGGCGCCCAGGCGGTCAGTACACGATCGCCTGGGCGTTGTCGGCCAGGATCTCCTCGGTGAACGCAGGCGCGCCCGCGATGCGGGTGCCAGGCAGGATGTCGGCCTCGGCCAGGTCGCGGCGCTTGGCGCACTGCGTGCAGACCGTCAGCTGACCACCCTCCAGGATCGCGCCCACGAGGTCTGCAAGCGGCGCCGCATGCGGCAGTTCGAAGGCCTCGGCCCGACCGGGTACGGCGAACCACACTGCCTCACCGGTCAGCCAGAGGGAGACCGAAGCACCCGCGGCGACCGCGGTGGCGGCGACGGTGAAAGCCTGGTTGGCGCGCTCGGGTTCGTCGGCGCCTGCGGTCAGTTTGATCACCAGCGTGCGGGACATCACGCCACGGTAGCCGAAACCCCTGCGACCGTCCTCTAGACTGACGAGCGTGCTGCACGTCATCTTCACCACGCTGCTGGTCCTGGTCTGTGTGTTCATGGGCTGGTTCTCGGCGTTCGTCGTCTACCGGCTGTACCGCGGCCGCAGTGCGAGCTGAGTGATCGAGATGGCGTTCGAGATCCCGCAGGACCTGCACCCCGACCTGATGCCGCTCGCGTGGCTGCTCGGTCGTTGGGAGGGCCGCGGTCACGGGGACTACCCGACGATCGAGAAGTTCGAGTTCGGTCAGCAGATCGACTTCAGCCACAACGGCAAGCCGTACCTGCACTACGTCAGCCAGACCTTCGTGGTCGGCGAGGACGGCACGAAGGAGCGCCCGCTCGCGGTCGAGACCGGCTTCTGGCGCCCGCGGCCCGACAACAAGGTCGAGGTCATCCTCGCCCACCCGACCGGCTTCGCCGAGATCTGGTACGGCGAGATCGACGGCGCGAAGATCGAGCTCCAGACCGACGTGGTCGCCCGCACCGTCAGCGCCAAGGAAGTCACCGCCGGCCACCGCCTCTACGGCCTCGTCAACGGCGAGCTCCTCTGGGCCTACGACATGGCCGCCGAGGGCCAGCCGCTCCAGCCCCACCTGTGGGCAACGCTCGTGCGGGCCTAACTCTCCGCAACCCAGGAGTACTCGACTTTCGGGCGGCCGCTGCGGCCGTCGTAGCGCTGGGTGCGTAGGGCTTGGCCTTGGTCGGCCAGATGTTCCAGGTAACGGCGCGCTGTGATCCGCGATGTGCCCAACGACGTAGCGACCTCTTCGGCCGTCCAGCCCTCGCGGTCGCCGAGGAGTTGTACGACGCGGTCGAGGACGGATCCGGCCAATCCCTTGGGCACCGACGAGACGGTTGCCGGATGCAACAATCGATCGACCTCGTCCTGATCCGCAACGACCTCACCCAACGAGGCTGCCCGCCGTTGCCGTGCGTACGCCGTCAATCGGTCCCGCAACGTCTCGAACGCGAAGGGTTTCAGGACATACTGGACAACCCCAATCCGCGCCGCTGCCTGCACCGCCGCGACCTCCCGGGCCGACGTCACCGCGACCACATCAGTCTGGTTGCCCAAGGCCCGCATCCGTCGCACCACATCAAGCCCGTGCCCATCCGGCAGATGCATATCCAGCAGTACGACGTCCACCTCCCCGCGGGCGAGCACCTGCAACGCGCGAGCCGCCGTACCCGCCACACCGAGACACGTGAAGCCTGGCAAACGTTCGACGTACGTGCGATGCGCCTCCGCGGCGACTGGGTCGTCCTCGACGACGAGCACGCGCAGATCAGGCACTGGCGCTCACCGCTCGCGGCAGCCGGACCCGGACGGTCAACGCCGGTACGTCGTCCAGCTCGGAATCCGGATCGACCATCAACGTCCCTTGCCACCGCTCAACCGTGCTCCGCACGAGCACGAGCCCAAGTCCATGCCCCGGCTCAGCCTTCGTACTCCAGCCGCGGTCGAACATGTGCGCCAACTCAGCCGCTCCCAGCTCAGCACCCGTGTTCGTCACGATCAGATCAATCGCATCCGGCGTAGTAGCAGCCCGCAGCTCAACCCGCCGGGGTGCCGATCCGCCCCGCGCCGCCTCGATCGCATTGTCGAGCAGGTTGCCGACAACCGTCACGACGTCCTGCGCCGAAAGCCTTGTATTCAAGGCCTCCTGGCCAAGCTCCAGTGTCAGCACGACGCCCCGCTCCTGCGCCTGCGAAAGCTTTGCCAACAGCAACGATGCGAGTACTGGATCCCCGACCGTCCCGACCACTCGATCGGTCATCGCCTGCGCGAACTGCAACTCCGACACCGCGAACTCCCGCGCCCGCTCCGGCCGACCGATCTCGATCAGACTCACAACCGTGTGCAGGCGATTGGACGCCTCATGGTTCTGCGCCTGCAGCGACTCGGCCAGACTACGTACGGCGTCCAGTTCGCCAAGCAACCGCTGCAGCTGGGTGTGGTCCCGCAGCGTCACGATCCACCCGGACCGCGCCGGCTGCTGGTTCACGACCACAACCCCCTGCGCGCCGAGATGCAGTTCGTCGTACGCCGTTCTCCCTGCCTGCAACAACTCCGCAAGCGTCGACCCGAGGTGCAGCTCGTCGATCGGTGTCCCGGGGACCACCTCACGCAGACCGAGCAACTGCAGTGCCTCGTCGTTCGCGAGCTGCACGCGGCCGTCCGCGTCCAACAGGATCAGGCCTTCCCGCGCGGCGTGCAGGACACCTTCGTAGAAGTCGAGCATCCGGGCCAACGACTGGGTACCCATCCCGCGGGTGGCCTGCCGGACCCGCCAGGAGACGAGCGCGTTACCGGCGATCGCGACGCCGAGCATCAGGCTGGCGATGCCGAGCATCGAGCGGAGGTCGAGCCGGATCAGCTCCCACCACCCAGGCACCGGAAGTCCGGTGGCAGCGGCGTCCCGCTCGGCCTGGGCCCGGGACCGGCTGACCAGAGTGGTACAGACCATCAGGATCAGCACCGAGACCGTGATCGTCTGCAGCCAGAGGACCTGGCGGCGCAGCTCCCATGGCCGGTGCGTCATGCGCACAGTCTGCACCGAGAACGATATGAACGAAATGCGCACTTCTCCTGTGCGTCACGTCACAGTTACCCAAGGCCCACCCCCGAACGGAGCCGCCCGCCCGGCTGACAGGGAGTCCCACCATGTCGAGCACAACCGAACCCCGACCGACCCCGGTCCGCAACGACCGGACCCACTTCCTCTACATCGCCGTCATCGTCGCCGTACTGCTCGGCATCGGTGTCGGGTTCCTGTTCCCGGACTTCGCGGTCGAGCTGAAACCGCTCGGTACCGGGTTCGTGAACCTGATCAAGATGCTGATCAGCCCGATCATCTTCTGCACCCTGGTGCTCGGCATCGGCTCGGTCCGCCAAGCCGCCAGTGTCGGCAAGGTCGGCGGTCTGGCGCTCGTCTACTTCCTGGTGATGTCGACGGTCGCCCTCGCGATCGGCCTGGTGGTCGGCAACCTGGTCCAGCCCGGCGCGGGCCTGAACCTGACCGACAAGCTCCGCGACGCCGGCCAGAAGCAGGCCGAGGGTGCGCACGAGAGTACGACGGACTTCATCCTCGGCATCATCCCGAAGTCGCTGCTGTCCTCGCTGACCGAGGGTGAGGTGTTGCAGACCGTCCTGGTCGCGCTGCTGGTCGGGTTCGCCTTGCAGGCGATGGGTTCGAAGGGTCAGCCGGTCCTGGTCGGCATCGGTCACATCCAGCGGCTGGTCTTCAAGATCCTGTCGATGGTGATGTGGGTGGCGCCGGTCGGTGCGTTCGGTGCGATCGCCACCGTGGTCGGAGCGACCGGCTGGGACGCGCTGGTCAGCCTCGGCAAGATCATGCTCGCCTTCTACATCACCTGCCTGATCTTCGTGATAGTTGTCCTCGGCACCATTCTTCGCGTGGTCACCGGGATGTCGATCTTCCAGCTGCTGCGCTATCTCGGCCGGGAGTTCCTGCTGATCGTGTCCAGCTCGTCGTCGGAGACCGCCCTGCCCCGGCTGATCGGGAAGATGGAACACCTCGGCGTCGGCAAGTCCGTGGTCGGTATCACCGTCCCGACCGGCTACTCGTTCAATCTGGACGGGACGGCTATCTACCTGACCATGGCGTCACTGTTCATCGCCGAGGCGATGGATCAGCCGTTCTCGATCGGTCAGCAGATCTCCCTGCTGCTGTTCATGATCGTGGCCTCGAAGGGCGCCGCCGGGGTCACCGGCGCGGGCCTGGCCACGCTGGCCGGTGGTCTCCAGTCGCACCGACCGGACCTGGTCGACGGCGTCGGCCTGATCGTCGGCATCGACCGGTTCATGTCCGAGGCCCGGGCGCTGACGAACTTCGCCGGTAACGCGGTTGCCACCGTCCTGGTCGGTCACTGGGTCGGCGAGTTCAACAAGGAACAGGCCGATCAGGTCTTCGCCGGTGAGGATCCCTTTGACGAGGCCGCCTTCGCCGCGGGCGACACCCACGCCGGCGACGTACCAGAAGCAGGCGTGCCACAGGCAGTCGAGAGCCGCCCGTCCGACCACTGAGCCACCTTCCCGCCCTCCAAGCACTGCCCGCCGAGCCACAGCCGGCGGGCAGTGCCGTGTTATTTCCCGTTCAGCATCTCCACGACCGGTGCGAGGTCTTCGAGGAAGAGGGCGTTGACGCTGATGTAGGAGACGCCGAAGTCGTCGCGGCGGCGTTGGAGTTCGTCGGCCATCTCCTGCGTGGTGCCGCGGAGCAGCATCAGGGAGTCGCTCGCCTCGAGCTCCTCGGGCGTCACTCCGGCCGCGCGCTGGGTGAACGGCGGCAGTTCGCGCGTCCCAGCCGCGAACAGGTTCATCGCCAACTCGATGTCGTCCGCCCGCGATCCAGCCAGCTCGCGCAGGTCCTTGACCAGCTGAGCGATCTCGGCGCGCGGCGTCATCGCGTCCTTGGCCAGCGACACGATGTCGGCCCGGGCCGCAGCCAGTGCCAGCGCCCGCGGTCCACCCGCCGCCAACATGATCGGCGTACGACGCTCTCCGTCGAGCTTCACCAGGTGATCCAACGTCTCACGCACCTGGTCACGCCGTTCCTTGGCAGTCCCGAAGTGCAGCCCGATCTCGTTCACCTGCTCCTCCACCGCGGGCCGCCCAGTGCCGAGACCGAACTCGAACCGGCCATCAGTCAGCAAAGTCAGCGTGTGCGCCTCCCACGCCGTCGCCCGCGGGGTCCGCAGCGGAGCCGCCGCCACGAACGTGCCGACCCGGATGTCCGCGACCGCGGCGGCCATCGCCAGTGAGGGGAACGGCGACGGCAACTGGAGCCCGTCGGGCATCAGTACGGTCGAGTACCCGAGGTCCGCCGCCTGGCGGACAGTCTTGATCCACGCCTCGCCGCTCGCCGGGCTGCCCACCACGCCGAACCGGAATCGCTTGTCGCTCATCGCCTGTACCCCTTCCTTCCGCTATGAGAAGCGTCTGGTTTGTGATGGCTCCAGCGTCGCCGTGGAAGGGGTGTGTCCACATCCCACACCGGGAGGCGTTCGCTGTACGCCACTCGACGTACTCTGGTGACATGTCACGGATGCGTAGCCCCTTGCTGGACCGGCCCGGTGCGGTCGAGGCCGCCGGACGCGATGAGCTGTCTAATGAGGTCGGACTCGACGCCGGCGTCGCCGCCCACTACGGGTCGGATCTGCGCGAGCAACGGGCCCTGGTCGCGGGTAAGGCGTTCGTCGACCTGTCGCACCGCGACGTCGTCACGATCACCGGCCCCGACCGGCTGACCTGGCTGCATGCGATCACCTCGCAGTACTTCGAGGGCCTCAAGCCGGGCACGTCCACGACCGCGCTGCTGCTGTCACCGACCGGGCACATCGAGCACGTGATGTACGGCATCGACGACGGCGTGACGTTCTGGCTGCACACCGAGCCGGGCGCGGCGGCGGCGCTGGTCGAGTGGCTGCAGAAGATGGTGTTCATGTCGCGGGTCGAGATCGCGGAGGTGACGGACGAGTACGCGATCGTCTGGCGGCCGGGCGCTGCCTCGACCGACGAGCATCTGACTCGCAGCGGTGCTGATTCGCTCGGTGGGCATGAGGTTTTCCTGCCGCGCGCGGAGCTGGCTGGGCTGGAAGGTGCCGCCGCTGGGATCTGGGCGTATGAGGCGCTGCGGATCGAGGCGGGAGCGCCGCGGTTCGGTCTGGACACGGACGAGCGGGCGATCCCGAACGAGGTGGGCTGGCTGGGCGTCGGCGTACATCTGGACAAGGGTTGCTACCGCGGGCAGGAGACGGTCGCGCGGGTGCACAACCTCGGCCGTCCGCCGCGGCGGCTGGTGCGGCTGCTTCTGGACGGTTCGGTGGATCACCTGCCGGCGCACGGGTACGCCGTACGCCTGGGGGAGAAGCAGGTCGGGTTCATCGGGTCGGCGGCGCGGCATCACGAGCTCGGTCCGATCGCGTTGGCGCTGGTGAAGCGGAACGTGGATGCGGACGCCGGCCTCGAGGTCGTGGCCGAGGATCAGCCCACGGTGACTGCGACGCAGGAGCTGCTGGTCGACCCTGAGGTGGGGCTGCACGTGCGCTCGCGGCTGTGAGCCGGATCATTGGTAACACTGCTTTTTGCACCTGTACAGTTCAGGCGTGACTGAACCTGTGATCCTGGCTGACGTCGTCCGCAGCGGCTTCGTCGAGGGCCACCACCGCGGCTCGGTCGTGGTGACGAACCCCGACGGCAGCGTGGCGTGGTCGGCGGGTGTCGTCGACCAGCCGATGTTCCCGCGCTCGTCGAACAAGCCGATGCAGGCCCTCGGCATGCTCCGCAACGGGCTGGCCCTCGACGGCAAGCTGCTCGCGCTGGCGGGTGCGTCGCATTCGGGTGAGCAGATCCACCTCGACGGTGTGCGCGAGATCCTCGCGCTCGCTGGTCTGGAGGAGTCGGTACTGCGGACTCCGGCGCAGTACCCGCTGATGGACGAGGCGCGGGATTCGTGGGTACGCGCGGGGCACGGGCCGGAGCCGATCACGATGAACTGCTCCGGCAAGCATGCGGCGATGATCCTCACCAGCACGCTGAACGACTGGCCGCTCGACGACTACCGGACGCCGGATCACCCACTGCAGAAGCAGATCCGGTCCGCGATCGAGGACTCGGCCGGCGAGAAGGTCTCCCACATCGCTGTGGACGGTTGTGGTGCGCCGATCTTCTCGCTCACGCTCTCCGGCCTGGCCCGCTCCTTCGGCCTCTTCGCCGCCGCGGCCCCCGGGTCGCTGGAAGCGCGGGTCGTTGGTGCGTTCCGTGAGTACCCCGAGTACGCCAGCGGGAGTACGCGCGACGAGGCCGAGCTGATGCGCGCCACCGAGGGTCTGTTCTGCAAGGCCGGAGCCGAAGGGGTCTACGCCGTGGGCCTGGCCGACGGCCGCGGCATCGCTCTCAAGCTAGAAGACGGCGCCGCCCGCCCTCGCAAGGTGATCATGGCCGCGGTCCTGCAAAACCTCGGCATCACCAACGAAACCATCGAGAACCACCTCCACTTCCCCCTCCTCGGCGGAGGCCTCGAAGTAGGCGCCGTACAACCCCACCCCACCACCTTCAGCTAGCACTCCCTTCATCCCTCAACTAAGTGGGTGAGGCGGCTCACGGTGGGTTTGCTTGCAATTGCAAGCGGGTTGCTAGCAGTATTGGGGTATGGCCAGGTTGAGTGATCGTGCGGCTGGGGCGGTGGGCTCCGTTGGGGAGTACCTTGCCGAGCAGCGGCGTACGGCGCAGTTGTCGTTGCGGCAACTGTCGGACCTGGCCGGGGTGTCCAACCCGTATTTGAGCCAGATCGAGCGTGGCCTGCGGAAACCGTCGGCCGATGTGCTGCAGCAGCTCGCGAAGGCGTTGCGGATCTCCGCGGAGACTCTGTACATACGGGCCGGCATCCTCGATCCGGATGACAGCTCGGACGGCCGGAAGGCCCCGGGCGTGGTCGACGCCGTCCTGCTCGACCCCGCGCTGAACGAGCGGCAGAAGCGTGTGCTGCTGGACGTTTACTCGTCCTTCGTCCGTGAGAACACGTCCCCTGACGAGGCCGAGGAGCCGGCTCCTGCCAGACCGGCCCCGAAGACCGCTACGTCGAAGAAGACGGCGGCCGCGGCCAAGAAAACCCCTGCAAGCAAACGCACGACCAAGTAATGCAATCGCACCACGTAAGTATTTCCTGCTGAAAATCCCGAGGAGAAGCCTGATGGCTACCCGTACGCCTGTCACCCCGTTCTACGCGATCGCCGGCGCCGGCGACCTCGCGGTGGAGAAGTTCCGCGCGGTCAGCGAGGACGTCACCGCCCGGTTCGCCAAGCTGGACCAGAAGACGCTGCAGACCGAGCTGACCAAGGCCCAGTCCGAGCTCACCAAGCGTTTCGACGCGATCGTCGCCGACGCGATGACCGCCCCGGCCAAGCTCCGTGAGCTGCCGAAGACCGCGCAGGCCGGTTTCACCGTCGTACTCGGTCAGGCCGAGGAGACCTACGAGGACCTGGCCGGCCGCGGCAAGGACCTGGTCGAGCGGATCCGCCACCAGAAGGCCACCGAGGACCTGGTCGCCCAGGCCAAGACCACGGTGAGCAAGGCGAAGGCGACCCGTACCACCGCGAAGAAGACCGCCGACACCGCGACCCGCAACGTCAAGGCGACCGCTACCAGCGCCCGCAAGACCGCGAAGACGGCGAGCAAGGCCGCGAGCACGGCCGCCAACAAGGTCGGCGACTGACGGTAACGACAGTCCGACTTCCGGTTGAATCCTGTGGCTGGGCGGCCCTCATCTGCGGCTGAGCAGAGGTGGGCCGCCCGGCTGTCGGTTAGGCTCTAAGGCATGCTCCCACTCGCCACCTTCCCGACCCTCTTCCCAGGGTTCGCAGGTCCGCTCGAGATCATCTGGTGGGCGCTGCTCGGACTCAAGCTGGTCGCACTGCTCGACGCGGCCTTCCGGCCCCGCGCGGTGTTCGTCGCGGCGGACAAGCTGACCAAGCCCGGCTGGGTGCTGATCCTGGTCGTCTTCACGTTGAGTCAGCTCTTCCAAGGCTGGTTGAGCTTCTTCGGCCTGATCGGCATCGTCGCCGCGGCCGTCTACTTGGTCGACGCTCGTCCCGCTCTGCGCGCCGCATCCGGCCGTGGCCGCGGCGGCTGGGGGATCCGTCGCCGCCGGGGTCCACGCCCGCTGTAGAAGCTACGAGCGGTAGACGATCACCTTGTCGCCGACCTTGACCTGATCGAAGAGCACCTTGATCTTCGACAGGTCCCGCACGTTCACGCAGCCGTGCGAGGCGCCGTTGTAACCGCGCGCCGCGAAGTCGGACGAGTAGTGCACCGCCTGGCCGCCGCTGAAGAACATCGCGTACGGCATGGCCGAGTCGTACAGCTTCGAGACGTGGTTCCGGCTCTTCCAGCCGACCGTGAAGCTGCCCTCACGGGTCGCGGTCTTCACCGCGCCGAACCGTACGTCGAACTGCATCTTCACCACGCCGTCGACGACGTACCGCAGCTTGCGGGTGCTCTTGTCGATGCACATCGCCACGCCGGTCGCGCACCGCGGGTCGAGCTTCTTGCCGTCCACCACCGGTGCCGGCGGGTAGAGCTCGGTCTGGGTGGGCTCGTGGGTGACCGCGGCGAGCTTGGTCAGAGTGTTCTGGTCGACGTACCCGAGCTGTGGAATGCCCTTGGACTGCTGGAACTTCTTCACCGCGGTCCGGGTCATCGTGCCGAACTCGTTGTCCAGGTAGCGCTTCTCCAGCAGCTTGAGCTGGACCAGGCGAGCCTCGACCTTGCGGACGTTCACACCGGTGGAACCGTTCTTCCACAGGGCCTTCGGGTAGATCGGCAGCTCACCGCTCACCTCGAACGGCACCGTCTTCAGATCCGACGAACTGCTCGGAGCCGCGGTCGCGGTCATTCCAGAACCCAGGAGTGCCACAATTCCAGCGCTCGCGATCAATCCAGTCACCAGGTTGCGAATGATCAACCCACGCATCGGACACACCCTTCTGATAGACCCCGTCCGTACACCCGTAGGACGTCCTCACTGGCCTTTTGGTTGGCGCCTCAGCGTAGGTTGCCAACAGCGCACAGTGCACCCTTTGTGAGCAAGTCGTGATGGATACTGACTCCCGTGGCCACCACCCCGCTCGCCTGCCGCCAGCTCGGCACCGGTACGCCGGTGGTCTTCCTGCACGGCAATCCGACCTCGTCGTACCTCTGGCGCAACGTTCTCGAGCCGGTCTCGCGAATCGCGAGGTGTATCGCGCCGGACCTGGTGGGGATGGGCCGTTCCGGGCCGTCGACCGCAGGCGAGGCAGAGCGGTACCGGTTCGTCGACCATCGGCGGTACGTCGACGCGTTCTTCGAAGCGCTCGAACTAACCAGTGATGTCGTCCTGGTCGGCCACGACTGGGGCGGAGTACTCGCGATCGACTGGGCTCGCAGGCATCCGGAGTCCGTCCGGGGGATCGCCTACCTGGAGACGCTGGTCGCGCCGGTGACGTGGGACAGCCCGAACGCGCCCGCGCCGGAACTGTTCCGCAAACTCCGTGGACCCGAGGGCGAGCGGTTGGTGCTCGACGAGAACGTCTTCGTCGAGACGGTCCTGCCCTCCGGTATCCAACGCAAGCTCACGGACGACGAGCTGGCCGCCTACCGAGAACCCTTCGCCAAGCCTGGCGAGTCCAGGCGGCCGATGCTGACCTGGGCGCGTGAGATCCCCATCGACGGGACCCCGGCAGACGTGCACGACATCGTGACCGCGAACGCCGCCTGGATGGCGACCACGCCCGTCCCGAAGCTCTTCATCAACGCCGAACCAGGTGCGCTGCTCACCGGCCCGCTCCGCGAGCTCTGCCGGACCTGGCCCAATCAACGCGAGGTGACGGTGGCCGGTACGCACTTCCTGCCGGAGGATTCGGCGGCCGGGATCGCGGCCGCACTCGTGGACTGGATCCCCAGCTGATGGAAATCATCTTGAGCACCGCGGATATCACCACGGTCCCGGCCGGAGCGATCGTCAACGCGGCGCATCACGCCTTGCGTGGCGGTGGCGGGGTGGATGGGGCGATCCATCGGGCCGGTGGCCCGGACATCCTCAGGGAGCTGATCGAGCGCTATCCGGACGGAACGCCAACAGGTACGGCGGTCTGGACCACGGCCGGTGCGCTTCCGGCGGACTACGTGATTCACGTGGTCGGGCCGAACTACCTTGCGGGCCAACGGGATCCGGCCCTGCTCGAGTCCTGCTATCGCAACGCATTGCGGATCGCGGACGAGCTCGCGGTCAAGACGCTCACCCTCCCCGCGGTGTCGGCCGGGATCTACGGGTGGCCGGCCCAGTCAGCAGCAGAGGTCGCCGTACGGACGTTGCTCCGTACGACGACCTCCGTCGAGCGTGCGACCTTCTGCCTCGTGGAACCTCGGCTCTACAAGGCGTTCAGCCGGGTGCTGGACCAGCCCCGATAATCAGCCGCTGTAGACGACGACCTTGTCGCCGACCTTGATGCGGGCGAAGATCCAGGCGATCTTCTTCTTGTCGCGGATGTTCACGCAGCCGTGCGACGCGCCGTTGTACCCACGGGCCTTGAAGTCCGAGGAGTAGTGCACCGCCTGGCCGCCGCTGAAGAACATCGAGTACGGCATCGCCGAGTGGTACAGCGACGACACGTGGTTCTTGTCCTTGCGGTAGACCTTGAAGACGCCGTTGCGGGTCGGCGTCTTGCGCGCACCGAACCGGGCGTCGGCGACCTGGACCGCCTTGCCGTTCACGACGTACACCAGCTTGCGGGTCTTCTTGTTGATGCAGAGCACGCGGCCCTTGCTGAGACACCGCTTGTCGAGCCGGTACTTGCCGACGACCGCGCTGGACGTCGTCGCCGCGGCCGCCTTCTGCGGCACGACCACGGCCTGGGGCGCAACCTTCGGTGCCACGACGGCATCGGCCGTCGTGGTGGCGGAGAATGCGCCGACGCCCACGAACGCGGCGGCCGTCAGAGTAGCGCCGAGCTTACGCAGAATGCCCATGTTTCCTTGTCCTTCCCCCAACAGAGTTGCTTGCACAAAGACAGACGTCATCGACTGACGTCTGGTTGGTAACGATCCGGAACTTCTTGCCCCCGGGGTCGATCGCTCCTACCCCCGCGACCGGCCGAAGAATTATTTATCACACCGATGTAGTTCAGGTCGCACCCCGCAAGCGACCGTTTCCACTTCGTGCCCTAGAAACTCTCGAGCGCCCTTGACGCACGAACCAGCAACCACTCCCACCCCAGGAGTCACACCGCTGCGAACGAAAGCGCCCGCGGACTCCGCGGGCGCTTCCGGTTGGTTCAGTTCTTGTTCTTGCGGCCCAGCTTGGAGCGCTCGATCTGGGTCAGCGCGACCTTGCGCATGCGGATCGCGTCCGGGGTGACCTCGACGCACTCGTCCTCGCGGCAGAACTCCAGCGACTGCTCGAGCGACAGCTTGCGGGCCGGGACCAGCTTCTCGAACTCGTCCGCGTTGGAGCGGACGTTGGTCATCTTCTTTTCCTTGGTGATGTTGACGTCCATGTCGTCGGAGCGCGAGTTCTCGCCGACGATCATGCCCTCGTACACCTCGGTGGTCGGCTCGACGAACATCGTGCCGCGCTCCTGCAGGTTGATCATCGCGTACGACGTGGCCGCGCCGGTCCGGTCCGAGACCAGGGAACCGCTCGGCCGCGTGCGCAGCTCGCCGAACCACGGCTCGTACCCCTCGAACACGTGGTGCGCGATGCCGGTGCCGCGGGTGTCGGTGAGGAACTCGGTGCGGAAGCCGATCAGCCCGCGCGCCGGGACCAGGAACTCCATCCGGACCCAGCCGGTGCCGTGGTTCGTCATCTGCTCCATCCGGCCCTTGCGGACCGCGAGCAGCTGCGTGACGGTGCCGAGGTACTCCTCGGGGCAATCGATGGTCAGTCGCTCGACCGGCTCGTGCCGCTTGCCGTCGATCTCACGGGTGACCACCTGCGGCTTGCCGACGGTCAGCTCGTAGCCCTCGCGGCGCATCTGCTCGACCAGGATGGCCAGGGCCAGCTCACCACGACCCTGCACCTCCCACGCGTCCGGGCGCTCGGTCGGCAGCACCTTCAGCGAGACGTTGCCGACGAGCTCGCGGTCGAGCCGGTCCTTGACCAGCCGCGCGGTCACCTTGGTGCCCTTGGTCCGTCCGGCCAGCGGTGAGGTGTTGGTGCCGATCGTCATCGAGATGGCCGGCTCGTCCACGGTGATCAGCGGCAGCGGCTTGGGGTTGTCCGGGTCGGTCAGGGTGTCGCCGATCATGATCTCCGGGATGCCCGCGATCGCGACGATGTCGCCCGGACCGGCCGAATCGCCGGGCACTCGCTCGAGCGCCTCGGTGACCAGCAATTCGGTGATCTTGACCTTCTGGATCGAGCCGTCGTGGCGGCACCAGGCGACCTGGGCGCCCTTCTTCAGCGTGCCTTCGTGCACCCGGACCAGAGCGAGCCGGCCGAGGAACGGCGAGGCGTCCAGGTTGGTGACGTGGGCCTGCAGCGGCGCGCCCTCGGTGTACTCCGGGGCCGGCACGTTCGCCAGGATCGTCTCGAACAAGGGCTCGAGGTCGTCGGAGTCGGGCATCCCGCCGTCGGCCGGCTGGGTCAGCGACGCACGGCCCGCGCGGGCCGAGGCGTACACGACCGGGAAGTCCAGCGCGCTCTGGTCGGCGTCGTGGTCGAGCAGGTCGAGGAACAGCTCGTATGTCTCGTCGACGACCTCGGAGATCCGGGCGTCGGGACGGTCCACCTTGTTGACCACCAGGATGACCGGCATCTGCCGCGCCAGCGCCTTGCGCAGCACGAACCGGGTCTGCGGCAGCGGGCCCTCGGAGGCGTCCACCAGCAGCACGATCGCGTCCACCATCGACAGGCCGCGCTCGACCTCACCACCGAAGTCGGCGTGGCCGGGGGTGTCGATGATGTTCAGCGTCATCTGCTCGCCGTTGGCCATCTTGTGCCGTACGGCGGTGTTCTTGGCCAGGATCGTGATGCCCTTCTCACGTTCCAGGTCGCCGGAGTCCATCGCTCGCTCGTCCACGTGCTGGTGCGCGCCGAAAGCGCCGGACTGCCACAGCATCGCGTCGACCAGGGTGGTCTTCCCGTGGTCGACGTGGGCCACGATCGCGACGTTGCGCAGGTCGTTACGGACAGGCATGAGGAAGCGCTCCAAGCAGAGAGGACTGGGTGTCAGGCGGTGGCTACGGCGTGTTGTGTCGCTCGAGAAGGCCACTCGACGCAGGGCGCAGCCCCTTCATCCTACCCGTCACCGTTCGTGTCCACGAAACGGGCGTCGCGTTGACTTTTATTGACTGGACATCCAGTCTATAGACGGCGCCTGGGGAGGGGCCTGAAACAACGGGGGGTCAGCCCGGGAGCGCCGGGCATACCAATGGGGGGTTGTCCGGCGCTTCGGGGCTTCGACCAGGGAAAGGGACCGTGCCGAGATCGGCCACCGCCAACCAGGAGATGCGGGCTCGCTCCAGGGAACGCATCCTGGCCGCGGCGCTCGAAGTCTTCGCGGCCAAGGGCTTTGAGGCCGCTTCCATCTCTGATGTGACCGCGACCGCCGGCGTCTCCCGCGGCCTGGTCTCGTACTACTTCGCCACCAAGGAAGACCTCGCGGCGGAGTTGCTGGATCGCTGGCTGGACGGCATCGCCGCGATCCTGTCCATCCAGGGAACTCCGGATGAACGTCTGGCCGGGATCATCGACGGTGCGTTGATGGCCGCGGCGACCACGCTTCCGATCCAGCGGCTCGCGATCAGCCTGATGATGCAGCCGACCACGCATGATGTGTTCGCCCGGGTCGAGGACGCGAAGTCGGCCCGGCTGGCGCTGGTCGAGGATGCGATCCGCGACGTCTTCACCGCCCGCGGTGCGGCCGATCCGGCCGTCGAGGAGATGTTGCTCCGGGCAACCTTGGAGGGCGTGACGGTGAAGCTCGCGATCTACCGCGAGACGTTCCCGCTGGAAGCCGTTCGCCGCAGGGTCTACGCGACGTACGATCTGCCGGCGCCGGCCGGACCGCTTCCGATCAGCTCACCCCCGGTGGATCGTCTCCGCGCCAAATGACGGTGGTGTCCAGTCCATGATCCGGGTGCCGGACCGCTGTGCGGTCGCTGGTGGCGTGATGCGGAGGAGCCCGTTCCGCAACCACTGTCCGCGACCGAGATGAGCGCCGACCCGGGCCATCTGGGCCGATTTGGCAACGAGTTGCTGCGTACGCCGATAACGCTGCGTCTCGTAGTCCCGGAGACCTGCCGCGACATCGCCCCGGATCAGTGCACCAACTGAGATCCCGTCCTCGAGCGCCGAGTTGGCGCCCTGGCCGAGAGTCGGGAGCATCGGGTGAGCGGCGTCGCCGACAAGTACCGTCCGGCCTTGCGTGTAACGAGGTAGGGGCTTGGCGAGGGTCCACACGTCGTGCCGGATCACGGTGTCGGTGGCTTCGGTCAGTGCGCGTACGTCGGGTGCCCACTTCCCGAAGTAGTCCCGGGCTGCGTCGACTTCGTTCGAGAATCGGTGCCCGGCTGGGAGAGCGACGTACCCGTACCAGTAGACCTCGTCGGGGCTGATCCGGAGGGCTCCGAATTCGGCGTGCGGACCCCAGACCATGGCGAACCGATCGTTGGTGGAGGTGTCCGCGACGACCGCGCGCCAACTGGAGTATCCGCTGTAGGTAAGGCTGCTGTCCGGGAAGAGGATGCTGCGCGTGACGCTGCGGATGCCGTCGGCGGCGACCACGAGGTCCGCGGTGGCTTCGCCGGATTCCCAGGTGACACGGGCCGGTTCGGCTCCCGGCGTACCTGGTTCGACGGCGGTGACGCGGGCGCCGGTGATGAGCTCGGCGTTGCCGGCTGCCTCGGCGAGGGCTTGGTGGAGCCGGCGGCGGTGGATGCCGATCATCTGGCTGAGCTCGCCGCCATCAGGGGCCTTGAGCAACCATTTGCCGTCGGCGCGACGAGTCCCGGCCGGGCGGACGGCGTACCCAGCTCGTCGTACCTGGTCGAGGGCGCCGATGGTGTCGAGGGCTCGGGCGCCGTTGACGGTGACGGCGAGGCCGGCGCCGACCTCGCCTAGTTCCGGTGCGCTCTCGAGGATCTGGACGCGCCAGCCGGATCGGATCAGCGCTGCGGCCGCGGAGAGTCCCGCGATGCCGGCCCCGATCACGATCGCCTTCTGCTCGGTCATGGTGTCGACGATACGAGTGCTTCGCGCGGGATGCGTACGCCGGACGGCGTATCTGCGAAGCCCTCCGCCGGAGGATGCCCGCGACCACTCCCGGGCGCCAGGGTTGTGCAGCATGGAACTCACTGATTTGAAGGTTTCTCGCAGGACATTGCTGGCCGGCTCGGCGCTCGGGGTGGCGTCGGTGGCCGGCTTGGGGACGCGCAGTTACGCACTGGACGACGCGGTCGATCGCTGGATCGCCCGCAATGCCGAGCCGATCGGTGATCTCTCACAATTGCGGTGGTCGATGAGTGGCGCGCAGATCGTCGGGCTCGGGGAGGCCGTGCATTCGACTGCGGACCTCACCCGGCTGAAGCTTGGCGTGACGCGCTACCTGGTCGAGCACCTTGGTTATCGGGCGATCGCGTTCGAGGACGACTGGTCGCTGGGCACGCAGCTGAACGAATACGTGCTGACCGGACGTGGTGATTTGAAGGCGTTGGTCGGCCAGTTGAGCCGGGAGGCGCGGACGCAGGAGAACGCCGCGCTCTTCGAGTACCTCCGCGCCTACAACTCCACCCACCAGGACAAGGTCCGGTTCGCCGGCGCCGAGTACTTCGCGACCCGCCAACTCTCGTACGACGCGGTCGACGAGTACGTCGCACGGCGTACGCCGAGCCGGCTCGCCGAGTTGCGTCGGAGCCTGGACCCGATCCGGCCGAATCTCGACGACATCGGTGCGTATCTCGGGTGGTACTGGCAGCTCGACAACAAAGCGCCGTACGTCGCCAATGCTCAGGCGGTGCTCGAGTTGGTCGAGAGCCTGCCGCATCGGCCGAACGACCGGGACTACGCGATCACCTTGCAGCACGCGCGGCAGATTCGCTCGTTCTACAAGGCGTTCAGCCTGCCGGAGGACGAGATCCCGGCCTACCGCGACGCTCGCGCCGCCGAGAACGTGCGCTGGTGGCAGAGCTTCACCCGGAGCAAGGTCATCTACTGGGCCGCGAGCGCTCACGTCGCCAACGCACCGGATCTTCGCGTCACCGCTCCACCCGGCCCAGACACGGTGTTCCCGAGCGTCGGTTCCTACCTGCACAGCTGGTACGGCGCCCGCTACCGCCCCGTCGGCTTCACCTTCGACCACGGTACGGCGGCCGGTCCGACGACGTTGCCGCCCGCGGCGGCGGACTGGTTCGAGCACCGGCTCGCCGCGGCTGGTCGCGACCAGTTCACTCTCGATCTCCGCCAGCGCCCACAGTCCACAGCTGTCCGTAGCTGGTTGCAGGCGGTCGCGAAGACGCGCGGCTTCCCGGACGCCGGCCCGTCGTCGGCGATGACCGGCAACAGCCTGGCGGAGTGGTTCGACGTACTCGTCCACACCCGTGAGGTGACGCCGGCGACCCCGCTCTAGGCGAGCGCGAACTTCTCCCGGGCGGCTGGGGTGACCGGCGTGAACAGGTTGACCAGGTTCCCGTCGGGGTCGCGGAAGAGCAGCGATCGGTTGCCCCACGGCATCGTGGTCGGCTCGTTGACGAAGGTGGTGATGTAGCCGGTCAGTTCGGCGTACGCGCGGTCCACGTCGTCGACCAGGAACTCGGTGATGACGGTGTGGTTGTCCGCGGGCCGGGCCGATCCCTCGGCGAACAACGGGACGGTGCGGGTGCTACCGATCGCGAGGGTGGCGCCCGGTGTGACGACCTCGGCGAAGTCCTCGTTCGCCCAGGTCGCCTGCACTCCGGTGACGCGCTCGTAGAACGCAACCAGGCCGGCGACGTCGCCGGTGATGATGCGGATCGAAACGAAGTTCATGGGTCTTCTCCTTGGCACACGGAATGGCTTGTCTCCCGCAGGCTAGGACGAATACTGGACAGCTTCGGTCCACTATTGGCGCTAGATTTGCGGTATGGCCCGACCGACCGCTCGTGTGCTGACGCTGCTGGAGTTGCTGCAGTCGGGCGGAACGCGGACGATCGCCGAACTCGCGGACCGGCTCGGCGTCGACGGCCGGACGATCCGCCGGTATGTGGATCAGTTGGTGGAGCTCGACGTACCGGTGGAGTCGGTGCGCGGCCGGTACGGCGGATATCGGCTCGGACGCGGGTATCGGCTGCCGCCGTTGATGCTCGGCGACGAAGAGGCGCTGGCCGTGTTGCTCGGGCTGGTCGCGGGCGAGCGGTTGGGGTTGACCACGGACCGTACGGCGAGTGAGACAGCGTCGGCCAAGATCCGGCGGGTCCTGCCTGCGCATCTCGCCGGGCGACTCGACGCGTTGCTGGAATCGCTCGAGTTCACCGATGACCCGCTTGCGGTGGCGACGCCGGACGCCGGGATCTTGCTGGCTGTCGCTGATGCGGTCCGGAATCGGCGGCCGGTTCGGCTGAGATACGCAGACCGGCATGGGAAGCGAAGCGAGCGGACGCTGCACCCGCACGGGGTCGTCGCTCACGCGGGCCGGTGGTATCTCGCCGGGATCGACCCGGAGATCGGCGAAGAGCGGACGTTGCGGCTCGATCGGATCACGGACGCGAGGACTCAGCCCGGTTCGTTCGAAGCACCTGTCGGGTCTGGCGTGGCGGACCGGATGCTGACCGGGTTCGCCACGGCCGACTACCGGTACGAGGTGACGGTGCGGATCCAGGGCACGGTCGACCGGGTTCGAGCCAGGCTTCCGGTCAGCGTCGCGACGCTGACCGAGGACTCGGGGTGGGTACGCGCGGAGATCCGGGCGGAGCGGCTGGACTGGTTACCGCCGCTGCTCGCCGCGCTCGACCTGCCGTTCGTGGTCGAGCGGCCGGACGAGCTCCGTGACCTGGTTACCGCGTTCGCCGCCCGGCTTACGTCGTACGCCGAGTCCGGCTACTGAACGCGGTGGACCTTGTGCTGGGCGGCTTGGGCGCGGGGGCGGACGGTGAGGCGATCGATGTTGACGTGGGACGGCCGGGTCGCGACCCACGTGACCATGTCCGCGATGTCGTCGGCGGTGAGCGGCTCGGCGACACCGGCGTACACGGCGTCGGCCTTGGCCTGGTCGCCATCGAAGCGGGTCAGCGCGAACCCTTCGCTGCGGACCATCCCCGGCGCGATCTCGCACACCCGCACCGGCTGGTCGAACAGCTCCAGACGGAGAGTGTCGACGACGGCCTTGGCTGCGTGCTTCGCGGCGGCGTATCCGCCTCCGCCCTCGTACGCGACCTGACCGGCCGTCGAGCCCATCACGATGATCGTTCCGGTCCCGGCGATGAGGGCCGGGAGCAACGACTTCGTGACGGCCGCGACGGCGATCACGTTCACGTCGTACATCCGGCGCCAGGCGTCCAGGTCCGCCTCGGCGACCGGCTCGAACCCGAACGCGCCGCCGGCGTTGTTCACCAGTACAGCGAGCCGGTCACCGACGGCTGCTGTCAGGGCAGCGACGTCGTCGGCGGACGTCACGTCGCACTGGACCGCGCGGCCGTCGATCTCCTTGGCCAGCGCCTCGATCCGGTCGAGCCGGCGGGCGGCACAGATCACCTCGAAACCCGCGCGGGCCAGGTACCGCGCCGAGGCGGCCCCGATCCCACTGCTCGCACCGGTCACCACAGCCAGAGGACGTTCGGTAGTCATGGTTCCCAGTCTCGCAGCCCGGTTGCCAGAGCGCGGAACATGTCCGCACAGTAGAACGTCGTTACTTGTGCGGGCCGCGCGATGATCAGGGGGCGGGATGGCGAACGAGAAGCCCAAGAAGAAGAAAAAGCAGAAGGCCGAGCCCCTCTTCTCGCCCGAGCTCGCGCCCGACGTCCGCACCCTGCTCGCCGCCAATCAGAAGATCCTCGTTCCGGCCTCCGCGCCGGCGCCGAAGCGGCACATCGACCTGCGGGATGCGACCGGTACGTCGATCGCCGGCCTCGGATTCTTCGCCGCGATGGAGTACGGCGTCTGGCTGTTCGTGCGCTGGCTGGCTTATGGCCTGTTCCCCGATGCCGTGGCCCCGTGGATCAGCGGTGGGGCCGGGATCCTCGGTCTGTTGCTGCTGGTCGCCATGCTGATCGGGATGTCGATCGAGTCCAAGGAGCGAACGGCCGCCCGGGTGCACCACGGTGAGTACCTGCTGCCGGCGGACTGGGACGCCGACGCCACTGCGTTGATGCTGCGTGCCCAGCAGGCGGTCCGCTCGGTCCAGGAGTCCGATGTGAACCAGCGGGGCCTGCTGGACGCAGTGAAGAACGAGATCGTCCTCCCCGAGAACCTGTGGGACCTCGGCCGCGTGCTCCAGCAGCAATCCGCCCTGCGCGTCCGCCAGACCGAGCTCGCCGAGCAACTGCCCGGCGCCCAGCTCGAGGCCGTGCTCGCTCCGCAACGCCAAGCGATCGAGTTGTCCGCGACCGCGATGGAGGCGAAGGTCGCCAAGCTCGAGCAGTACGCCGAACAGGTCCGCGAGGCCGACGCCGTACTCAGGGCCGAGTCCATCCTGGCGAGTGCCCTGGAGGATCGGGACCGATACGTCGAGCTCCTGTCCAGCACCGAGATCGCCGGCCACAGCGACCTGATCGACGAACTGAGCAAGGAGACCGCGGACCTCCGGGCCGTCCTGAACCGCAGCATCACCGCCGCCCTGGAGACCGGCCAGACCCTCGCCCTCCCTGACGATCACGCCTGACGAGTCGGCAGGGCGATGATCTGGCGGAGGTTGAGTTCACGCCGCCGGGACACCACGAAGCCGACGATATCGGCGAGGTCCGTGGCGTGCAGCGGTCCGATCTGGTCGTTCATCGACGCGATCAGGTCCTGTCCGGTGGCGTCGAGGTGCGTGGCCAGCTCGGTGTCGGTCAGACCCGGCTCGAGGTTGGTCACGCGGACGTCGTACGGCGAAAGGTCCGCCCGCAGTGACGTGGACAGGTGCGTGAGGGCCGCCTTGGTTGCGCCGTACACGGCGTAGCCCGGGAAGACCGCGTGGGCTCCGATCGACGAGATGTTCACGAGATCGGCGGTCTGGCCCGCACCGGCCGCCTCGATCAGGTCGGGCGTGAAGGCCTGGACCACTCGCAGTACGCCGGTCAGGTTCGTGTCGATCATCCGGGTCCAGTCGTCCAGCCGACCCGCCTCGATCGGTGCGGCGAGCATCACGCCGGCCGCGTTCACGACCAGGTCGGCACGTCCCAGCCGGTCGTGGATCTGCGCGACCCCGGCGTCGACGGAGTCCGGCGAGGTCACATCCATCGCGACCCCGAAAGCCTGCGGACCGAGCTTGCCTGCCAGGTCGTCCAGCCGGTCCTGTCGCCGCGACACCAGCGCGACCGCGGCGCCGTCGGCCGCGAGCCGTTCGGCGATCGCGGCACCGATTCCACTCGCGGCACCCGTCACGACTGCGTTGCGGCCGGTCAGCGGAAGGTTCGTCATCGTGTTTCTCCCAGGAAATGTTCGGTTGATGACACCGATCCTGTGGCGGCGGCGAGCGGCTACCCAGTCGTCTGCTGAACCTGGTTCTGGCAGGACCAGGCTCCGGATCCGGCCGATCTGGATACTGGAAGGCATGGACCGACGTGAGGAGCTGACCGAATTCCTGAAGTCACGCAGGGCCCGGGTGCAGCCCGAGGACCTCGGACTGAAGGTGTTCGGCGGTCGTCGCCGCGTCCCCGGCCTCCGGCGGGAGGAGCTCGCGCAGGCGGCCGGCGTCAGCGCCGACTACTACATCCGCCTCGAACAGGGCCGCGCCGACAACGTGTCGCAGGAGATCCTCGACGCGGTCGCCGGCGTACTCAGCCTGAGCGCGGACGAGCGCGAGCATCTGGCCCGGCTGGCGAAACCGGTCCGGCGTACGGCGAAACGTCGTACCCCGGTCGAACGCATCAGGCCGGGGCTGCAGCGGCTGTTGGACTCGATGGACGACGTTCCTGCGTTCGTGCTCGGCCGCCGGATGGACGTGATCGGGTGGAACCGGCTGGCCGCGGCCTTGATCGCGGACTTCGGCAACCTCGAGCCCAAGCAGCGGAACATCCCGCGGCTCGTCTTCCTCGACCCGGCGACGCGCGATTTCTACCCGGACTGGGAGGCGGTCGCGGAGGAGACCGTGGGCTACCTGCGGATGTACGCCGGTCGCTACCCGGACGACCCGGAACTCGCCGAGCTGATCGGGGAGTTGTCCATCCACAGCCCCGAGTTCCGGCAGCACTGGGCCCGGCACGACGTGAAGGACAAGACGTTCGGGACGAAGACGCAGCTCCATCAGGTGGTCGGGGAAATCACCGTGCGGTACGAGACGCTGCAGCCGCCCGGCGAGCCGGATCAGCTGATGGTCACGTACACCGTGGAGCCCGGATCGACCTCCGAGGAGAACCTGCGGCTGCTGGCGAGCTGGGCGGCGTCCGACGAGCCGGCCGACAGGGAGCCGGCTGATAGGGAGCCGGTTGATAGGGAGAAGTCCCGATTCGCGGCGGAGGACCCGGAGTTACGCTGACCACGTGACCGAACCCTCCGCCGACCGTCCACTCCGGCGGGTCGCGATGATCAGCCTGCACACCTCGCCGCTCGACCAGCCGGGCACGGGGGACGCCGGCGGGATGAACGTCTACGTGGTGGAGCTGTCCAAGCAGCTCGCCGGCCTCGGGATCGAGGTCGACATCTTCACCCGCGCGACCGCGTCAGCCACGCCCGCCCGGGTCGAGCTGATGCCCGGGGTGATGGTCCGCAACGTCGCGGCCGGGCCGTACGAAGGCCTGACCAAGAACGAACTACCTGCCCAGCTGTGCACGTTCGCCCGCGCGGTGCTGCGGGCCGAGGCGATCCACGAGCCCGGCTGGTACGACGTGATCCACTCGCACTACTGGTTGTCCGGCCAGGTCGGACTGCTCGCCCGCGACCGGTGGGCCGTCCCGCTCGTCCACACCATGCACACGATGGCCAAGGTGAAGAACGCCAGCCTCGCGGAGGACGACGTACCCGAACCGCCTGCACGGCTGATCGGCGAGGAGCAGGTCGTCGAGGCCGCGGACCGGCTGCTGGCCAACACTTCGGACGAGGCCGACGAACTGATCACGCTGTACGGCGCTCAGCCCGCGAAGGTCGGTGTGGTCAACCCTGGCGTGGATCTGGACGTGTTCAGTCCGGGCGACCAGGCCGCAACCCGACGGGCACTCGGGTTGCCGGTGGATGCCGTCGTACTGGCGTTCGTCGGGCGGATCCAGCCGTTGAAGGCGCCGGATCTGCTGATCCGGGCGGCTGCGCGGTTGCTCGAGCGGGAGCCCGGGCTGCGGGAACGGTTGGTGGTCGCGATCATCGGCGGGCCGTCGGGTAACGGGATGGAGCACCCCGAGGCGCATGCCGAGCTGGCGCGGGCGCTCGGGGTCGACGACGTGACGCGATTCGTGAAGCCGATGGAGCGGCCGGGGCTCGCGGAGTGGTACCGGGCCGCGTCGGTCGTGTGCGTTCCGTCGTACTCGGAGTCCTTTGGGTTGGTCGCGTTGGAGGCGCAGGCCTGCGGTACGCCGGTGGTCGCGGCGGCTGTGGGCGGTCTGAGTACGGCGGTGGTCGACGGGCAGACCGGGTTGCTCGTACGCGGACATAGCGTCGACGACTTCGCCGACGCGCTGGGCCGGATCGCGACGGATCCGCTCACCCGCGAGAGCATGAGCCAGGCGGCGGTCAAGCACGCGCAAGGATTCGGCTGGGAGCTGACCGCCCGCAGAACACTGGCGGCGTACCGAACCGCCGCACAGACAATGGCGGCTGAACTGGCCGCGGAGGTGGCCGGGTGAGAGTTGCAGCGGCGGACGTGATCCGCCAGGTGCTGACCGAGAACGGGATCGAGTTCACCGAGCCGACGCCGGGTGCGTTCAGCGCGGACCTGCCGGGGGAGCGGAAGCTCAAGACGACCGTGTCGTTGACGGTCGGAGCGCAGGCGGTGCAGGTGCACGCGTTCGTGGCGCGACACCCGGACGAGAACCAGGAGGCCGTCTACCGCTGGCTGCTGGAGCGGAACCTGAAGATGTACGGCGTCGCGTTCGCCGTCGATCACATGGGTGACATCCACCTGGACGGTCGGGTTCCGCTGCACGCGATCACACCTGTTGAGGTCGATCGGTTGCTGGGTGCGGTGCTGGAGTACGCCGATTCCTCGTTCAACACCATCCTCGAACTGGGGTTCGCGACCTCGATCCGCAAGGAGTACGAGTGGCGCGTCTCCCGGGGTGAATCCACCCGGAACCTGGACGCCTTCAAGGGCTGGCTGGAGCCTCGATAGACTCGCAGTCATGACCTATCGCCTGATCCTGCTCCGCCACGGCCACAGCGACTGGAACGCCAAGAACCTCTTCACCGGCTGGGTCGATGTCGACCTGAACGCCCAGGGTGTCGAGGAGGCGCACCGGGGCGGCGAGCTGATCCGTGACCGCGACCTGCTCCCCGACGTACTACACACCTCGGTGCTGCGCCGGGCGATCCGCACCGCGAACATCGCGCTCGAGGTGGCCGACCGCCAGTGGATCGACGTACGCCGGTCCTGGCGCCTGAACGAGCGGCACTACGGCGGTCTGCAGGGCAAGGACAAGAAGCAGACCCTGGAGGAGCTCGGCGAGGAGCAGTTCATGCTGTTCCGCCGCTCCTACGACACCCCGCCGCCGGCGATCGAGCGCGGCTCCGAGTACGACCAGGCCGGCGACCCGCGGTACGCCGGCCTCCCGTCCGAGCTCCTGCCCGCGACCGAGTGCCTCAAGGACGTCGTCGAGCGAATGCTGCCCTACTGGTACGACGCGATCGTCCCGGACCTGCGCGCCGGGAAGACCGTCCTCGTCACCGCCCACGGCAACTCACTGCGTGCCCTCGTGAAGCACCTCGACAACATCGACGAGAAGACGATCGTCGGGCTCAACATTCCGACGGGTATCCCGCTGTACTACGAACTGGACGAGGACTTCCACCCCGTCACCCCGGGCGGCGAATACCTCGACCCAACCGCAGCCAAAGAAGCCATCGAAGCCGTAAAAAACCAGGGCCGCTAACCCCCTCCAGCTCCGCCGGAGGCGCGCGTAAAGGACACGCCTCCGGCGCGGCTGTCTGTTGCCGGCTTCGCCGGGGCGCGGATCCTGTTTACGGGCCGGCGTACTCGGCGGGAGGACCAGGGGATGGGGGCCGCGCGTAAAGGACACGCCTCCGGCGCGGCCGTCTACTGCCGGCTTCGCCGGGACGCGGGTTGTGCTTGCAGGCTTATGTACTCGGCGGCAGGACCCGGAGATGGTGAGCCGCACGCAAAAGGACACGCCTTCGGCGCGGCTGTCTGTTGCCGGCTTCGCCGGGGCGCGGGTGCACTCACGGGGTGATGTACTCGGCGGCAGGGGCCTGGGAGGGTCGCGCGGGCACCGGGCCGGGGTTCTTCCGATACCTTCCTGCCATGGACGAATCCGTCACGGACCGGCTGGTCAACACCGACGTGTCAGCCATGGACGGCCCTGAGGTGCTCGCACACCTGGATGCGGTCGAACAGCACATGAGGGACCTCCAGAAAGCCAAACTCGCTCTCCTGGAGGACAACCCTGAGTTGGTGGCCCAAAGCCCGGAACTACAAGGCCTCCGCGACCACCTCCGCACCCTGAACCTGGACGACGTCAACCCCGTCACCCCGCCAGGCGCATAAGAACGCCCGCCGGACGCAAAAGAACGGCGCAGGGCGCATAGGCTGCCCGGCATCTGACCACCGCACGCGATCCCGGGGCGGGCCTGGGACACTCACCAACCGCGCGATCAGCCTTGGCGCAGTCAGGACCTGAGCCTGATCCAACTCGCGCATCCGCAGTTGGTGAGTGTCACACGTCCGCTTCCCGCCAGCGGAAGTGCCCGGCGCCTGACCACCGCACCCGGAATCCGGAGAGCTCCTGCCGAGTGCTCCGGTCTGTAAGTACGACCCGCGGCCCCCGCGGAGCCGGCGACAGGCAGTCGCGCCCGTATGCGTGTTCTTTAGGTGCGGCTCATCGTCACCCGGTGCCGATCTGCGGCCGGTCCTGGACGAACAAAGGGCCCCCGGCAACCAAGTGGTTGCTGGGGGCCCTTTGGGGGTTAGTTGCCGTTGGGGTTGGGGGTGGAGGCGCCGGCGCCCGAGCCGGCGGCGGTGCCGCCGATGGCTACGGGGAGTTCGCCGGTGACGAGGTAGACGACTCGGCGGGCCATGGAGACGGCGTGGTCGGAGATGCGCTCGTAGTAGCGGCCGAGGAGGGCGATGTCGACGGCGACCTCGACGCCGTGCGGCCATTCGTCGTCCATCATCAGGCGGAACTGGTTGGTGCGCAGCTTGTCCATCAGGTCGTCGGTGGCCTCGAGCTTGCCGGCCGCCTCGACGTCGCGGGACTTGATCACGTCACCGGCGGCGTCGACCATCTTGCCCGCAACGGTGCCCATCTCCTGGATCACGTCGTGCAGCTCGGTCGGGATCGCCGGGGCCGGGTAGCGCATCCGGGCGATCTTCGACACGTGCGCGGCCAGGTCGCCCATCCGCTCCAGGTCGGCCACCATCCGCAGCGCCGCGACCAGCATCCGCAGCTCGTTGGCGACCGGCGACTGCCGCGCCATCAGCTCGAAGACCTTTTCTTCCACGCCCTCGCCGGCGGCGTCCAGCTGGATGTCGGCCGCGATGACTTCCTCGGCCTGGCGGATGTCCGCCTCCAGCAGCGCGGCGGTCGACCGGCGCACGGCAGTGGACACCGTCCGCGTCATCCGCTCCAGTTCGGCGAGAATGTCGTCGAGCTGCTCGTGATAGCTGTCACGCATTGTGTTCGTTTCCGATCTGTGGTGTCCGGTGCCACGGCGGGCGAGGTGGCAGGAACATACCCGTACCCGCCCACCGGTGACCGTATGCCGTCGAGGTTGCCGGACGGCGACGAGTGGTGAACGACCGATGAACAGTTAGGTCGTGTCCCGGTCATCCGGTGCTCATTCGGTCTTTCCCTGCTGGTTGCCCGCGTAGCATCGTTGCCGTGGACCCCACGCTGGCTGCGGTGCTGGGCGGCGTCATCGGCGCGGCCCTGGCCCTGCTTTCACTCGGCGCGATGATGCTTTCGGAGCGGGCGCAACGCAAGATCCCGGAGTCTCCGGAGCCGATCGTCCCGGCCGGCGTTGCCACGGTTCTGTCGGTACTGCGGTCGTCCGCGGTGGTGATGGGTCCCGAGGACCAGGTCCTGCAGGCCAGCGCCCCGGCGCACGTGCTCGGCATCGTCCGGGGTGAGCGACTGGTCGTCGACGACATCCTGACCATGGTCCGCGCGGTCCGCCGCGACGGCGAGATCCGCCAGCAGGACCTGGAGATCGTCCGCGGTCGCCTGGGTGCGACGCAGTACGTCAGTGCCCGGGTCGCGCCGCTGGGCAGCCAGCTCGTGCTGGTCCTGGTCGAGGACCGGACCCGCGAACGCCGGCTGGAAGCGATCCGGCGCGACTTCACCGTCAACGTCAGCCACGAGCTCAAGACCCCGGTCGGTGCGCTGATCCTGCTGGCCGACGCGGTCTCGGAAGCGTCCGACGATCCCGAGGCCGTACAGCGGTTCTCGGACCGGATGCGGATCGAGGCCTCCCGGCTCAGCCGGCTGGTCAAGGAGATCATCGAGCTGTCCCGGCTGCAGGGTGACGACCCGCTGGAGAACCCAGGCCCGGTCGACATCAACGGGGTCATCGACGCGGCGGTGGATCGCTGCCGGGTCGACGCCGAGGACCGTGACATCAAGATCGTCGTGAAGACCGAGCCGGATCTGGAGGTGATGGGCAGTGAGGATCAGCTATCCATTGCCATCGGCAACTTGGTCGAGAACGCGGTCAACTACAGCCCCGACGGGACCCGGGTCGCGGTCGCCGCGCACCCGATCGGGGACCTGGTCGAAATCACCGTCAGCGACCAGGGTGTGGGCATCCCGAGCAGCGACCTGGAACGCATCTTCGAGCGTTTCTACCGGGTCGACCGGGCCCGCAGCCGGGAAACCGGTGGGACCGGCCTGGGCCTCTCGATCGTCAAGCACATCGCCTCCATCCACGGCGGCGACGTACGGGTCTGGAGTGTCGAGGGCCAGGGTTCCACCTTCACCGTGAGACTTCCGCTGCGGCTCGAACCCGCGGCGGGCCAGACCGACTCCACCAGCCAGGAGGAGCCGGCCATCTACCTGACGCCTACCCCGTCAGACAGAACCAAGGAGGCAGCTTCGTGACCCGAGTGCTGGTCGTCGAAGACGAAGAGAGCTACAGCGACGCGTTGTCGTACGTGCTGCGCAAGGAAGGCTTCGAGGTCGCCGTCGCGGAGACCGGGCCGGATGCGCTGGACGAGTACGACCGGGCCGGTGCGGACATCGTCCTGCTCGACCTGATGCTGCCGGGTCTGTCCGGCACGGAGGTCTGCCGGGCACTGCGCAGCCGGGGCAACGTGCCGGTGATCATCGTCAGCGCCAAGGACACCGAGGTCGACAAGGTCGTCGGTCTCGAGTTGGGTGCGGACGACTACGTGACCAAGCCCTACTCCCCGCGGGAGCTGCTGGCCCGCATCCGCGCCGTGCTGCGCCGGGGCCAGGATGTCGAGCTGCTGCCCGACACCCTCGAGGCCGGTCCGGTCCGGATGGACGTGGAGCGGCACGTGGTGACCGTGTCCGGGACAGAGATCCGGCTCCCGCTGAAGGAGTTCGAGCTGCTCGAGATGCTGCTGCGCAACACCGGCCGGGTGCTCACCCGGGGGCAGCTGATCGACCGGATCTGGGGCGCCGACTACGTGGGTGACACCAAGACCCTTGACGTCCACGTCAAGCGGTTGCGGTCCAAGCTGGAGAAGGACCCGTCGAACCCGGCGCATCTGGTCACGGTTCGCGGCCTGGGTTACAAGTTCGAGTCCTGAGCAGGGCCGTCCGGGCACTCGCCGCCCGGTCCGAGTCCTGATTCACACCTCTGCGGGTCGCGAGGTCCGCTGGAGTTAGCTTAGGCTCTCCTTAGTTGAGGCAATTGGTCTAAGGAGAGTCACCATGTTCTGGTCCCGTACCCGCCTGATCGGCACGGCGGTCAGCGCCGTACTGGTCGCGACCTCGTTGGCTGCGTGTGGCAGTGACGCCGGCAAAGCCGACAGTGCCGCGAGTACGGCGTCCGACGGGTTCCCCGTCACGTTGAAGAACACGTTCGGCGACACCACCATCCCGAAGAAGCCGGAGCGGATCGTCACGCTCGGCTGGAACGCACAGGACGTGGTCTACGCCCTCGGTGAGACCCCGGTCGGGATGCCGAAGGTCACCTACGGCCAGACCGCCGCCGGCGTCACCGCGTGGGACGCGGACAAGTTCGACGCGGCGAAGACGACGTTGCTGGACACCGGCGACAAGTACCCGTTCGAGAAGATCGCGGCGCTGAAGCCGGACGTCATCCTGGCCCCGTACGAGGGGTTCGACGAGGCGACGTACAAGACCCTGAGCGGGATCGCGCCGACCGTCGCGTACCCGGGGGCGCCGTGGCAGACCACCTGGCAGGACCAGACCCTGCTCGTCGGTGAGGCGCTCGGCAAGAAGGCCGACGCCGAGAAGCTGATCGCCGGGATCGGCGACAAGATCAAGCAGGTCGCCGCCGACCACCCCGAGTTCAAGGACAAGACCATCACGGTCGGCTCGTTCGGTGCGGACAACTACGTCTACATGCCGGGTGACCCGCGGGTGCAGATCCTGAACGAGATGGGCTTCAAGAACGCGCCGGGCGTGGACGCGCTGGAGAAGACGAACACCAAGAAGGAGTTCGCTCTCACCATCAGCAAGGAGAAGGTGTCCGACGTCGACGCCGACGTACTGGTCGCGTACGTCGACGGCATCGGGACCCAGAAGTTCCTGGCCGACCCGGTCTACTCGTCCCTCGGTGCGGTCAAGGGCGGCGCCGCGTACGCGATGCAGGACCAGCAGGTCATCTCCGGGATGAGCGCGGTCAGCGTGCTGAGCGTCCCCTGGGTGCTGGACAAGATCCTGCCCGGGCTGACCAAGGCCGCCCAGGCAGGTAAGGGCTGACCTACTCCCCGGACGCGGGCGTCGGCGAGTAGTGGTCGTCGGTCAGCACCGGGACGTACGCGCTGATCGGGGCGGCCTTGCCGAAGGTGATGGTCACGTTGACCATCTGCCCCGGCTTGGCACCGGTCACCGAGATCGGCTCGACCTGCGCGGCGTTCGGGTCGTTCTCGCTGCTGGCCACCTGGCTGCTGCTCGAGGGCGGCAGCAGGATCGACGATCCGGCCTTCAGCTCCAGCGGCTGCTTGGGCTCGCTGAACGTGACCGTACCGGGCTGCCAGCCGCCGTCGGTGCCGTCCGCCGTGCCGGCCGGGGCCTGCGCCAGCTTGACCAGGGTGTCGTCCTCGGTGCCGTCGTTCACGATGACGGTGTGGAGCTCGCCCTTGCCGTCGGCGTCGGCCAGCACCAGCATGTTGCGGACGTGGATCGAGCCCGAGTCCGCGTTGGTGCCCTCGGCCGCCTGGTACGGCTGCGAGGTCGGGGCACTGAAGCTCGCGCTGCACGCCGCCAGCGCGATACTGAGAGTGGCGGCGGCACCCGCCAGCGCGGTACGCCGGACGGACCGCGAGGACAACGTGATCGGCACTGGGATCCCTCTCGTGCAAGCTGTTCGACGCCGCCAGGCAGCCGCCTCCGGCGCACCAAAGCGTAGCCCTGGCCCCGGGCGGACCTGACGGCGGGAGGTGCCGAAGTGATGTCGCAGGCAACGGTTCGCGCGCGTACGAGGCACGGGTGAGAGCGTTTGTCAAGGCGCGAAGTGGCCTCTGACCAGCGCAAACGCCCCGACCGGACCACCCAGCGCGTGGTAGGATAGATCTCGGAAAGGGGCACGTGACATATGACTTTCACAGTCGGCGAGACGGTTGTTTACCCCAATCACGGAGCGGCCGTCATCGAGGACATCGAGACCCGTCAGATCAAAGGTGAGGACAAGACCTATCTGGTCTTGAGGATCGTCGCTCAGAACGACCTGGTCGTCCGGGTCCCCGCGTGCAACCTCGATCTTGTCGGCGTGCGTGACGTCGTGGATCAGGCTGGCTTGGAGCGCGTCTTCGACGTGCTGCGTGCACCGCACACGGAGGAGCCGACCAACTGGTCGCGACGCTACAAGGCGAACCTGGAGAAGCTGCACTCGGGTGACGTGATGAAGGTGGCAGAGGTCGTCCGCGACCTGTGGCGCCGTGAGCGTGACCGTGGTCTGTCCGCCGGTGAGAAGCGGATGCTGGCGAAGGCACGCCAGATCCTGGTCTCCGAGCTGGCCCTGGCCGAGCACACCAACGAGGACAAGGCGGAAGCCATCCTCGACGAGGTTCTCGCTTCCTGAGCGCAGCATCTGCATGAGTAGCGCGGTCGTGATACCCGCGGCCGGGCTGGGCTTGCGGTTGGGTGGAGAGACACCGAAGGCATTTCGAGAGGTCGGTGGCGAATCGCTGCTGGTCCACGCAGTCCGTGGACTGAAGGCAGCGACCGCCGCCGACCTCGTCTGCTTTGTGATCGCCGTTCCGCCAGGCACCGAGGAGGCGGTCGGCAAGGAACTAGAGCCGTACGTCGGTGACGTCCAGCTGCTCGTGGTCCCGGGCGGCGCCGAGCGGCCCGATTCGGTCCGGGCTGCCCTCGAGGTGGTCCCGGTCGACGGGATCGACTGCATCCTGGTCCACGACGCGGCGCGGGCCTTCGTCCCGGTTGAGGTGATCGAGCGGGTCGTCGACGCGGTGCGTGCTGGCGCCCAGGCCGTCGTACCGGTGGTGCCGGTGACGGACACGATCAAGCGGGTCGCGCCGTCGGGTGAAGTGGTCGACACGCCCGCCCGATCGACGCTTGTCGCCGTGCAGACACCGCAGGGGTTCAGCCCGGAGGCGTTGCGGCGGGCGCATGCTGTAGAGGTGCTCGGGGCAACGGATGACGCGATGTTGTGTGAGCGGCTCGGAATCACCGTGATGACGGTCGAGGGGTCTGCCGACGCGTTCAAGGTGACGCGGCCGCAGGACTTGTTGCTGGCCGAGGCATTGCTGGCGGAGAGGCGGCTCGCGTGAAGATCCCGCGAGTAGGCAACGGTATCGACGTACATCCGCTCGAGGAAGGCCGCCCGATGTGGCTGGCCGGCCTGCACTGGCCGGATGAAACGTCTGGACTCGCCGGTCACTCGGACGGGGACGCGGCCGCACACGCGATCTGCACCGCGTTGCTGAGCGCAGCGCGGCTGGGCGACCTGGGGTCGAACTTCGGTACGTCGGAGCCCGAGTGGGCCGGTGCCGCCGGGGTCGCGCTGATCACCGAGGCGGCTCGGCGGGTTCGGGCGGCCGGGTTCGAGATCGGCAACGTGACGGTCCAGATCGTTTGCAACCGGCCCCGGATCGGGGGCCGTCGGCAAGAGGCGGAGAAGGTGCTGAGCGCAGCCTGCGACGCCGAGGTCTCGGTGAGCGCGGCAACCACCGACGGTCTGGGCTTCACCGGCCGCGGCGAAGGTATCGCCGCGATCGCCACCGCCCTTATCTACTGACCGGATCCGACGAGAACCGCGCGGCCCGCGGATCCAGCTCATCTCCGGTCCGTTCCGTCAGTACGCCGTACAGCTCCGGCCTGCGGGCGCGGAGCCAGCGACGACCTGTTGCCAGCGGCACCAGGTCGAGATCCAGACCGGCCGTCACGACGGCCTCGTCCGGGACCGGGGTCTCGGCCACGATCCGGCCGTACGGATCGAGGATCATCGCGTTCCCGGTGCGGAGCTCGTCGTCGTCCCGGCCGACACCGTTGCTGAACAGCACAAACATCCCGTTGTCGTGGGCCCGGGCCGGCAGCCATCGCATCAGCCAGCCGCGTCCGCTCGGCCCGTCGAAGGCGGCCCGGACGGCTTCCGGATCCTCGCGCCGACGATCCCAGACCTGCTGCGGAACCGGCTTCATCCCGTGCGGGCTGCGGGAGTTCGTCCCGCCGGTCTGGTGCGGCGCGAGCAGGACGGTTGCTCCGAGCAACGCGGTGATCCGGACGTTCTCGACCAGGTTGTTGTCGTAGCAGATCAGCACGCCGGCCCGGAATCCCCAGGGTGTGTCGAACACCGTGTACGACGATCCGCTCGCGATCGCCTCGTGTTCGAAGGCATGCAGCTTCCGGTGAACGTGGACCTGGCCGGTCGGCAGGCACACAGCGTAAGAGTTGAACAACTTGCCGTCAGCATCTTCCAGGAAACCGACCCCGAGGCCGGCGTCGAGTTCCGCGGCCAGGGCAACGACCTGGCTGACCAGCGGTCCGTCGGCCGGCTCGGCCAGCTCCCGCAGTCGCTCGGCGGAGTGACGGCGGAGGTGCCAGTAGCCGAGCAGGCACTGTTCCGGGAACACGACCAGCCGGGCTCCGTCGGCGACCGCGGCCCGGGCCAGCCGTTCGACCGTGGCGAGGTTGGTGGCGGGCTGGTCGGGGACCGGCTCGAACTGGACGACGGTGGCGCGGAAGGCTGTCATGACACCATCGAAACGCCGGAGCATCTATGACGTCCAATAGCTGTTGGATCCGATTCCATATCCTGGGGTTATGGATCTACGTTTGCTCCGGGCGTTCGTCACGGTCGCCAGACTGCGGAATTTCGGGGCCGCGGCCGAGGAGTTGTCGACCAGTCAGCCGGCGCTGACCAAGCAGATCCAGGTGCTGGAGCGTCGGGTCGGTTCGGTGCTGTTCAGCCGCGGCCGACACGGCGCCCGGCTGACTGCAGCGGGTGAACTGCTGCTGCCGGACGCACAAGAACTGTTGGACCGATCCGAGGCGTTCGACCGTCGCGCGGCCCAGGTCGCGGCGGGGGCCGAGGGGTCGCTGGCGATCGGATTCGGGCTGTCCGGGATCGAGCTCGCGCCCAAGGCGGTCGCGCTGTTCCGGAGCCGGTGGCCGGGTGTCGCGATCTCGCTCGAGGACATGTCGTCGGTGGTTCAGTGCGAGCGATTGCTGGCCGGAAGCCTGCAGATCGGGTTCGTCCGGCTGCCCGTCCCGGCCGGGATCGAACACCTTCGGTTACGACGCGACCGTCTCAGCCTGGCGGTCCAGGCCGGCCAGGATGTCCCACGTGACCTGGTCAGCTGGATCGACTCCCGGCCGCTGGTTCGCCTCACCCCGACCCGTGGTCCCGGCCTGACCGCCCAGATCAACAGCCTGTACGCCGAACTCGGTTGCCACCCGCAAGTACTTCAGGAGTCCGGGGACCTGCAGACGGTCCTGGCGCTGACCGCGGCCGGTGCCGGGCCGGCCGTCGTACCTCTGTCGGCCGAGCGGATCGCGCCGCCGGAGGTTCGGTTGATCCCGCTCCCGGGTCGCGCCGCCACGTGGTGGACCGGGGCGGCCTGGGCGACCCGGTCGCCGCTCACCGAGCGCTTCGTGAAAGCCGCCGCCGAGGTCGCCCGCGCGAGCTAGGCCCCGGTGCTGAACGGGGGCTTGACGACGTGCTTGACCTGCCCGTGCTGACGGCGACGGGACGCGACCGCGGCGGCGATGACGCCGCCGGCACCGATCAGGCCGAGGACCCCACCGACGGTGTCGACCGTGACGTTCTCCTCGCCGACGAACTCGGCCTTGAACACACCGTGCGGATCGATGATCACCGGTACCTCGCCGCCGGGGAAGTCGTGGAAGCCATGTTTGGTGAAGTCGTAGCTGTGTCCGTCCGGGCAGTCCGCGGTGAACTCGGACACCTCGTGCCCGCGGTAGCCGCGGATGTGGCAGGTGATCGTCTTTCCGACGTGGACGAGTGCGAGTGGTGTCGGCGTCATCAGGAACGGGACGGCCGCCATCCCGCTGGCCGCCGCACCGAAGAAGCTGAAGTAGCCGCCGCCCAGTATCGCGATACCCAGCGTGAAGAGGCCGGCGCCGAGCACCATGATCAGGCCGGGGAGTACGACGCTGTGCGGCGGGAAGGTGTACAGCACCCCCGCCAGGACGAACAGCGAGAATCCGCCCGCGATGTACTGCCACATCGGGCCCTTCGGCGAGCCCGGGCGTCGGACCGCGCGGCCCGCGACGATCATGATCACGATGATCAGCGACACGCCACCGAAGAACTCGAGCGGAAGGTACTTCATCCGGTCAGCGCTTCCGGGGTAGTGGCGGTAGCTCGTAGGAATCCAGCCAGGCGGCGAACAGGTGCCGCAACGCTTCCTCGTCCGGACTGAACGTGGTCGCGAGCGCGGTGAACTCGGCCGTGGTCACCGAGCCGTGCCGGTGGTTCTTGGTCCAGGTCCGCAGCAGGTCGAAGAACGCGTCGTCGCCCAAGTGCTTGCGCAGCACATGCAGGGTGATCGCGCCGCGCTTGTAGAGCCGGTCGTCGAACATCAGTTCCGGCCCGGGATCCGACAGCAGCAGATCCTGCGGGAGGCTCTTCAGCCGGCTGTGCGCCTTGGACACCTGTTGGTCGGCGGTCAGCCCGCGGGACTCCTCCGACCACAACCACTCGGCGTAGCAGGCGAAACCCTCGTTCAGCCAGATGTGCTGCCAGTTCGACGGCGTCAGGCTGTTGCCGAACCATTGATGCGCGAGTTCGTGCGCGACCAGGCGTTCCGACGTACGACGGCCGTCCAGATGGTTGCTGCCGAACACCGAGATGCCCTGTGCCTCCAGGGGAATCTCCAGGTCGTCGTCGGTCACCACGACGGTGTAGCCGCCGAACGGGTAGGGCCCGAACAACCGGCTGAACAGCTTCATCATGTCCTGCTGCCGCCCGAAGTCCGCCTTGAACTCGCGGAGCTGGCCGGCCGGCAGCACCCCACGGATCGTCACGGGCGAGGTGGCCACGTCGACCGCGTCGTACCGGCCGATCTGGACGGTCGCCAGGTACGTCGCCATCGGTGCGGCCTGGTCGAAGACCCAGGTGGTCCGACTGGCCTTCACCCGGCGGGAGACGAGTCGCCCGTTCGCGACCACCTCGTACGGCGAGTCAGTGGTGATCGTGATCCGGTAGTGCGCCTTGTCACCGGGGTGGTCGTTGCACGGGAACCAGGTGGCCGCGCCACTTGGTTGGCTCGCGACGATCACGCCCTCGGTGAGTTCCTCCCAGCCGAGCTCGCCCCACGGACTGTCCTCGGGCTTCGGGTTGCCGCCGTACTGGATCTCGACGGTGAACTCGGCGCCGTCCACGATGTTCGCCGTGACGTAGAGCTTGCCCGAACGCTGGGTGTAGCGCTGCGGGCGGCGGCCGTTCACCGAGACCTTCGACACCCGCAGCCCCGACAGGTCGAAGCTGAACCGGGACAGCGCCTGGGTGGCGAACGCTGTGATCGTTGCCTTGCCGCTCAGCCGGTTGCTGTTGACCCGGTAGTCGAGCTCCACGTCGTACGACTCGACCTTGTAGCCGGCGTTTCCATGGGTGGGCACATAGCGGTCAACCATCAGCCCTGCCAGGGAGCGATGGGGTTCCCGGCCCAGCGCGTCCCGGCGGGCACACCTTCACCACGCATCACGAGAGACACCGGGCCGATGGTAGCTCCCGCGCCGACGCTGGCGGCAGGTAGGACGATGCCATGGGGCCCGAGGGTTGCTCCTGGTCCGAAGGTGACTGTGCTCATGGAGAGAACTCGATCATGAAAAAGGTGCGTCTGCAGCACACAACCGCGATTCACCGTGGCACCGTCGCCGAGCGTGATCAGATCGGCCTCGGGCAACCAGTACGTTTCGCACCAGACTCCTTTGCCGATCTTGGCCCCGAGTGACCGCAGCCAGAGCGCGAGTACCGGCGTACCGGCGGCGGCGTTCGCGAACCAGGGCGCGGCGACGAGCTCGACGAAGCTGTCCACGACTTCGTTGCGCCAGACAAACGAACTCCACAGCGGGTACTCGACCGCGCGGGTGCGGCCGACGATCACCCACTTGGCGACCGTCGCCATCCCGCCCGCGACCGCGCCGGCGGCCAGGATCACCGCGCCGGACAGCAGCAGCGTCGCCAGCGGTCCGAGCCAGATGTCGAGCGCCTGCAGCGCGAACAGCACACCGAGCGCGATCAGGACCGTGCACATCATCGGCACGAACCGGCACAGCTCGACGAGCGCCCGGGCGACCTTCAGCGTGTACGGCGGGTTGAACGTGCGGCTCTGGTCACCCTCGACCGCCTGCCGCCGGAGCTTCACCGGTGGCGAACCGAGCCACGACGTACCCGCCTTGGACTTCTTCGGCGCAGCGGAGAGCACCGCGACCAGGCCGTTCTTCGGGACGCTGCGGCCGGGCGCGGTCATACCGGAGTTGCCGAGGAAGGCGCGCTTGCCGACCTTCGCGCCGGCCACGTGCAGCCAGCCGCCGCCCAGTTCGTACGACGCGATCATCGTGTCGTCGGCCAGGAACGCGCCCTCACCGACCGTGGTCATCTTCGGCAGCAGGAGCACCGTCGACGCCTCGACGTCCCGGCCGATCTTCGCGCCGAGCGCCCGCAGCCACCACGGCGTCGCGAGGCTCGCGTACAGCGGGAACAGGAGCGTCCGGGCCGAATCGAGCAGCCGCTCGGTCGCCCACACCTGCCACCCGATCCGGCTGCGCACCGGATAGTGGCCGGGCTTGATCCCGAGGCCAAGCAGTCGTACGCCGATCAACGTCAGGATCGCCACGGTCGCGAAGCCCACGAGCGTCATCAGCGGGATCGCGGTCAGCGCCTTGAGGGCGGCGTCCTGGAGGGTCTGGGTGCCGCGGAGGGCGCGGCCGAGGACGAAGAGCGCGGCGGCGGCTGCGGCTACCGGGATCAACGACATCACCGCGGACTGAACGCCGTACGCGAGAACCCACCAGGGCGCGCGGGCCGGGCGGTGGTCGGGCCAGGGGTGCCGGGCGCGGCCGACGCGGGTTGCCGGGGAGCCGGACCAGCGCTCGTTCGGCGGGACCTTGCCGGAGACGGCCGAGCCGGCCGCGATCTCGGCGCTCCGGCCGATCTCGGCGCCGGGCAGGAGTGTGCTGCGCGAGCCGACGACGGCATCGGCGCCGACGGTGACCGGGCCGACGTGGAGTTGGTCGCCGTCGATCCAGTACCCGGCCAGGTCGACCTCGGGCTCGATCGATGCACCGCGGCCCATCGTGAGCATGCCGGTGACCGGCGGGAGCGTGTGCAGGTCGACGCCGCGGCCGACCTTGGCGCCGAGGGCTCGGGCGTAGTACGCGATCCAGGGTGCGCCGGCCAGGTTGGCGGCGCCGGCTGCGTCGGAGAGGTTCTCGGCCGCCCACAGCCGGACGTGCACGTTGCCGCCGCGGGGGTAGGTGCCGGGTCTCAGGCCGCGGAGCAGGATGCGGGCACCGACGACGGCGATACCCATCCGGCCTGCTGGGGTGATGAGGATCAGCCAGCCGGCCAGGATCCACCACCACGAGACGGTCCTGGCCCACGGGAGTGGTCCGGCCAGCTCGTTCAGCAGGTTGTTGAGGGTGAACAGGTAGACCAGCCAGCGGACGCCGACGACGGTCTGGAGGATGAGGGTGAGCGCCGTCTGCAGGAGTTGCGTGCTCTTGGGGGTCGGGCGGATCTCACGGATCTCGACCGGCTGCATCGGCAGTGGTTGTGATTCGTCGAGGCGCTCTGCGAGGGCACCGAGGCGCGGGTACTCGTAGATGTCGCCGACGGTGACCTCTGGGTAGCGCTCCCGCAAGGACGAGACGAGTTGAGCGGCGGCCAGGCTGCCGCCGCCGTGCAGGAAGAAGTCGTTGTCCTCGCCGGTGACCTTCGCGCCGAGGACCTTCGTCCAGCGGTCGGCGAGCCAGCCGGCGGTCCCACTCAGCTCGGCCGCCGGGCCGTCGGTGTCCATCCCGGGCAGCGGCCAGGGCAGTGCATTGCGGTCGACCTTGCCGGACGTCCTGGTCGGCAGGGTGTCGACGACAGCCAGGAGCGGTACGAGCGCAGCGGGCAGTTCTTCCCGTAGTCGCGCGGTCGCTTTCGCCTGGTCGAAGGCGGCCGGGTCTTCGGGTACGACGTACCCGACCAGCAACTGATTGCCTGCGGCGCTGCTGCGGACCGCGGCCGCGGCACCGGAGATCTGGGGGAGCGCCTGGAGTGCCGCGTCGACCTCGCCGAGTTCGATCCGGCGGCCGCCGAGTTTGACCTGCTCGTCGGCGCGGCCCTGGAAGAGGATGCCTTCGGCTTCGTTGCGGACGAGGTCGCCGCTGCGGTACGCGCGGTCCCAGCCGAGGGTGGGCATCGGTGCGAACTTCTCGGCGTCCTTGGCCGGGTCGAGATATCGCGCGAGACCGACGCCGCCGATGATGAGCTCGCCGATCTCACCCTCGCCGACTTCGTTGCCTTCGGCATCTACGACGGCGAGATCCCAGCCGTCCAGCGGGAGGCCGATGCGGACTGGTCCTTGGCCGGTGAGCTCGGCGCCGCAGGCGACGACTGTGGCCTCGGTCGGGCCGTAGGTGTTCCAGACCTCGCGGCCTTCGATTGCCAGCCGTTCGGCCAGCTCGGGCGGGCAGGCCTCACCGCCGAAGATCAGCAACCTGACCTGGTCGAGGGCGTCGGCCGGCCAGAGCGCGGCCAGGGTCGGGACGGTCGAGACGATGGTGATGCCTTGGGCAACTAACCAAGGCCCGAGGTCCATGCCGGTACGGACGAGCGATCGTGGTGCCGGGACGAGGCAAGCGCCGTGTCGCCAGGCCAGCCACATCTCCTCACAGGACGCGTCGAAGGCGACGGAGAGGCCGGCGAGGACGCGGTCGTCCGGGCCGATCGGCTCCTGCTGGAGGAACAGTCGCGCCTCCGCATCCACGAACGCGGCGGCTGATCGGTGCGTGACCGCGACACCTTTCGGTACGCCGGTCGAGCCCGACGTGAAGATGATCCACGCGTCGTCGGTCGGTTCGGGACCGTCGGTTTCTCGGCGGGTGGTCGTCGTACCCGGGGCGTCCATCCGGGCGCTGTACGGGTAGTCGAAGTAGCCGTCCGCGTTGTCGTTGTCCCGGACGGGCGTGGCGAGCGGGCGGGTGACGGTGAGTTCGAGGTCGTCGCGGACTGTGGCTGCGACGTCCGCTTCGCCGAAGACGAGTTCGGCGCGTTCTTCCGGGTCGTCGGCATCGACGGGGACGTAGGCCGCGCCGGCTTGGAGGGTGCCGAGGATGGCGACGTACAAGTCGTTGTGGCCGGAGGAGATCCGGACGCCGACTCGATCGCCCGGGCCGATGCCGGCCTCGATCAGGCGGTTGGCGAACTTCGTTGTCTGGATGAGGAGTTCGCGATAACTGAGACTGACGTGGCCGTCGTCGAGCGCGGGCTCATCGGCGTACGCCGTCGCTGTTTCCTGCAGCACGTCCACCAGCGTCCGCGCGGGTGGTGCCAGGTCCCCGCGTCGCAACGTCACGGCCGGATAATACGCCGCCCGGTAACAAATCGGATAACGCCGAGCAACACCCACGAACACGTCGTGAAAACCCAACAACTACGGCGATCTGGAGGTGATCTTGTGGCGAACCGGCGAGGTTGGCGGGGAAAGGGTATTGGTTGGCAGTGAAGCGGTGGCACGCCATGTGGAGATCCGGTGGGATTGGCTCGTTCGGATTGAGACAGAAGGGGAAACGCATGGCGACGTTCGTGTTGGTGCCGGGTGCTTGGAAGGGAGCTTGGGCGTTCGAAGCGGTGGTTCCGTTGTTGGAGGAGGCCGGTCACAGCGTTCATGCGCTGACACTGACCGGACTGGGGCCGGACGACGATGCGGCGGTTGCGACGGCCAATCTCGACACGCATGCGGATGACGTACTGCGGGAGCTTGATCGTCATCGCATCACCGGGGCGACGCTGGTTGGGCACAGCTACGCGGGGATGGTGATCGCGGCTGCTGCTGATCGGGCTGGCGGGCGGATCTCGCGGCTGGTGCATTTAGACGCCTACGTGCCGCGCGATGGGGAGTCGTGCTGGTCGGCGACCAACGAGCACTTCCGGCAAGTGTTCGTGGCCGGCGCTGCGGACACGGGCTACGGTGTCCGGCCGCCGGACGGTGGCGATCCCCGCCGCCGGCCGCATCCGCTCGCCGCGTTCCTGCAGACGATCCGGCTGACCGGCGCAGCCGCCCAGGTCCCACGGCGGGAGTTCGTCTACTGCTCGGGATGGGAAGACCGGACGCCGTTCGCCGAACTCCGCACCCGACTCCAGGCCGATCCCGAGTGGCAGGTCCATGATCTCCCCACCGCACACAACGCGATGAACGAGGCCCCGGAGGCGGTCGCCGCACTACTGCTCGACGAATGAACCGCACCGCTCGACCCGGTTGAGGCAAAGCTAATGGCAAGGAGACGAACTCCTTGCCATGCTCAACTTATAGCGCATGGGGGGACTTGCCGCAAGCCCCGGTTCGTGCTGGACAATCTGGTCTGGATGCCGAAAACCGTTGAAAACATGGGGGTTTGAGCAGTGCGAACACTGGATGCCGACGTAATCATCGTGGGCGCCGGCCCGACCGGACTGATGCTGGCGGGCGAACTGCGACTGGCCGGGATCCGGCCGGTCGTGCTGGAACGACGACCGCAGCGGCAGGAGACGCCCAAGGCCAGCGGCCTCGGTGGGCAGGTCCTGGAGCTGCTGAACTACCGCGGCATGCTGGAGAAGGTCACCGCGGCCTGCACGGATCCCATCCCGGCTCCGCGCTTCCCGTTCGGCGGTGTGCACGTGGACCTCACCCGGCTTCCGGACCCGCCGCTGCACGCAATCCCGCTGCCGCAGGCCCGGCTCGAGCAGTTGCTGGACGAACGTGCCCGCGAGCTCGGTGCCGACGTACGCCGTGAACACGAGGTGCTCGCGGTGGAACAGGACCAGGACGCGGTGACGGCGGAGGTGCGCGGTCCGGACGGGACGTACCAGGTGTCTGCCCGCTACCTCGTCGGGTGCGACGGGCCGCGTAGCCGGGTGCGTGAGCTGGCCGGTATCGAGTTCCCCGGCATCTCCTACCCGGAGGTGAACCGGCTGGCGATGGCGACCCTGCCGGATGAGGTGACGATGCTCGACAACGGTGACCTGGAGGTCGCCGGGGTCGGCCGGATCGCGGCCGGATTCACCCGGACGGACACCGGTGTGTTCGCGTTCGGGATGCTCTCCGGCGGTGAGCTGTCCCTGTTCACCAACGAGGACGAGTACACCGAGTACGACGACAACGTGCCGATGACCGTGGACGAGTTCAAGGCCAGCATCCGGCGCGTGCTCGGCACGGACCTGCCGTTGGGCGAACCGCGGCGGCTGTCCCGGTTCACCTTCCACGCCCGCCAGGCCGCGCAGTACCGGGCCGGACGGGTCCTCGTGGCCGGCGACGCGGCCCATCTGTTCCCCGCGACCGGCATTGCGATCAACGCCGGGATGATGGACGCGGCCAACCTGGCGTGGAAGCTGGCCGGCGCGGTTGACGGCTGGGCGCCGGACGGACTGCTGGACTCGTACGACGTCGAGCGGCGGCACGCGGGTGAACGGACGCTTCTGCACACGCAGGCGCAGGTGGCGCTGAGGCGCGGGCTGGACCCGGCGGCCGAAGCCCTGCGGTCGGTCTTTCAGGAGGTACTCGCGGACGAGCAGCCGGCTCGCCGCATCGGGGCGATGATCGCGGGCGCGGACATTCGCTACCCAACCGTCGGTGAGCACCCGCTGGCCGGCACCTTCGCGCCGAACCTGGACCTGCTGACCGACCAGGGCAGTACGTCGGTCGCCGAGCTCATGCGGACCGCGCGACCTGTCTTCCTCGACCTAGCCGGTCGGGCGGAGCTCAGCGAGATCGCTCAGGAGTACGCCGTGGCCGTCCACACCGCGAAGACGGATGACCGGCCGGCTGACGCCGTACTCATCCGTCCGGACGGTGTGGTCGCGTGGGCCACCGCGACCGATGACGCCGGCCTCCGAGAGTCCCTCGCTCGGTGGTTCGGCACTACCCAGCTCAGTTGACCTGGAAGATCGGCCAGCCGATCTCGGTGCGCCACCGGGTGGTGTCCGCCGTGTCGGTCTGGCCGATCACGTAGTACTCACGCATCGGGCCGTCGACAGCGAGCGCATGGCGAGCCACGTACGCGGCGAGTGTGCCGTACGCGCGGTCCGCCTCGTCCGACGGTCCTGTGTGCGTAATGATCGCGAGCTCGGCCGGTGGCGTGATCACGGGTGCGACCCGGCCGATCGGCCGGACCGGACCGACGCAGGGCACGAAAACCGTTGCCTGCCCGCGGTGGTGGGTGAAGATGTCGTCCGCGTAGATACCGCCCGCGGGGCCGTCAGGGGTGAGGCTCTGCGCGGCAAGCGTCGCGTGCAACTCCCCGAGTGCTCCCCGCAGCCACGCCACCGAGTCTTCCGCGTCGACGGTCTCGGTGATCGCAGCCGCCGGTGTGGCCGGCACACTGCGAAGCTCGATGCCCGCATCGAGGTCGGCCGATCCGGCCGCGAGCAGATCGCGCAGCGAGCCGACAGTGCGCTGCCGGCGGGCCAGCTCCTCCTCGGACCGGCGCAGATGCGCCGCGATCCGTTCCTGGCGGGCATGGACGTCGGGTGCCGTGAGTACCGCCTGGATCTGCTCGAGTGGCATGTCCAGTTCGCGCAGCCGGCGGATCACCTGGGCGGTCGGGATCTGGTCATCGGTGTAGCGGCGATAGCCGGTGTGGACGTTCACATCGGCCGGTTCGAGCAGACCGACCTGGTGGTAGTGCCGCAGCATCTTGACGGTCATGTGCGTGGCCCGGGAGAAGTCGCCGATGGACAGGTATGCGGTCACACGGTTCATTCTGCGGTCTCCCACAGGGGGAGAGTCTGCCCCGGTCATCCGGCTTGACCCTGCCGTCGCGGCAGTCGCGAGTGTCGTCCCGAACGCAGTACCGATGGAGAAAGGGACAGATGACCATGACCAGCACAACCGAGCTCGAGGCGATCACCAGCCGCTACCTGGCCGTTTGGAGCGAGCCCGACGCCGCAGTGCGTCGGCAGCTGCTGACCGCGATCTGGACGCCGGATGGGGTGGAGTTCGTCGACGGGGCGCAGTTCCGGGGCTATGACGAGCTCGAGGCCAGGGTCACGGAGGCGTACGAGCAGTTCGTCGGGAGCGGCAAGTACACCGTCGGCAATGCGAACGACGCGACCACCCATGACGACATCGTCACGTTCACCATCCAGCTGATCACTACCGACGGCGACCTCGCCTGGGCCGCTCGGGTCTTCCTGCTCCTGGACGAGGGCGGTCTCGTCCAGGAGGACTACCAGCTGACGGTGAAGCCGCTGTAGCTACTTCACCAGGTTGGCCGACACCGCGAAGGTGTTGCACGCCTTGTTGGCGCCGATGTTGAAGCCGTTCTGGATCCAGAAGCCCTGGCTGGTCGCCAATCCGTGCGTACGTTCGTCTTCCGGGGTGTCGGCCGATTCACCGAAGCTGTTGGACGACTGCTCCTTGAACTCGTCCAGCCGGCTCGTGAGCGGATAGGAGTTCTCCACTGCCTTGCTGAAGACGCCGGCGAAGCAGGACGCCTGCAACTCGTTGCGACGTGAGCTTTCCAGCTCCTGGTCCGGATGGTCCTGCAGATAGACGGCACGGGCGTAGAACAACCCACTGACACCCTGCACGTGGTGGCCGTACTCGTGCGCGATCGTCAGCAGGTAGGCCAGGTCGTGTGTCGGCCCGAACGCCCGGTTCATCTGCTTGACGTCGGTGTACATCACCTGGTTGCCGTAGCAGTAGAACGCGAGTACCCGGCCGGAGAGCGGCTCGAACCGGCCGCACGGCGTTACGACCGGCTTGTCGAACACGACCAGACCGGGGTCCGGCTTGTTCTGGCCGAGCTCCTTGAAGATCGGCCGCCACGCGTCGTTCAGGCAGGTGAACAGCTTCTGGTAGTAGACCTTCTGCGCGGCGAGGCTGGCGTCGCCGAGGGTCGCTGCCGGGCAGTTCTGCTCGGCCAGCGGACCGGTCTTGTAGATGTCGGCGTTGAGCAGGAAGTCTTCCGCCGTACCCTTCTGCGGGTTGCTGCTCGGGGTCGGCACGATCGACGGGCCGGTCACCCCGGGCTGCGCGGTGTTGTCGTCGCCCCGGGTCAGCAGGCTGCCCAGGACAGCCACCGACACGGCGATGAAGATCAGCAGCACGAACGCGAGCATGAAGATCCGGAGTCCACCGCCCCGGCGCTTCGGCGGCTGGAACCCGTTGAACTGGCCGGGGCCGCCGTAGTACGGCTGCGCCCACTGGCCCGGGTACTGCTGCGGCGGCGGACCGTACTGGCCCGGCTGACCGTACTGGCCCTGCGGCGGGCCCTGTGGTGGCGCTTGTGGTGGCCAGGGTGCGGCCTGCGGCGGAGGCAGGACACCGGGCGGCGGACCGGGAGGACCACCGCGGGGTGGACCGCTGTACCCGTACGGGTTGCTCACAGGTCTGGCCTCCCTGGTCACCTTGAGTTGGCTGCACGAACCGGCACGAGACTACTCTCGACCCATGTCACTGAAGCGCCGACTCCTCCCGGCGGCCCTGCTGATGTCCTTGACCGCCCCGATCGTTGCCTTGAGCACGTTGCCCGCGCAGGCGGCCGACGACCAGATCACGGCGTACTCGGCGCAAGCGACGCTGACCAAGGACGGGACCCTGCAGGTCAAGGAAACGGTCGACCTGACCGCCGGGGGTACGACGTTCAGCCGGACGCTGGCCACCCGGGTCCGGTCCGACCAGGAGCGCGACCGCGTCTACGGGCTGAGTGACGTGTCGGCCACGGTGAACGGTCAGCCCGCGGCGGGCTTCAAGAACGACAGCACCGACGACGGACGCAAGCTCACGCTGAACGTGACCGGTCAGTCGAAGATCGTCTACAGCTACACCGTCGACAACGTGGTGGCCGACTCCACCGAAGGCCGCGAGGTGAGCTGGCCGGTCGTGCAGGGCTTCGGGGTGTCGATTCCGAAGGCCGAGCTGACCGTCAGCGTCCCGTTCGCGACCTGGGTAACCTGCTTCGCCGGACGGATCGGCTCGAGCATGCCGTGTACGTCGTCGCAGCTGGCTGAGGCGGCCGCGTTGCAGATCGAGCAGAACGGCGTACCGGCGGGCGGCCGCCTGACCTTCCTGACCGGGCTGAGCGATCAGGCGACGGTGCAACCGAACGCGAAGTTCGCGACCCGCTGGTCCCTCGGACGTGCGTTCACTGTGGACTCCGGCACGATCGGGCTCGCAGTGATCGTGTTCGGCATCGGACTGCTCGGTGCGGTGGCTTTGTGGTTCTTCCGCGGCCGTGACGCGGCCAAGGTCGGCGAGGGCGCTCCGGAGCGTCCGGTGCTCGACGGCACGGACGGACCGCAGTTCGCTGCGCCGGACGGGATCCGGCCGGGCCAGGTGGGCACCGTGGTAGACGAGACGGCCGATGTCGTCGACATCACCGCCACCCTGCTGGACCTTGCCGTCCGCAACTACTTGACCATCGTCGAGCTGCCGCGCGAGACCCACTTCGGCAAGCTGGACTGGGAACTGCGCCGGCTGCACCAGGGCGGTCCCGAACTGCTGCCGTACGAGAAGGCGCTGCTGGACGCGGTGTTCGCGGACGGCGACTCGGTCGTCGTGTCGACCCTCGGCCCGTCGCTGCGGCCGCGGCTCAACCTGGTCCGCGAGCAGCTGTACGCCGATGTCGTCACGCAGGGGTGGTTCAACAGCCGCCCGGACGCCGTGCGGAACCGCTGGACCACTGCGGGCGTGGTGTTGCTGGGTGCTGGCGTCGTACTGACCATCGTGCTTGCGATCGTCAGCAAGTTCGGTCTGGTCGGTCTTGCGGTGATGGCGGCCGGACTGGTGCTCGCACTCGTCGGGCAGGCCGCACCGGCTCGCACTGCGCGAGGAGCCGCCGTACTGGGTCGTGTGGCCGGGCTGCAGCGGTACCTGGTCGACGAGACGTCCGCCAACCTGCCGCAGAGTCACCGGCTCGAGTTCGCGTCCCGCTGCCTTCCGTACGCCGCTGTGCTCGGACTGACCGAGAAGTGGGCGCTCGAGATCGCCGCCACCGATGACGACGACGACCCCGACGCCGGCATCGGCTGGTACTCCGGACCGGAGAACTGGCACCTGTCCGACATCGGGGAGTCGCTCAGCAACTTCGTGATCGCGTTCGGCGGGACGCTCACCAACGCCCGCCGGCTGTTCTAGTTCACTCGTACGTCGGTTGCGGTGAAGGTGTTGCAGGAGTCCGGCTTCTTGTTGTTGTACCCGGCGAGCGACCACTGGTAGTTGCTGACCCGGTTGCCGTGATCGTGTATCCGGGGCCGGGAGTAGTCGTCGCCGCTGTGCAGGATCAGGAACCGCCAGTTCGCCAGCAGCGGGTTACGCATCGGGGTGAAGGCGGCGTTCGCGCCCAGGTAGACCGCGCCCAGGCAGGTCGCCTGCAGTTCGCGGCGCCGGCTCTCCTGCAGCTTCTGGTTCGGGTTCATCGTCTGTGCCCGGGCCATCGAGGCGGGGAGGATGCCGGTCAGCTTCTGCACGTGGTGGCCGTACTCGTGCGCGAACGTGTTCAGCATGATCGCGCGGGCGTACACGGGGTTGGACCTGTAGTAGGCGTTGTCCACTGCGAACGGGAGGTAGATGGTCTCGTTCGCCGCGCAGTAGGCCGCTCGTGCACTTCGCTGGACGCCACACGGTGAGGCCAGTTTGCCGGCGTACACAATCGCTTTGGGGTTGCGGAACGGGAGGTTGACGCTCTTCAGCGCGAGCCACCAGGTGCGGTTCAGGCAGGGCAGGAGGGCGTTGTAGTAGGCCTGTGCGGAGGTGAAGTTGACCGGGGCTGTCTTCGGCTCGGCGCATTTCGAGGCCGCTACCGGGCCGATGGTGTAGAGCTTGCTGGCCTTCACGACCTCGTCGACCGTCGGGCCGGGCGGCCTGGTCGGTGAGGGGGACTCGGAAGGTGTCTCCGAGGGGCTCTCGGAGGCTTGGGTGGTGGGGGTGTCCTTTGCCTGCGGGTCGTCGTTGCCGGTGTTGCGGACGAGCAGGGTGATGCCGGAGCCGACGACGAGTACGGCGAGGACTACCAGGCCGATGAGTAGGCCGCGGGAGGTCTTGCGGGGTTTGCGGCGGCGGCCGCCGCCCGGGGGCTGGGGGATGGGGATCGGTGGGTACTGCCAGGTGGGGGCCTGTTGGACCGGTTGGCCCATCGGGCCGAGCTGGTTGCCGCCTGCGGCGTGGCGCGGGCCGCGCTGATTCTGCTGGGGCTGCTGCGGGGGGAGGGCGTTGCTCCACGGGGAGTTGGGCTGTGGTTGCTGCTGCTCCGGGGAACCCCAGAGGTAAGAGCTCTCGGACCGCGGGCCCGTCTGCTGAGGCGGCGGCCCCGCCGGCCCAGCCTGCCAAGCACTCGATTGATCCCAATTCCCCTGCCGAGGCTGCCCCTGCCGCGGCGGCCCACCCTGAGGCGGACCTGACTGAGGCGGACCTGACTGAGGCGGACCTGACTGAGGCGGAGGCCCAGCCTGCGGACCGGGTCCTGTCGGCGCCCAGCCCTGCTGAGCACCACCAGGCCACGGCGCCGGACCAACCTGCTGCCCACGCCCGGCCTGCTGCCCCGGACCACTCGGCTGTCGCGGACCACCCTGCTGCGCCGGACCGGACCTCTGCCCCGGACCGGACTGCTGCGGTGGGGTGGGCTGCCGCGTCGGACCAGTCTGCTGCTGCGACGGCGGCTGCGCCGGCCCATGACGACCGGGACCGGACCGAGCCGGACCGGACTGAGCGGGACCGGACCGCGTCGGGCCCGAGTGCGTGGGGCCGGAGTCTGCTGGGCCGGGTTGAGCCGAGCCGGACTCTGTCGCATCGGACCGGGTCGGACCGGGGCGGGCAGGGCCGGACTGCACCGGACCGGACCCAGTCGGGCCGGAGCGCATGGGACCGGAGTCTGCTGGGCTGGGTTGCGCTGAGCCGGACTCTGCCGCATCGGACTGGGTCTGAGCGGGTTTCGCCGGACCGGACTGGGGCGGATCAGTCTGCGGCGAGCCGGACTGCGGCGTACTGGGCTGGGCGGGACCTGACTGCGGTGTCCCGGACTGCGGCGTACCGGGCTGGGTGGGGCCTGGCTGCGGTGGGCCGGACTGCGGGGGGCGGGATTGGGTTGGGGAGGTTTGCCAGGTGGAGGGTTCGTCGGGGTTTACCGGGGGGCGGTTTGCCCAGCCTTCGCCGAACCAGTTGTTTTCGGGGCGGTCGCCGGAGGCCGGGTCCTGGAACTCGCGCTTGGCCTCGGTGTCACCGGTCCACCATCTGGGCGACTGGCCATCCTCGTCCGCGGGCTCCGGCGGGCCGACCGGCTCATCACCGTCAGCCGGATCGCTCCCCGGGGAAGGGTTCCAGTTGTCCGACATCAAGTCTCCTCACACAACCAATCTGGATGCAGCCTTCCGCACCCTCCGGACATACTTTGCGTGATCCGGACCCACCAGGCTAGCCAGTTCGGCCAGTCGGCTCGCAGTAGACCAGTATCCTGCCCTACTGCGTCCGCGCCGCCGAGGAGGCGTACGTATTGCAGACACTCGGGTTCCGGCCGTTGTACCCGCGGGTCGCCCAGTACTGATGGTTCACAGCGTCCCCGTGGTCGTTGTTGTAGTCGGTCACATGCCCGATCAGCCACTTCCACTGGAACAGCGCCTCACCGGTGATCGGGTAGGTACGCCGGTTGGACCCGATGAAGATGTCCGAGAAGCAGGACGCCTGCAGTTCCTTGCGCCGGGTCACGTCCAGCTCGGCCGCCTGCGTCGGCGCCTCGTACTGGAGGTTGGCGCTGGCCTGCAGGATCCCGGTCAGCGCCTGGACGTGGTGGCCGTACTCGTGCGCGAACTGGTGCAGCATCCACATCCGCGCCCAGACCTTCTGATACGCCTGGGGATACCGGTTGTAGTTACCCAGGTCCTCGTTCAGGTTCATATAGATGGTCCGGGTGCCGCCGCAGTAGAACGGCGGACCGTTGGCGCTCCCGCCGATCCCGCAGGGCGAGGTGAAGTTGCCGCTGAACGTCACCACGTTCGGCCCCTTGAACCGCCCGCCGGCCTTCGTCACCAGCGGAGCCCAGGCCCGGTTCAGACAGGCCAGCAGGTTCTTGTAGTTGGCCCGCGCACCCGCCGCGGTGGCCGGCCGGGACTTGGACTCCCGGCAGTTCACCGAGCTCATCGCCCCGGCCTTGTAGAGCTTGCTCCGCAGGACGAGGTCGCTGTCGGACGGCCCCGGGTTGCTCGTCGGCCGGCTGGTCGGCCGAGTCGTCGTACGGGGTGCTGTCGGCCTGGTCGTCGTACGCGTGGTGGTCGGTGCCGTCGTGGTCGGCTCCGTGGTCGTCCCCGCCGACGGAGTCTCGGACGGCTCGTACGTCGGGCTGTACGTCGACGTCGGCACCGGTGCGCTGTAGGAGTCGTCACCGTTGTGCTTCAGCACCCCACTGATCACCTTCAGCGTGATCACACCGACGATCAGCACACCCAGTACGACGAACAGCGCGATCAGCCCGCCACGGCTCTTCTTCGGCGGCCGCGGTCCACCAGGTGGCGCGCCCCAGCCGAACTGAGCCTGACCCGGGTGGTACGGCGGCGGCGGGGCGTACTGCGGCTGCTGCGGGTACGGCGGCTGCTGGGGGTACTGCGGTCCTGGCGGTGGACCCCATTGCTGTCCGGGTGGTGGACCCCATTGGTTGCCTGACACAAACGGTGACGGTATCGGAGCCCTGGCTCAACTTAGCCCCCCGCCGGGCCGGTCCCGATGGTTGCCTGACACCCGCCAGCCGCTATCGTGCCCGGTGTCCCTCTATGAGGGTGTCTGGGAACTCTGACACTCTCTGACCCTCTCCTTAAGATGTGATTGGGCGATGCGTTTACGTCTGCTCGGGCTTCCCCTGTGTGCCCTCGGCCTGCTCGGCCTGACCGCTGTCCCGGCCGGCGCGGCCGGTGCCGGTGCTGCCGCCGACCCGGTGGTGACCAACTACGACAGTCAGATCCGGGTCGAACGCGACGGCCTGCTCAAGGTCTCCGAGACCTGGAAGCTGAGCAACGTGACCGGGACGTTCACCCGGTTCGTCGTCACGCGCGACCACCTGCCCGACGACGTCGACCACGTGCAGGAGATCGAGGACCTGCAGGTCAAGGCCGGCGGCCAGGACAAGAAGACCGAGGTGAAGACCGACGGCGACGTCACCTCGGTGGCGGTCGAGGATGTCAGCGGCAGCACCGAGCTGAACTTCACCTACACCGTCAAGGGCGCGGTCGCGAAGACGCTGAACGGCACCGAGGTCCGGTTCGCGCCGCTGACCGGTATCAATCTGACCGTCGAGCACGCGAGCATCCTCTACAGCACGCCTGAGGTCTCGCACGTCTCCTGCTTCGCCGGCGCGATCGACAGCAACACCCCGTGCACGCTGGCGCAGATCGGTGAGACCTCCGGGCCGACGTTCAAGCAGGAAGGCCTGCCGCCGGGTAACACGGTCCGGATGACGATCGGCTTCGCCGAGGGCGAGATCGCCGCGAACTCGATCGTCGAGTACCGCAAGACGTTCAGCCGGGCGTTCTCCACCGACACCGCCCAGCTGCTGACCGCGCTCGCTGTCCTGCTGCTCGGCGTGATCGCGCTGCTCGTGCTCTACCGGCTGCGCGGCCGGGACCGCGTCGACCCGCGTCGCGTCGTACCGGCGTCGCTGTTCAGCCTCGGCAACGACACCCGGATCGACTTCACCCCGCCGTCCGACCTGCGGCCCGGCGAGGTGGGCACGCTGATCGACGAGCGGATCGACCCGGTCGACGTGACCGCGACGATCATCGACCTGGCCGTCCGCGGGCACATCACGATCATCGAGCTCGAGCACCAGTCCGAGTACGCACGGCCGGACTGGGAGCTGCGCCGGGTCGCGAACGCCCCGTCCGAGGAGCTGCACCGCTACGAGAACGTCCTGATCCGCGCGATCTTCGGCGACTCCGACTCCGTCCTGGTCTCCGAGCTCGGCCGTCAGGTCCGGGCGAGCCTCAGCCAGGTCCAGGACGCCCTGTACGACGGAGTCGTCAAGCGCGGCTGGTTCAACGAGCGCCCGGACCGCACCCGCTCGCTGTGGGCGACGATCGGCATCGCCACCACCGTGATCGGCGTGATCCTCACCGTCGTCCTCGCACTGCTGTCCACGTGGGGTCTGCTCGGCCTCGCGGTCACCTTGGTCGGCATCGGCCTGATCGTGGTCGGCCGCTACATGCCGGCCAAGGCGCCTGCCGCCGGCCGCGTCCTCGGTCAGGTCGCCGCGATCCGCGGTGAGCTGCTCGAGATGGACGTCAGCGAGCTGCCGACCGACCAGCACGCCGAGCTGTGCTCCCGCGCTCTCCCGTACGCCGTCGTACTCGGCGGCTCGGAGCGCTGGATCGACGCACTGGTCGCGACCGACGCCACGCCGGACGAGGAGGACGAGGGCTTCACCTGGTACCGCGGCCCGCGCGGCTGGCACCTCCAGTACCTGCCGGATTCCCTCCGCAACCTCACCACGAACCTCACGGGCGCACTGTTCGCCCGCTGAGGTCCGAAGGTTCTACCAGTTGGCCTGTGGCCCCCGCGGTGGGAGCTGCAGGCCGCTTGGGTGAATGACGTAGACGAGTCCGCCGGAATGCGGCACCCAGGCGTTCTCGAAGGCGGCCCGGTCGTACGTCGTCCGCACCTGGTCGTTGTTCGGGATCAGGTGTGACGCCGGGTCGTTGACGACCACGTTGCCGGCCTGGTCGAAGCCGACGATCACCATCAGGTGTCCGTTGGTTCCGTAGCCCGCACCGGGCAGGTCGCCCTTCTTGAACGACAGCGAAGCAACCAGCGGGATGCCGGCCTTGATGAACTGCTCCGCCTCGGTCAGCGACCGCAGCCGGGTGATGAACCCGTCCACACCGCGACTTCCGGCGTACGCCGTGTTGAACGGCCAGTTCCCGGCTCCGTCGTAGGAGTAGTCGAAGACGGACCGCGCCGAGTTGTCGACCTGCGGATCCGCGTCGGTCGGATCGACCCACGCGGTCTCGGCGGGGGTCGGACCGGCGCCGTAGTAGTCGAGCACCATCGCGGTCGAGGTCGCCGAGCACCACGCCTCGCCGCCGCCGTCCCACTGCGGATAGTGCCCGAGGTGCGTCTCCTGCGAGTACGTCGGTACGTCGAGGACGGTGCCCTCCGCTCCACCAAGGGGGCTCACGGCAACCTTTGCGTCGGAGGGCAGCCGGGACGCCATCGCGCCGATCGAACGGACCACCGGCGACTGCGTCGTACCGCTGAGCCGGTACAGCGTGACCTTGAGCTGCCAGCGGTCCAGCCAGTGACCGGACGCCGCGACAAAGGTGTCGACGGCAACGGATCCGTTCGCGTCGCCCTGCTCCGGGACCGACGTGCGGTGGATGTCCCCGGCGGCCGTGTTGTCGCCGCCGGACCAGCGGCCGAGCACGTACCACTTGGTGGTGCTGCCGAGGTCCGTCGTACCGGCCATGGAGACCTCGACCCAGGTGCCGGGTGGCGTGGTCGCGTTCCAGGAGGCGACGAGCTCGGTCAGCCCGAAGCCGGTGCTCACATGGGGCGAGGTCCAACTGGTCTGCTCGTAACTCTTGGCGGTGCCGTCCCCGAACGGGTCGACGTACGACGTGGTGCCGGTCGGTGTACCGAAGGTGAGGGCTCCGTCGGTGACGGTGGTGCCGGCCGGGGTGCCGGTGAGGAAGTCGTTGGTCGACGTCCACGTGCGATAGGCGATCTGCCGCGGTGGGGCAACTTTGACGGCTTCGGTCGGCAGCGTGCCGGCGCTCAGCACAACCACACCAAGAATCAGGGCGGCAACAGAACGGGCGGTGATCATCTTTCGACCGTAGACCCGGGTTCCGCCGCTGTCGCGGTGAACGCGTGCCGTTGTCGTGTCTTGTTAGGTCAAATAGTTACGAGCGTTTGACCCACTCGTCGGCGAGCATCGCGAAGACCAGTTCGTCGGTCCATTCGCCCTTCAGGAACTCGTTCCTGACGAAGTGGGCTTCCTGGCGCATGCCGAGCCGCTGCAGCAGCTGCGCCGACGCGGTGTTGCGGAAGTCCAGCCGGGCGATGATCCGGTGCATGCCGAACTGCTCGAAACCCAACCGGAGCAGCTCGGTCGCGGCCTCCGTGGCGTACCCGTGGCCACCGGCCTCGGGGTGGAACACGTACCCGATCTCACCGGTCCGTTGCTCGGTGTTCTGCGCGAACAGCGTGACCTCGCCGAGGTGCTGACCCGTCTCACGCAGCAACACCGCGAGCGTGAAGGCCTGGTTGGCGACGTCCATCGGTGGGAGGTCGGCGACTCGTTTGGGCAGAGATTCGTCGCGCACCTGCTCCGGCGTACGGGCGTCGTGCAGCAGGAAACGCGCCACATCGACGTTGGCCTGCAGTTTCAAGAGGTCGTCGTAGTCGGATTCGACGTACTGGCGCAGGGTCAGGCGGTCAGTCTCGATCGGCAAGGAGGGTTGGATCGGTGAAGGGCTCACCGATCGAGACTATGCGACCGCCGCAACCCAATTAACTATCCGTTGGCGAGGGCAACCAATCGGGACTGGTCACCGTTGAACCGGTCCTGGTCGATCGGGCTCGAGCTGTACTGCCAGAAGGTGTGGAACGGCCAGCCGCCGGGCAGTGTGCCGGGCGCCGAGGCGTACCGCGCCACCCAGAGCGGGTTGGTGGCGTTGAACGCGCCGCTGTTACCGGTGCAGGTGCTCCACCAGTCCAGGTTGGTGTAGATGACCGCGTCGCGGCCGGTCCGGGACTTGTAGGTGTTGAGGAAGTCGCGGACCCAGTTGACCATCGCGGCCTGGCTCAGTCCGTAACAGGTCGCGCCGTACGGGTTGTACTCGATGTCGAGTGTGCCCGGCAAGGTCTTGCCGTCCCGGGACCAGCCGCCGCCGTTGCTGGCGAAGTAGTTCGCCTGGGTGGCGCCGCTGGAGTTGTTCGGGAGGGCGAAGTGGTACGCGCCGCGAATCATGCCGACGTTGTAGGAGCCGTTGTACTGCTGGGCGAAGTACGGGTTCTTGTACGACGTGCCTTCGGTCGCCTTCACGTAGGCGAACCGCTTGCCGGCACTCCAGTACGAGGCCCAGTTGACGTTGCCCTGGTGGCTGGAGACGTCGATGCCTTCGACCGTGGCGGCGGGGGCCATCACTGCCGGGGCGGCAGTTTTGGTCGTGGTGTTCGACAGCCAGCCGGAGTACGCGTCGCCGGCCTTGGTGATGCCGTGCGCACGTGCCGTGGGGGTGGGTGTCGGGGCGGCCGCGGTCGACGCGGGCGCGGTGGGAGTGCTGGCTTGGGCGGAGCCGACCGAGGCCAACAGCAGGCCAAGGGTCACGGCGGCACCCGTGAAAAGGGCGGACTTCACGGTAAACCTCCAGAGAGAGCGATGCGGGGCGGAACAGAGCGCTCGGTCCAGCATTTACCCCTGGCCAGTAAGAATCAACCATTCAATCTCTATCGAATGGTGAATAATTACCGCACGTACTTCGGCGAGGCGGTGTACGTGTTGCAGGCGGAGGGGCTGCGAGTGACGAATCCGGCGTTCGCCCAGCGCGGGAGGATCGCCCGGCTGCCGTGGTCCCGCCGGGTCCCGTACTCGTCGCCCTCGTGCGAATGCAGGTAGTCCAGCTGCGACTTCAGCAGACCGGTCATCCCGTAACTGCTCTTGTTCGCACCCATGAAGACGTTGCCGAGGCAGGTCGCCTGGATCTCCAGCCGGCGGCTCATCTCGAGCGATTTGTCACCGCTGAACTGGTACTCCAGATTGTCCGTGGCCGACAGGATGCCGGTCATGTACTGAACGTGATGGCCGAACTCGTGCGCGACCGTGTCGGTCATCTCCGCCCGCAACCAGGCCATCGCCTGGGTCTTGTTGGGGTACCTCAGATACACGCTGTACCACTTCAGGTCGCTGTTGACGTCCATGTAGATGGTCCGGTTCGACGAACAGTAGAAGGAGCTCGGAGAGTTCCCGCCGCAGGGTGACACGGCGGTCCCACTGAAGGCGACCAGGTGTGGTGCGCTGAACCGCCCGCCGGCCAGCGCGACCTGCTTCGGCCACGCCTTGATCAGACACGCCAGTACGGCGTTGTAGTACTTGCGCGCGTTGGTGGCGCCGTTGGCGCGGGCGCCCGACTCCTTGCAGTTCACCGACTTCTGCACGCCGGTCTTGTAGATCCGGTTCTTCGCGACGACGTCGGTGTCCGACGGCTTGGGCGGCGTGGTCTTCGTCGGCTGGGGCTGCGTGCTCCGGCTCGTGGCCGGCGCGGTCGGCTTGGTCGGAACGGTGGTCGGTTCCTCCGTCGTGGGGAGGAACGTCGGTTCCTCGGTGCTGGTCGGCTCCGGCTGCGCGTAGTCCGAGCCGTTGTGCTTCAGGATCGAGCTGAGTACGACGGCTCCGGCCAGCGCCAGGCCGACGACGGCGATCGGGATGATGATCCAGGCGGCCTTGCTCTTTTTCTTAGGCGGCGGCGGGAAGCCGTTCGATCCCCAGCCGAACCCAGGACCCGGCGGCGGGCCCTGCGGAGGACCCCAGTACGGCTGACCACCCGGCGGCGGACCGTACTGCTGGGGCGGCGGCCCCTGGTACTGACCCTGATATTGGCCGGGCGGCGGTCCGTACGGTCCCTGGTTCGACAACGAAGTCCTCCTGGATGGGGTGGGCAGTGGATATCTTGTCAAGAGGGAGTGCCATCGACTGGGGCGGTGGGGCGGGGGAGGTATTAAACACCGTTACTCTTGAGCGGTGACACTTCGCTTGTATGACACCGCGACAGCAACAGTGAGGGATTTCGTACCGGTCCATCCGGGCCAGGTCGGGATCTACCACTGTGGGCTGACGGTGCAGGCTGCCCCGCACGTCGGGCACATCTACAAGGAAGTCGTCTTCGACGTTCTCCGGAGCTGGCTGGAGCGCTCCGGCTACCAGGTCACCGTGATCGCCAACGTGACCGACATCGACGACAAGATCCTGGCCAAGTCGGCCGAGCGCGGCACGCCGTGGTGGGCGCACGCCTACGAGTTCGAGCGCGAGCTGCACTGGGCCTACGAGGTGCTCGGCTGCCGTCCGCCGACGTACGAGCCCCGCGCCACCGGTCATATCCCCGAGATGCTGGAGATGATCGAGGACCTGATCCAGCGCGGGCATGCGTACGTCGCTCCGGACGGTTCCGGCGACGTCTACTTCGACGTGAAGTCCTGGCCGGCGTACGGCGCCCTGTCCCACCAGAAGATCGAGGACATGGAGGCCGCGGAGGACGCGGACCCGCGCGGCAAGCGGGATCCCCGTGACTTCGCGCTGTGGAAGGGCTTCACCGCGGACACCCCGCGGACGGCCTCCTGGCCGACGCCGTGGGGCCGCGGTCGCCCGGGCTGGCACCTGGAGTGCTCCGCGATGGCGGGCAAGTACCTGGGTGACGAGTTCGACATCCACGGCGGCGGGCTGGACCTGCGCTTCCCGCACCACGAGAACGAGTTGGCCCAGTCGACCGCGATCGGGCAGAAGTTCGCCCGGACCTGGATGCACAGCGCGCTGGTCACCACGGCCGGCGAGAAGATGTCCAAGTCGATGGGCAACGGCGCGATCGTGCGCAACGTGGTCGAGCGGGTGCGCCCGATCGAGCTACGGTACTACTTGGTTCAGTCGCACTACCGGTCCGTGGTGGAGTTCTCGTTCGAGGCGCTGGACGAGGCCGCGACGAGTTTCCGGCGGATCGAGGGCTTCGTCACCAGGGCTATCGAGGTGACCGGCGGGGTCGACCCGTCGCCCGAGTTCCCGGCCGACTTCGTCGCCGCGATGGACGACGACCTGGGCACGCCGGCGGCGTTCGCCGTACTGCACAACACTGTGCGGGACGGGAACAAGCTGGTCGCCGACGGGGATTCGCCCGCGCTACGGGAGGCGCTGGCGTCCGTGCGCGGGATGCTCGGCGTGCTGGGGCTGGATCCGCTGGCCGAGCCGTGGATCTCGCGGTCGGGCGCCGGTGACGAGCTGACCGAGGTGGTGGACGGGCTGGTGCACGCACTGCTCGAGCAGCGCGCGGCCGCCCGGGAGCGCAAGGACTACGCCGCCTCGGATGCGATCCGGGACCGGTTGAAGGCGCTCGGCGTCGTCGTCGAGGACACCCCGCAAGGGCCGCGGTGGTCGATCGCCGCTCCGATTACTACCGAAGGAAGCTGAAGTGCCAGGCAGTAGCCAGCGCAAGGGTGCCATCCGCAAGAAGCCGAAGGGGAACCCGACCGCCGGATCCGGTGGCCGGGTCCGCCGCGGTCTGGAGGGCCGGGGCCCGACGCCGAAGGCGGAGGACCGGGTCAAGCACCCCGCGCACAAGCGGGCGAAGGCGAAGGAGCGCGCCCAGGAGCGCCAGCGCAGCCGTCCGGACCGCAAGTCCAACGACTCCGGCACCGAGTGGGTGTACGGGCGCAACCCGGTGGTCGAGGCGCTGCGGGCCGGCGTACCGGTCGCCGCGCTCCATGTTGCCGAAGGCACCGAACGGGACGCCCGGCTGCGCGAGGCAACGCTGATCGCGGTCGAGCACGGCATCTCGGTGCTCGAGGTGCCGCGGACCGAGCTCGACCGGGTCACCGCCGGTGGCGCCCACCAGGGCGTCGCGGTGCAGATCCCGCCGTACGAGTATGCGCATCCGGACGACCTGCTCGACCGGGCCTACGCGGCCGGTGAGGTGCCGCTGATCGTCGCGCTCGACGGCGTGACCGATCCGCGCAACCTCGGTGCGATCACCCGCTCCGCGGCGGCTTTCGGTGCGCACGGCGTGCTCGTCCCGGAGCGTCGTACGGCGTCCATGTCCGCGTCGGCGTGGAAGACGTCGGCCGGTGCGGCCGCGCGGATCCCGGTCGCCCGGGCCACCAACCTCAACCGGGCCCTCAAGTCCTACAAGGACGCGGGCCTGATGGTCATCGGCCTGGACATGGACGGCGCGGTCGAGCTTCCTGACCTCGACGCGGCTACCGAACCGCTGGTCCTGGTCGTCGGCTCGGAAGGCAAGGGCCTGGCCCGGCTGGTCCGGGAGAACTGCGACCTGATCGTCTCGATCCCGATGACGACGGCGACCGAGTCCCTCAATGCGGGCATCGCGACCGGCGTCACGCTGTACGAGATCTCGCGGCGTCGCGCCGGCTGAACGCGTGACAGCGCCCCCGGATCAGGTGATCCGGGGGCGCTGTTGTTTGCGGGGGTTAGTAGACGCTCACGCCGTAACGGGAGAGCGCTTCGGTGACCGGCTGGAAGTAGGTCGTGCCGCCGGACGAGCAGTTGCCGGAGCCGCCGGAGGTGAGGCCGAGAGCCACACTGCCCGCGAACAGGGCACCGCCGGAGTCGCCACCCTCGGCGCAAACGTTGGTGCGGATCAGGCCAGAGACCTGACCCTCGGCGTAGTTCACCGTGGCGTTGGTCGCGGTGACCGAGCCGCTGTGCACACCGGTGGTGCTACCGCTGCGCTTGACGGCCTGGCCGACGCTGGCGTTGCCCGCGGACGTGATGTCCTGGGACGAGCCGTTGTAGAGATCGACCGTGCCGGGGTGGTTCGTGTACGACGTGCTGTACTTGACGATCGCGTAGTCGTTGCCCGGGAAGCTCGATCCGGTGACGGTGCCGAGCAACGTGGTCTTGGCGGAGTTCGCGTACCAGCTGGACGCGATGTTGCCGCAGTGACCGGCGGTCAGGAAGTAGTACGTGCTGCCACTGCGGACGTTGAAGCCGAGCGAGCAGCGGTACTGCCCGCCGTAGATGGCGTCGCCGCCGGCGATGTACTTGGTCAGCTTGCCGGAGATCTTCTCGAGCGTGACCCGGTCACCGAACTGCTTGGTGACGCCGGTCAGGGCCGAGAGCTTCGCACCGGAGACAGTGTCGTCGTACGACACGATGATCCGGCCGTCCGGGTTCGTCTGCCAGGCGGTGCCGGGGATGGCCGCGTCCTTGTTCAGGGTCGCGGTGATGGCCGAGGCCGACAGCGTCGATGGAGCGATCGGCGCTGCCGAAGCCTGGGTGGCCAGCAGTCCGGCGGCAGCGAGCCCGGCGGCGGCCAGGATCGCAGCGGTACGGCGGATAGGCGAAAATGTCACGGTTTCAGCCTCCTCACGATGAGGACGCCTTCGGGGCGGGGCGTCCTTGACTTCAACCGAGACACCTCCTACCCACTCTCTCCCTGAGTATTCAGGCGAACTCGGAGAGTAGGGGAAACCTGCGCCTAGTAGACGGACACCCCGTACGCGTTGAGGGCCTCGACGACCGGCTGGAAGTACGTGATGCCGCCCGAGCTGCAGTCACCGGACCCACCGGACGTCAGACCGAAGGCCCACTGCCGGTAGAACAGCGGACCGCCCGAGTCGCCCGGCTCCGCGCACACGCTGGTGCGGATCAGCCCGGCTACGCGGCCGTCGCCGTAGTTCACGGTCGCGTTCAGGCCGGTCACGCGGCCGCTGTGCAGTCCGCTGGTGGAGCCGGAGCGGTAGACGAGCTGGTTGAGGCCCGGGTTCATCGCGGTGGTGATGTCCTGCGAGTGGCCGTTGTAGAGGTACACACTGCCACCGGGCGGCGGGGGTGCGCCGACGTCGGTGCGGTACACGATCAGCGAGTAGTCGTTCCACGGGTAGCTGGCGTGATGCACGGCTCCGGTGAAGATCTTGTGGTTGGCGTCCTGGTACCACCGGGCGCCCTCGACGCCACAGTGACCGGCAGTGAGGAAGTAGTACTTCCCGCGCCGCTGAACGTTGAAGCCGACCGAGCACTTCACGTTTCCGCCGTACGTCGCCATCCCGCCGCTGATGTACTTCGTCAGCTTGCCGGGCAGCTTCTCCAGTGTGATGCCGGCGCCGAGCTTCTTGGTCTCGGTGGTCAGCTGGGTCAGCTTGGTGCCGGTCACGGTCGAGTCGTACGACACCAGCACGGTGCCGTCCGGCTTGGTCATCCAGGCCGTTCCCGGCGTCTGGATCTTGTCGTTCAGGGCAGAGGTGATCGCGGCGGCGGACAGCCGGGGCGGCTTCACCGGGTCGGCCTTGGCCGGTACGGCGGCGGCCAGGGTCAGCGCGGCGGCGGCCAGAGCCGCGGCGGTGCGGCGGAGGGTGAGAGCTTTCATATCGAACAGCCTTCCGTGACAAGCCGCGGGCGGACCAGCCGTGGCAACTTCAGGACATCAAGCGATTGCCCGCAGAGTCTAAGCGTCCGTAGGTCCCGGTCCTTCGGAGCAGCTGGTGCCCGTCCTGCAGGTCGGCATGGTCGACGTCGACCGTCCAGTCCGCACCCGACAGCGTCACCGTCATCGCGCCGTTCTCGAACCACGGACCGTGCGCGAGCTGCCACTCGGCGGCCACGTCGCGGACCTTGGCCGACCGCGCCAGCTTGTGCAGCAGCGTGGTCATCCACCGCGCGCCGAGCAGGCGGTTCGCCCACCGGACGTACTGCGGTACCGGGTTGCGGAACGGCGACATCGTCAACTGCCGGATCGCCGTCCCCGGATGCCGTACGGCGGTCAGTCGCGCCTCGGCCAGATAACTACAGTGCACATCCCCGGACAGCATCAGGATCGACGCCGGCGGATCCTCGCCGGACACCAACTCGGCGAGCAACGTCGTCACGTCGTCGAACGACCTCCGGAACGACGCCCAGTGCTCGAGATCCATCCCCTGCCGGATCTTCTCGCCGACCCGGGCACCGCGCGGTCCCCACGCACCGGACGAGATCGCCTCGTCCCACCCCTCCAGATGATGCAGCCCGGGAGCCAGCAGGAACGGCAGGGTCGACCCGAGCATCAGGTGCTGGATCGACCGCGTCGCGCCGACCGTGTGCCGCCGTACCCACTCCCACTCGTGCGCGTCGACCATCGCTCGCGCGTCCGGCTCGAGGCGTCGCGAGCAGCGCGAGTCGACCGCGACCAGCCGGACACCGCGGGACTCGTCGCCGAAGTCGCGGTAGAAACTCCACCGGCACGACGCCGGGTCCTCGTCCGCGGTCCACGCGAAGCTGTCGAGGTACGCCGTCCGTTCCTCGTCGTCCTCGATCGATCGCATCGCGCGGTAGACCGCATCCTGGTCAAGTTGCTCGGGGGAGAGGTTTCCGAGGTGCTGATAGACCCAGTACGACGCGTAGGCGCCGACGACCCGGTCCCGCCACCAGGGTTGTTCGGTGACCCAGCGCCGCCAGGTGAGCGAGGTGTTCCAGTCGTCGCGCAGGTCGTGGTCGTCGAGCAGCATGCACAACGGGACGGTGGAGAACAGCCACCGGACGGCGGGCGTCGTCCAGGAGTCGTCGTACAGCCAGGTGTACTCCTCGTAGTTGCCGATCTCGTCGGCCACCTCGGAGTCCTGCCGTTCACCGTGGGCTTCCCGGAGCTTCGCGAGGACGGCGTCCGACGGGTCGTCGGCGTACACCTGGTCGCCGAGGAGCAGGAGTGCGTCGGGGAACTCGTCCGCGCCGGCCGTCATCCGCTCGGCCAGCGCGACCAGGGCATCCGGCCCGAACTCCTTGAAGCCCTGCTCGTCGAAGGGTGCGGACCGGCGGCACGATCCGAAGACCAGCCGGAACGTCCCGTCCGCGCGCGGCGTGCGGATCACGCTCGGGCCGTAGGTGTTGTCCATCGGCCAGACCAGGTCGCCGTCCAGTCGCACGTCGTACGGCGTGACGCTGTCGGGCTCGAGGCCCTCGATCCGGATCAGCGCGTAGTGGTGGCCGTGAACGGACCAGGTCCGGGCGGTGTGGCCGAGGATCTCGACCTCGGCCGGGCCGCTCGTCTCGACCCAGACGGTCGCCCGGGGTCTCGTCGACGTACCGCAGCAGCGGCCCCAGCCTGAGCTCCATCCGGAGAACGCTACAAGCTCAGTCCAATCGGAGTGAATGCAGGACGAAGGACGCGAGTTCGCGGTAGGCCTCGGCGTCGTTCAGGCCGGTACGGCGGGCGATGTCGCCGCGCTGGATCGCCTGCATGGTGTGCGCGATCATCTCGGCCGCGAACGCGATGTCGACCTGCCGGAACATCTTGTTGTTGATGCCGTCCTCGATCAGTGTCCGGACCCGCTCGGCCGCGATCCGGGTATTCCGCTCGTACACCGATCGGGCCGGAGCGAACGTGGCGACATCGTCCAGGAACGTCCGGCTGGCCGGCCGGAGCGCATCCGCGACCGCGTTCAGGTATGCCGCGATCCGTCGGTCGTGCCGGGTCTGCCGGGCGACGGCCGACTCTACCTGGGCGGTGGCATTCTTGAAGTAGTGCTTGACCACCTCGACGGCGAGCTGTTCCTTGCTCGGCGCGAGTGCGTACAGGGTCGTCTTGCTGCAGCGCAGCTCCGCGGCCAGATCGTCCAGGGTGAACCGGCTGAAGCCCTGTTCGAGGAACAGGACCAGGAGCCGGTCGAGCAGCTCGGACTGCCTGCGGGTACGTCGCCCCGGAACGACTGTTGTCATATCGAGACAGCATAGAACGATACTGGGTTATGTGCTTCAGTATCGTTACGAGTATCATTTCGTCAGCCGTTGAGAGGGGTGCCTGATGGCTGTCGATCGTCTGCTGCCGACCGAAGAATCCACCGAGCTGCTCGCGCTGGTCCGTGAGCTGTGCGCGCACGAGCTCGCACCGCACGCCGCGCAGGCCGAGGAGAGCGAGACGTTCCCGCGGGACACGTTCCGCACGCTCGGCAAGGCCGGCCTGCTCGGCCTGCCCTACCCGGAGCAGTACGGCGGCGCCGAGCAGCCGTACGAGGTGTACCTGCAGATGCTCGAGGAGATCGCCGCCGCCTGGATGTCGGTCGGTGTCGGCATCTCGGTGCACACGATGACCAGCTACGCGGTCGCCACCTTCGGCACCGAGGAGCAGCGGTCGCGGCTGCTCCCGGACATGGTCGGCGGTGAACTGCTGGGTGCGTACGCGCTGTCCGAGCCGCAGGCCGGCTCCGACATCAGCGCACTGAGTACGTGGGCGGTTCGGGATGCGGACCAGTACGTCCTGCGCGGCACCAAGGCGTGGATCAGTCACGGCTCGCACGCCGACTTCTACACGACGTTCGCCCGTACGTCGGACGACCCGAAGCGCGGGATCTCCGCCTTCCACGTCCCGGCGACGGCGGAGGGCCTGAGCTTCGGTGCGCCGGAGCGGAAGATGGGCCTGACCGGGTCGACCACCACGCTGGTGAACTACGACAACGTCCGGATCCCCGTCGACAATCTGATCGGTGCGGAGGGCGACGGGATGCGGATCGCCCTGTCCGCGCTGGACTCCGGCCGGCTCGGGATCGCTGCGTGCGCGACCGGTCTCGCCCAGGCCGCGCTCGAGGTGGCCGCGTCGTACGCGAAGGGCCGGGAGCAGTTCGGGCATCCGATCGCGGACTTCCAGGGTGTTCAGTTCCTGCTGGCGGACATGGCGGCGGCGGTCGAGTCCGCGCGGTCGATCTACCTGCAGGCAGCGCGGCGGCGGGACCTCGGCCGGTCGTTCACCCAGCAGGCGGCGATCGCGAAGCTGGTCTGCACGGACGCGGCGATGAAGGTCACCACCGACGCGGTCCAGGTCCTCGGTGGGTACGGTTACACCCGCGACTTCCCGGCCGAGCGCTACATGCGCGAGGCCAAGGTGACCCAGATCTTCGAAGGCACCAACCAGATCCAGCGGCTGGTGATCAGCCGCGACCTCTTGAGGAGTGTGGGATGAAGTTTGGCCCGTCCGACGTCGCGCTGGTCACCGGTGGTGGATCCGGGCTCGGGGAGGCGACAGTACGACGGCTCGCCGCCGACGGACTGGGTGTCGTCATCGTCGACCTCCCGTCGTCCGCGGGCAAGGCGGTCGCGGACGAACTGGGTGACCGGGTCGTGTTCGCCCCGGCCGACGTCACCGACGAGGCCGCTGTTGCGGCGGCCCTGGATGCGGCCGCCGGTCTCGGAACGCTGCGCGTGGTCGTCACCTGCGCCGGCATCGCGACCCCGGGTCGCGTGGTCGGCCGCAAGGGTCCGTTGCCGCTGGCAACCTTCCGGCAGGTGATCGAGGTCAACCTGATCGGCACCTTCAACGTCGTCCGCCTCGCCGCCGAACGGATGATCGCCCAGGAGCCCAGCGCGGACGGCGACCGCGGCGTGGTGGTCATGACCGCGTCGATCGCGGCGTACGACGGTCAGGTCGGGCAGGCGGCGTACGCGTCGAGCAAGGGTGGCATCGTCGCCCTCACGCTCACCGCCGCGAGAGACCTTGCGGACAAGGGGATCCGGGTAGTGACCATCGCGCCCGGCACCATGGAAACTCCCATGCTCGCCGGTCTCCCCGAAGAAACCCGCACCGTTCTGGAACAGCAGGTCCCGCACCCCTCCCGCCTGGGCAACCCGTCCGAGTACGCCGCCCTGGTCCGTCACATCCTCGACAACCAACTGCTGAACGGAGAGGTCATCCGCCTCGACGGCGCCCTCCGCATGCCACCCCGCTGATCACCACCCCCCTGATCACCACCCCCCTGATCACCACCCCCCTGATCACCACTCCGCGAAGGAGCCGTCCTCATGGCGGAAGACCGGTGAGCGCCAGCGGTGCGGGTTCTCGGCGGCGGCGCGGACTACGTCCTCGTTGACTTCGATGCCCAGGCCGGGGGCGGTGGGGCGTTCGATGTGGCCGTCGACGAAGGAGAAGACGTTTGGGTCGACGAGGTAGTCGAGCAGGGCGTTGCCGCCGCCGTACTCGATGCCGAGGCTTTGTTCCTGGATGAGGAAGTTCGGGATGGCGAAGTCGATCTGCAGGCTGGCGGCGAGGGTGATCGGGCCGAGCGGGCAGTGGGGGGCGACGGCTACGTCGTAGGTCTCGGCCATGGCGGCGATGCGGCGTACCTCGGAGATGCCGCCGGCGTGGGAGATGTCGGGCTGGGCGACGGCGATGCCGGTCGGGATGACGTCGCGGAAGTCCCAGCGGGAGAAGAGCCGCTCGCCGGTCGCGATCGGGATGCTGGTCGACTCGGTGATGCGGCGCAGGTCCCGGGAGTACTCGGGGAGAACCGGTTCCTCGATGAACATCGGCAGCAGCGGCTCGAGCATGGGCAGGATCTGGCGGGTGGCCGCCGTACTGAACCGGCCGTGGAAATCGAGTGCGATGTCGACGCCGTCGCCGAGCGCGTCGCGTAAAGCCTCGACACGACTCACCGACGCCCGGAGTTGAGCGGCGGACGGGATCGGCGGCAGGGCTTCGGAGAGGTTGAGCTTGAGGGCCGTGAATCCCTTGCCCACCTTGGTTTGCGCCTGGTCGACGAGCTCGGCGTTGTCGCGCCCGTGGACCCAGGTGTAGATGCGGGCACGCTCACGCACCGGTCCGCCGAGCAGTTCGTGGATGGGCGTCTCGTGGTAGCGACCCTTGATGTCCCAGAGGGCTTGGTCGATCCCGGCCAACGCACTCGAGAGCACCGGACCGCCCCGGTAGAAGCCACCCTTGGCCATCACCTGCCAGTGCTCCTCGATCCGGAGCGGATCCGTCCCGACCAGATACTCCATCAACGCCGAGACCGCCCCCTGCACAGCCTCCGCCCGCCCCTCAACAATCGGCTCGCCCCACCCGCTGATCCCCTCATCGGTATCAACCCGCAAGAACTGCCACCGCGGCGCCACCAAGAACGTCTCGAACCCCACAATTTTCACGTTTCAAACCATACGGGGTTCTCGTCCGGGGCCGGGCGACCGAGGAGGCGTTGGTGGACAGCAGCCAGCAGCCGTTCGGCTGACGGCGCGTCGGTCGCGTGGTCCGCCAGACTCGTGACGATCAGCTGCTCGAATGCGTCCAGCTCCCGCCTGACGCAAGGCTTGTCCATCCGGTACCTCCCACCCTTAGGCACGTTGGGGTGGGGGTGGATGTTGCATGGTTAGTCGAGGTCGGGGGTGCCGGGGGTGGGGAGGGCCAGCTTTTCGTCGGGTTTGGCGCTGAGGACGTTGTCGACGTACGAGCGGGCGGCTTCCATGGTGTCGACCTCGTGGCCGGCCTGCTCGGACAGGAACCAGCGGTGCTCGAGCACCTCGTGGAAGACCTCGGCGGGCTCGAGCTTGCGCTTCAGGTCGCGGGGGAAGCCCGCGATCCACCTTCTCCAGATGGTTGATCGACCGCAGCAACGTCGACTTGCCCGAACCGGACGGCCCCAGGATCACGGTGACCGTACCGGCCGCGATCTCGAGGTCGATGCCCTTGAGGACGTCGAGGTCCCCGAAGCTCTTGTGCACACCCTTGACGTCGATCATCGCGTCGTCCCACGGGCGAACCGGCGCTCGACGTAGTACTGCACGATCGAGAGCAACGTGGTCAGCACGATGTACCAGACCGTCGCGACCATCAGCAGCGGTACGACGCGACTGTTGCGGCCGTAGATCACCTGCACCTGGTAGAAGAGCTCCGGGATCGCCATCACCGAGACGATCGAGGTGCCCTTGAACAGGCTGATCACCTCGTTCGCACCGTTCGGCAGGATCGACCGCATCGCCTGCGGGAGCACGATCCGGAAGAACTGCCGTACGCGCGGAATCCCCAACGCAGCCGCGGCTTCCAGCTGTCCGGCATCGACCGAGATGATCCCGCCGCGGATGATCTCAGCGGCGTACGCGGCCTGATGCAACGCGAGCCCGAGCACGGCCGCACCGAGTGGGCCGAACAGGTTGTTCGTACTGAAGTGCACGAACTCCGGGCCGAACGGGATGCCGAGGCTCAGCTCCTGGTACAGATACGCGATGTTGAACCAGAACAGCAGCTGCACGATCAGCGGGATCGAGCGGAACGCCCAGATGTAGCCCCAGGCAACGACCTGCAGGAACGGGCTGCTGGACAGGCGCATCGTCGCCAGCACCGCACCGAGGACGAACCCGAGCACGGTGCCGTAGACCGTGAGCTGCACGGTCACCCACAACGCGGAGAAGATCGTCCGGGTCGCGAAGAACTGGAAGAACGTCGGCCAGTCCCAGCCCGGGTTCGTGACGAGCCCGTGCACGAACATCGCCAACAGAACAAGGACGATCGCGACCCCGACCCAGCGCCACGGATGCCGTCGGGCGACGACGGGCAGGTCGGCTTCGGGCGGTACGGCGTACTGCGGTGGTCCGGTGGTGTCCGGTGCGGACGTGACTGAACTGGTCGACACGGTGATCTCCCTGGCGGTGGGCAGGCTTCGCGGGCACGGCGCGGCAGACGTCCGTACGGACGCCGTCAACGGTGCGAGGGGATGGCTCGAGCTCAGCTCAGCGCGGACAGAGCGCGCTGGAGACCCGCTGGAGATCGATGTGGAGGCGGTAGTACGGCGGCTTGCGCGTCATGTCCGTCTCCTCTCCTAGCTGGTGTCATCCCAGTATGAGATGACTGTGAAAGTTTAGTAAGTAGGTAGACAAAGCTCTCATTATGTGGACGCCCTATAGCGGGTTCCAGGGGGTGGTTGGGGCCATTCGGCGCGTGATCCGCGTCACGGGTGGATTCAACTACCCGGCGGTCCGATTCACGCCTGAGCGGATACATGGGGGCAAGGAACCTTCACCGAGCGTGTGCGAATTCGTTGATCTGTTCGCAATCCGTGTTTGAGGCGCCCGTGATCTTCTCGTTATGGTCGATGAGCCGTCGTACCCCCTCACCGACGGCTACCCCTCCCTGGAAGGTTCTCGTGCCCACTCACCATGACGTGCCGGAAGCAGAACGGCCGGCACCCCGTCGACCGGCTGCACCGCGCCGGGTGGCAAAGCATCGTTCCTCTCGTCGCGGCACCGGCCGCCGGGCGCAGCTGATCGGCCTGACCGCCGCGCTCGCCGCAGCCGCCGGCACCACCGCCGTCGGAGTCTCGTCGTCCGCGATCGGATCCTCCGGACCCAGCACCGGCACTGGACTGAGCCCCTCACAGGCCAGCGCCCTGACCGCGGCCCGGATCGATCGGCGCGACCTCGGCTCCCGCGACGCGTCCCGGATCGACCTGGACCTGGCGGCGACCCGCAAGGCGCGGGCCGATCTGGTCGCCAAGCAGCGGGCCGCGAAGCTCGCCGCCACCGCGACGCAGACTCAGCGCCGGGCGCTCGCCCTCAGCGCGGCGAAGGCGGCTGCCGCGAAGAAGGCCGCCGTACAGGCTCGTGCGCTCGCCGCGGCGAAGGCTGCCGAGATCGAGAAGGCCAAGTCCGCGCCGAAGATCGTCCTGCCGACCACGGGCTACCACCTGACCGCCCGCTTCAACCAGGCCGGCGGCCGCTGGGCCCACAACCACACCGGCCTGGACTTCGCGGCGCCGATGGGTACGCCGGTCCGTTCGGTCATGGCCGGTGAGGTCATCCAGGCCGACTTCGAAGGTGCTTACGGTCGTCAGGTGAAGGTCCGTCACGCCGACGGCACAGTCACGTCGTACAGCCACATGTCCGAGTTCGACGTCTCAGTCGGCGACACCGTCGAAGCCGGCACCCAGGTAGGCGCCATCGGCATGACCGGCAACACCACCGGCCCCCACGTCCACTTCGAAGTCCTCCCCGACGGCGGCTCCCCCATCAACCCCGAGCCCTGGCTCCAAGACCACGGCCTCAACCCGTAAGAGCTAGAGGGTTATGGCCATGTCGAGGCTGTCTGTGTAGGTGCCTTCTATTAGGTATTCGTTGGGGTGGGTGCCTTCGGTGGTGTAGCCGTGGCGTTCGTAGAGGCGGCGGGCTGCGGTGTTGGTGCCGTGGACGTGCAGGCTGATCTTGCGGGCGCCGCGGCGGCGGCCTTCGTCGGCGGCGGCTTCGAGGAGCGCGCCGGCGATGCCCTGACCGCGGGCGTGCCGGGCGACGGCCAGGCCGTTGATCGTGAGGACGCCGGCACCTTCGGGGAACGTGTACTTGTCCTGCAACCGGAGATAGCCGACCACCTCCCCGTCGTACTCGGCGACCAGGTGCGCCTCCGGGCCGCTGCGCGCGAAGAAGCTGTCCCGGATGACGTCCTGGTAGGACGGGAATCCGGACGAGGCGTCCCAGGAGGTCTGGTCGATCTCCAGCAAGGCGGCATCGTCGGATTCGACGGCACGCCGGATAGTCAGGTGAGGGTCGGTCACCGCACCATCCTCACCCGCCGACGAGGTCAGCCTCCGGCAAGGTCACAGTCGCGGTGAGTCCACCGGCCGGATCGGCAACCAACTCGAGGCGTCCGTGATGCGTCTCGACGATCCGGCTCACCAGCGCCAACCCCAACCCGTGCCCGGTCCCGTACCGGTTCTTCGCGAACGGCTCCACGAACGTCCGCACCTGCGCCGGATCCAGCACAACCCCATCGTTGCGTACGACGAGCCGCCCGCCACCAACCGTGATCCCGACCGACCCACCGCCGTGCCGGATCCCGTTCTGCACCAGATTCGTCACCACCTGGTGCAACAACACCTCGTTGCCCTCGACAACCGTCTCGGCTAGATCACACGTCAGCACCACGCCGGCCTCGGCAGCCTCCGACGACAACACCGGCAACGCCGACCGCACCACCGCCGCCAGATCCATCGCATCCAGCTCGACCGAGCGATTGTTCAACGCAGTCAGACTGAGCAACGCCTCGACGATGTCGATCCCCCGCTGGTTCGTCTCAGCCAGTCGTTTGACCAGCTCGGGCACGTCCTGATGATCCGGATCGGCCGCCGCCACGTCGAGCATCGTCTTCATCACCGCATGCGGAGTCCGCAGCTCGTGCGACGCGTTCGACGCGAACCGCCGGTACTGCTCGAACGACCGCTGCAACCGCTCCAGCATCGCGTCGAACGTGTCGGACAGATCGGTGAACTCGTCCCGGATCCCGGTCAGCCCGATCCGGTGATCGAGCGAACCACTCGCCGCCCGCTGCGCCGCCGCCGTGATCTCCTGCAACGGCTTCAACATCCGCCCGGCCAGGAACCACCCGCCGAGCAGCCCGACGATCGCCAGGAAGACCAGCGCGTACGCCGACAACGTCACGATCAGGTCGAGAATCTCACCCCGCGTGGGCACCGGGCCTTGATCCCGGGGGTTCGCCGCCATCAGCGGATAGTTCGGCACGATCCGGAAGACCAGCCAGAGAATGGCGGACAGTACGACGCCCGCGACGACAAGCAGCCCCGCATAGCTCAGCGTCAACCGCAACCGCACCGTCAGCCGCGGCCGCCGGCTGACCAACGGCTGACTCATGACTCACCAATCCGATACCCGACTCCCGGCACGGTGTGGATGACCCACGGATCGCCGAGCCGTTTCCGCAGCGCCGAGATCGTGATCCGGACCGCGTTGCTGAACGGATCCACGTTCTCGTCCCACGCCTTCTCGAGCAGTGTCTCGGCACTGATCACGCCACCCCGCGCGGCCATCAGCACCTCCAGTACGGCGAACTGTTTCCGCTGGAGCTGCACGTATCGCCCGAACCGGTACACCTCCCGGCGGTACGGATCCAGCCGCACCCCGGCGTACTCGATCACGGTCGGGATGGCGGCAGCGGGACGGCGTACCAGCGCACGGAGGCGAACGACGAGTTCACGCAGCTCGAACGGCTTGGTCAGGTAGTCGTCGGCGCCGAGCTCGAACCCGGTCACCTTGTCGTCGAGATCACCGGCCGCAGTCAGCATCAAGACCCGGCAGCCGATGCCTTGCGCAACGATCTCCCGGCACACCTCGTCACCGCTGGGGCCGGGGATGTCCCGGTCCAGTACGACGACGTCGTACGCGTTGGTCGTCACCGCCTGCAGCGCGGCGTCACCGTCGAAGGCCAGGTCGGCCGCGATCGCCTCCAATCGCAGGCCTGCCTGGATCGCCTCGGCGAGATAGACCTCGTCCTCGACGACCAGCACTCGCATGACAACCATTGAACCAGGCCGGGTGTATCGAAAACGTAAGCCGAACAGCAGACGCTCTGGCAACATCCACCCAGGTGGACTGGGGGCATGCTCACCGATGAACGTGCGCGCCGGCCCGGACTGACGATCGTTGCCGCAGTCACCTGTTTGGCACTGACGGCTTGCTCGACGGTCTCTGCGGCGGGCCCGAGCTCGACCAACAGCGGGTCGCCTGGCGCGGCGGACGGCGTACTGCCCGACCACACCTCAGCCTTCGACACCAGCCTGCCCGGCGTCGCGAAACTCGACCCGGCCCTGCGGAAGGCGGTTCAACAAGCCGAACAAGCGATGAAGGATGACGGCATCACGATGCAGGTGACCACCGGGTGGCGGAGCAAGAAATACCAGGAAGAGCTGCTGACCAAGGCGATCCGCGAGTACGGCAGCCGGAAGAAGGCCCTCGAGTACGTGGCCGATCCGAACGAGTCGCACCACGTCACCGGCCACGCGGTCGACATCGGGCCGACCGACGCGGACGACTGGCTGAACCGCAAGGGCAAGCGCTTCGGCCTCTGCCAGACGCTGTCCAACGAGATCTGGCACTTCGAGCTGGTCACCACTCCCGGCGGCACGTGTCCGCCGATGACCGACCCGACGAGCTAGCGGGTTTCCTCTGGCGGATCCGGGAGTACGGCGAGCGGACGCTGACGCCAGTGCACGTCATGCCAGGCATCGAGCTTCCACCCGATCCGACGATAGGTGCCGATCTCCTCGAACCCCAGCGCCTTGTGCAGACCCACGCTCGCATCGTTCGGCAGCGTCATCCCGGCGACCGCGGTCCGGAAGCCACGCTCGGTGAGCCGCTCGAACAACGCCTCGTACAGCGCTCTTCCACCACCGGTCCGACGCCGGCCGAGTTCGAGGTAGACGCTCACCTCACAGGACCACCGGTACGCCGCTCGCGGTTTCATCGGACCGCCGTACGCATAACCGACCACGCGACCGTCGTCCTCGAGGACCAGCCAGGCGTGGGTCTCCTGCGTCGTCGCGATCCGCGCCGCCATCTCCTCGACCGTCGGCGGGTCGATCTCGAAGGTGATCGCCGTACCGGTGACGTAGGGCGCGTAGATCGCCGCGCAAGCCTCAGCGTCGAGTTCCGACGCGTCTCTGATCTTTGGCATGTCACGATAGTAGTCACACCTGCCGCTATAGTGGCAAGCATGTTGGATGAGCTCTCCGTCTCACTCGCCGCCACCGTGCAGGCCGCCCGGGTCGCGCAGGACCTGTCCGTGAACGCGCTCGCCGAGCGTTCCGGGGTATCCCGCGCGATGATCGGCAAGATCGAACGTGGTGAAGCTCAGCCGACCGCGGTCCTGCTCGGCCGGCTCTCCGGTGCGCTCGGCATGACGCTGTCCGAGCTGGTCGCCCGCGCCGAGAACACCGGTGAGCTCTTGCGCCGTGCCGACGAACAGCCCGTCTGGACCGACCCGGTCACCGGCTACCGACGGCGGGCCGTCTCGCCGGTGACCGACGGCCCGCTCGAGCTGGTCGAGGTCGAGCTGCCGGCCGGCGCCTCCGTCTCGTACCCGGCCGACGCCTACATCTTCAAATACCAGCAGCTCTGGATCCTCGACGGACACCTCCGCTTCCACGAAGGCCCCGTCATCCACGACCTACACACCGGCGACTGCCTCCAGCTCGGCCCGCCGTCGGCCACCACGTTCCACAACCCCGGTACGACGCCCTGCCGCTACCTGGTCGCGCTGGTCAAGGGCCGGTCCTGAGGTACGCCGAACCAGTCGGCCAATGCAGTCCGCAAGCCCTCCCGTTCCGCAATCCCGTCCTGCTCTGCGGCCCAGGCGACGTACCCGTCCGGCCTTATCAGCAAGGCGATCGAGAAGTCTCCCTGACCTGCAACGACGTCGACCCGATCCGTAATCACGGTCGCGGCGAACGGCGCGTCCGGCGTCAGGTCGAGCAGGAGCGGGCGACCGGTGCGCGTCAGCTCGGCCAGTCGCTTGCCATCGACAACGAGATCCGGAGCCCAGCGACCGATCAGCGGATGCGGACCGTCGTGGTACCGGACGTCAGCGCCGGTGATCAGGTCGGCGATCCGGCGCACGTTCCGCGGTTCGGTCAGGAGCTCACCGAACAGTTCCCGCAGCTTGGTCACATCGTTGCCCGGAGCAATCAGCGCCGACTGGGCCTGCGTCTGCATCACCACCCGCTGACCGACCGGACGGCGTTCCAGCTCGTAGCTGTCGAGCAGGCCGGCCGGCGCCCGGCCCTGCACCTCGGCGGCCAGCTTCCAGCCCAGGTTGATCGCGTCCTGCAGACCCAGATTCAGCCCGGGCCCGCCGATCGCGGAGTGCACGTGGGCGGCATCGCCGACGAGCAGCACCCGCCCGGACCGGAACCGGTCGGCCAGCCGGCTGTTGCCGCCGACAAGTCTGCGCAGCAGGTGCGGCCCGTCGCCCTCCGGCGGAGCGATCGGGAGATGTACGCCGAGCACCCGGTCGACACTGTCCTGCAACTCCGCCAGCGTCATCGGGCCGTCCGGCGGTACGTCGAACTCGCCCGTGCTCACCACCGGTGGGCGGCCGGGCAACTGGGCATAGATGAACAGCCCGCGCTCGGTCCGGTGATGCATGCGGCCGGGGATCACGCCGTACCCCGGAACCGACAGGGCTCCGGTGGCCGGATCGATGTACTCGGCCGGCACGTGGGCGTTCGCCGTACGCGAGACCATCGTGTCGTTGGTGATGCCGGGGAAGTCGATGCCGGCCAGCCTCCGGGTGACGCTGCGGCCGCCGTCGGCGCCGACGAGGTAGCGGGCCGTCAAGTGGTAGGGGCCGTCCGGGCCGGAGATCTCGACGGTGACCGAGTCGGCGTCCTGGGTGAACCCGATCAGTTCGTGACCGCGGCGGATCTCGGCGCCGAGCTCGAGCGCCCGCTCCTGGAGCACACCCTCGATCCGGAGCTGCGGCACGTTCAGGATGTACACCGGGTTCTGTTCGATCGTGGTGAGGTCGAGCGGGAAGGCTCCGTACATGTAGCCCGGCGCGGGCTCCGGCGGACCGGGCCTGCCGGCGAGTGGTTCGTACAGGCCGCGGCGGTCGAGCATGCGCACGACCTGGCCGACCAGGCCGTTTGCGCGCGGCTCCTCACTGGCGGCGGGCAGGCGTTCCAGCACGATCGGCTGGACTCCGGCCAGGCGTAGTTCGGCGGCGAGCATGAGGCCGTTCGGGCCGGCTCCGGCGATGATGACGTCAGTGTCCATGACAGGGTGTCCCTTCCGGGAAGTAGGCGTGACTGATCGCCCCGGCGGCGGCGCCGGGGTGCTTGTTCGAGGGGTTTCTAGTTGTGGCCGGGTTCGGGAAGTCCTGCGCTGATGAGGTCGAGGACCTCCCTCAGGATTTCGGCGATCGGCCGCGGCGGGTCGGCCCGCAGCCACTCCGCCGACGCCGCCGTCCGGGCAGCGCCGACGACCTCGGCGACGAGCCGCGGGTACAGCCCTTGCGTACCGGTCCGGTCCGCGATCGCAGCGGCGTACTCCTCACTCGCCGCCGCGTGAGCCCGCGCCATCTCGCCCTGCAGCGAAGGCTCGGTCATCATCAGCCGGATGCCGGCCAGCCACCGCTCGTCCGGCGGCTGCTCACCGCCGTGGCCCTCCACACCGAGTGCGAACTGCGACTCGGCCGACATCCGGATCGCGGTCCACAACGGCTCGTCGGCCGGCCGCGCGCGCAGCTCTTCGGCGATCCGCAGGCTGCGGTCGACCTCCCGGGCGGCGATCGCCTCGGCCTTGCTGGAGAAGTAGTTCCGGAACGTCCGCAGCGAGACGCCCGCTTCGGCGGCGATGTCCTCGATCCGCACGTTCGCCAGACCGTGCTCGACCGTCAGCCGGACCGCTGCCCAGCTCAACGCGATCCGCGTCTCCTGCTTCTTCCGCTCTCGCAACCCATCGGCCATGACTTGACCGTAGCAAACTTTGCCGATTAGGCAAAGATGTCTTTTAGGCAAATTTCATCAGTGCTCGTGCCGCGGCTGGTCGCCATGGTTGGGTTGGGCCATGGCCGTGTCCCCCTTGGTCTGGATCCTCACGCTGCTCGGCATCGCCGGGCTGCTGCTGTTCGATTACTTCTTCCATGTCCGCTCCGCGCACGTGCCGACGCTGCGGGAGGCCGCGGTCTGGTCGTCGGTGTACGTCGGGATCGCGATCCTGTTCGGGCTCGGGACGCTCGTGCTCGGCGGGGCCGCGATGGGCTCGGAGTACTTCGCCGGGTACATCACCGAGAAGGCGCTCTCGGTGGACAACCTGTTCGTGTTCCTGATCATCATGACGAGCTTCCGGGTGCCACGCGAGAACCAGCAGAAGGTGCTGCTGGTCGGCATCGTGGTCTCGCTGATCGCCCGGGCCGCGTTCATCTTCATCGGCTCGGCGCTGCTGAACACGTTCGCCTGGGTGTTCTACCTGTTCGGGATCGCGCTGCTGCTGACCGCCGGCAACATGCTCAAACCGGAGACCGAGGAATCCCACTCGGCGCAGAACATCGTCGTACGGCTGAGCCGGCGGCTGTTCCGCACCAGTGAGGAGTACGACGGCGACCGGCTCACCACCACGGTCGACGGGCGCCGGATGATGACGCCGATGCTGCTGGTCATGCTCGCGATCGGCGGCACCGACCTGATGTTCGCGCTGGACTCGATCCCGGCCATCTTCGGCCTGACGCAGAACGTGTTCATCGTGTTCACCGCGACCGCGTTCAGCCTGCTCGGGCTACGCCAGCTGTACTTCCTGCTCGACGGTCTGCTGGACCGGCTGATCTACCTGTCCTTCGGGCTGGCCGCGATCCTCGCCTTCATCGGCGCCAAACTCATCCTGCACGCCCTGCACGAGAACAACCTCCCCTTCGTGAACGGCGGCGACCACGTCGAGGTCATCGAGATCAGCACCGGCCTCTCGCTGGTGGTGATCCTGGTCGTCCTGCTGATCACGATCTTCGCGTCCCTGTTCAGCACCCGCGGCCGCACCCAGACCGCGATGGCCCACATCCGCCGCGACGCGAACGCCTACCTGGACGCCGAATACACCGGCGACCCCGGCGAACGCGAACGCATCTTCCAGCGCCTCCTCCGCGCCCGCGACCACATCACCGCCCTGGGCCCCCAGGCCAAACAACAGGTAATCAACGAAACCGAACTGATGGACCTCTGCCGCCAAGTGGCCGAAGCCCACACCAACGCCCACCCCGACCACGTGATCCGCCCCAGCTTGTAGGACCTGTTCGGGCGGGCTGACCTTTCAGGCGTCGAAGTCGGTGCTGCGGCTGAGGTCTTCCCAGACGTCTACCTCGGTGCGGAGGGCGTCGAGGGCGGCGCGGAAGCCGTCGGAGGTGTCGTTGCCGAGCAGCAGCATGTACGGCGGGGAGTCGGACTCGACCGCCTGGACGAGAGCTGCCGCGGCCTTGGCCGGATCACCCGGCTGCTTCCCATGCCCGGTGTCGTGGTCTTTCCGACGCTTCCCGGCGGTGTCCGCGTAGTCGGCGATCGGTACGGCGGCCTGGGTCAACGATCGGCCGGCGAAGTCGGTACGGAACCCACCTGGCTCCACGACCATCGCGGTGATGCCGAGCGGCGCGACCTCCTTGCGCAGCGACAGCGTGAGCGCCTCGATCGCGGCCTTGACGGCCGAGTAGTACCCAGATCCTTCGGGACAGATCCGCGCACCGATGGACGACAGGTTCACGATCGTGCCGGATCGGCGGGCACGCATGCCAGGCAGGACAGCCTTGATCGTGCGCACAGTGCCGAAGACGTGAGTATCGAACAACTGCTGGACGGCATCGTCCTCGCCCTCTTCAACAGCAGCCCGATACCCGTAGCCGGCATTGTTGACCAGTACGTCGACCCCGCCGAACCGCTCCTCGGCCGCCCCAACCGCCGCACTCACCTGCTCATCGCTGGTCACATCGAGCGGCAGCGCCAGCGCGGTGTCGGGATACTTGTCAGCCAGATCCTGCACCTTCGCGACATCGCGCGCGGTAGCAACAAAATTGTGCCCGCGCTCAAGCACAGCCTCAGCAAACGCACGGCCGAGCCCGGTAGAGCAGCCGGTGATGAACCAGGTAGTCATGTAATTCCTTTCTGAGGTTGTCAGCGCAGCCCGATGCGCTGCAGCCAGTCGGTGACTTGGGGCTGGGCTTGCTGGACTTCTTCGCCGCGGACGGCGAGACCTTCGGCGAAGGTGGCGCCGGCGCAGGATCGCGCGTAGTCGCGTTCTGTCGTGCCGAGGCCGCTCATGGCGTACGTGGTGAACGGATGGACAGTCGTGCCGGTGAAGTCCAGCTGCTCGGTGAACGTGGACATGATCATCGGGGCCCGGACGTTCCAGATCGGGCTGCCCAGCAGCACCACGTCGTACTGGCCGATGCCGGGGAGCGGGCCGGCGATGGCGGGGCGCGCGTCGGCGTTCTGCTCGCGGACGTTACGGACGACGGTGTCGTCGTACTCGTCGGAGTAGGGCTCGGCAGCCTCGATCCGGTAGACGTCGCACGGGACGAGGTCGGCGATCATGGTGGCGACAACTTCGGTGTTGCCGACTGTCAGCCAGGTACGACCGCCGTTGTCGTAGTTCTCGCCGGGGCGGGAGTAGTAGGCGACCAGCATTTTCCCCGCAGTGGGCTTTCTCGACGACTGCACCGCGGGCGATCCTCCTTCTTCCGTACCTGTGCCGTGCGCGACGGGACCGGCTCCTTGGCTGCAACCGCTGCGCAGCCGGGGACGCATCGGTCGTCAGTCGATCCGGCGGGTGCCGAGGGCGGTGACCATGGCGGGGTCGCGGTGGTCGAAGAAGAGGCTGGCGCCGGCGTCGAGGGAGGCGATCTGCTTCAGCTGATCCTCGGTAAGGGCGAAGTCGAAGACATCGAGGTTCTCAGCCATCCGGTCCGGGCGGACGGACTTGGGGATGACGACGACCTCTCGCTGTACGAGCCAGCGCAGCACTACCTGCGCGACCGACTTCCCGTGGGCCTCGGCGATCGCGGTCAGCACGGGGTCGGTGAACAGGTTGTTGCGACCTTCGGCGAACGGACCCCAGGACTCGAGCTGTACGCCGCGTTCGCGCATCTGCTCGTGGTCAGCGACGCGCTGGTGGAAGGGATGCGTCTCGATCTGGTTGACCGCCGGGGTGATCTCGTTGTGCTCGATCAGGTCGACGAGCCGGTCCGGGTGGAAGTTGGAGACCCCGATCGCCCGGGCCCGACCGTCCTGGTTGACCTTCTGCATGGCCCGCCACTCGCTGTAGTAGTCGCCGAGCGGCTGGTGGATCAGATAGAGGTCGAGGTAGTCGAGGCCGAGGCGGCGCAGCGAGGTGTCGAACGCGCGCAACGTGTCGTTCTCCACGCTGCCGGTCGGCGCGTGCTGGATCCACAGCTTCGTGGTGACGAACAGGTCCGCCCGAGGCAGGCCGCTGGCGGTGATCGCGGCGCCGACGGCCTCCTCGTTGCCGTACGCAGCGGCGGTGTCGAGGTGGCGGTAGCCCGCCGCGAGGGCGGCCTCGACCGCGGCCTGGGTGTCGTCGGCCGGGATCTGGAAGACACCGAAGCCGATGATGGGCATGCTGACGCCGTTGTTCAACGTGACGGTCTGGCTCATGCCTTCAGGGAACACCCGTCAGTGTCACAGGTGGGAGTCCCCGCTGTAACAGGTACCAGCAGAACCTCCCAGCCGAGACAAAGCCGCCCGTACGGTGGAGGTTGTGGCCACCAAGGACGACGTACGGGAGTTCCTCACCAGCCGGCGGGCGAAGGTCACGCCGGAGCAGGCCGGTCTGCCCACCTTCGGCGACAAACGCCGCGTGACCGGGCTGCGCCGCGAGGAAGTCGCCCTGCTCGCCGGCGTCAGCGCCGACTACTACACCCGCTTGGAGCGCGGCAACCTCGCCGGAGTCTCCGAGCAGGTCCTCGACGCACTCGCCCGGGCGTTGCGCCTCGACGACGCGGAGCGCGCCCATCTGTTCGACCTCGCCCGCGCGTCGACCGGCCCGGTCCGCGGTTCACGCCGTACGGCGGTCTCCAAGGTGCGACCCGGCGTACTGCGGATCCTCGAGTCGCTGACAACTCCGGCGTACGTGCGCAACGCGCGTACTGACATCCTCGCCGCCAACGACCTCGCCATCGCCCTGTACGGCGGGATCCTCGACCGGCTCCCGCTGAACCTCGCGAGGTTCCTCTTCCTCGACCAGCGCGCACCGGACTTCTTCCTCGACTGGGAAACCGTCGCCGACGACTCGGTCGCCGCGCTGCGCGCCGAAGCGGGTCGCAACCCCCACGACAAGTCCCTCACCGACCTCGTCGGAGAGCTGGCCACGAGAAGCGACGCGTTCGGCACGCGGTGGGCCCGCCACAACGTGAAGTACCACCGGAGTGCCACCAAGCGGGTCCACAGCTCGTTGGTCGGAGACCTCGAGCTCACCGGCGAGGCGATGGAGCTGACTGGCGACGGGCTCGTGATCATCACCTACACCGCCGAGCCCGACAGCCCGGCCGCCGAAGCCCTCCGCTTCCTCTCCAGCTGGGCGAACACCCAACTCCACCAGGAAGCCCAGCGAGACAGCTAGGCGGAGCTTGCTGTCAGGATTCGACGGGGCGGATCTCGATCACCGGGCAGGCGGGCCAGGTCTTCACCATCCGAAGTGCTTCGTCCAGATCGGCGACCTCGATCTCGGTGAATCCCGAGATGACCTCTTTGCCCTCCATGAACGGTCCGTCAGTGACGATCGGACCTTCTCGGCCGAACCGCACAGTCGTGGCGTTCGCGCCGCCCTGGAGCTTGCTCGTGCTGCTGCGGATCACCGCGGCGTGGTCGATGAACCATTGATTCACCCGCTCGTACACCTGCTGCAGCTCGACCGGCGACATCGCGTCGACCTCTTTGGCATAGTCCTCGGTGTCGACGAACATCAGTACATACTTCACGCACGTCACCTCCTACGGTCAGTGTGACTGATCGGGGCTCAGTCGGCAGAGAACTGGGTCTCGAGCGGACCGAGGGTCTGCGACGAGTTGGTTGGCCGATCGGCGCGGCCACGGAGACGCCATCGGGGCGTGACCGGCTCCTTGCGGGAGATGTTGCCTCCGGCATGTAAAGGTAGGTTGTCCACAGGCGTGGATGATTGTGGATCATTTGGCGGCCTGCTGTGGATAAGCAGATCCCTTGGAAATAAGGGGTTCTGGGTTTTGAAAACTGTCGGTGGCGGTGTCTATCGTTATGGGCATGGAGATTCCGGACGAGCGGCCGATCTGGTCGATGAGCGGCAGCGAACTCCTGTCTGCTCTCGACACGAACGAAGCCGCCATCGCCCGCCTCCAAGCCGACCGGATCCGCATGATCGCCCGCCTCGACGAAATAGGCCACGCCCAACACCTCGGCGCCACCACCACCGCCGAGCTGCTGGCGATGCGGTACCGCCTCGACCGCCGAGACGCCCACCGCGAAGTCAAACTCGCCCGCACCCTCCCCCGCTACACCACCGTCTCGTCTGCTCTCCCCAACCCGGCAGGTCCGCTGGAGACCCCGGTCCTGAGACCGGCACAAGCCCAGGCCATCGTGCTCGCCCTCGAGACCGTCCCCGACCGGGTCCCGGTGGAGAACATCGTGGTGGCCGAACAACAACTGGTGAACCTGGCCCAGCACCTGAGCCCCGGCGAACTCCGCAAAGTCGGCAAAGAAATCCGCGACCTCCTCGACACCGACGGCCCCGAACCCGCCGAACACAAAGCCTACGAACGAGAATCCCTCACCCTCACCGACGCCGACCACGGCATCACCTTCCGCGGATTCCTCGCCAACGAAAACGCCGAACTCCTCCGCTCACTGATCCACGCCCACGCCCGCCCCCACAAAACGGCTGATGGTGAACTCGACCCGAGGTCTCGCGAAAAGCGCCAAGCCGACGCCCTCACCACCACCCTGACCACCGCCGCCACAGCCACCGAGTCCGGCGCCGTACCCGGCGCAGGCGCGAAAGCCAACATCACCGTCACCATCGACCTCCACGACCTCAAAACCGCCACCCCCGACGCGATCGGCCACGTCATCCACGGCGACGCCCTCTCCGCCGCCACCATCCGACGCCTAGCCTGCGACGCCAAAATCATCCCCCTAGTCCTCGGCTCCAACTCCGAACCCCTCGACGTCGGCCGCGCCGAACGACTCGTCACCCCCGCGATGCGCCGTGCCCTGAACGCCCGGGACAAAGGCTGTGTCATCTGCGGTGCTCCACCCATCAGCTGCGACGCCCACCACCTGATTTCCTGGATAGACGGCGGCCAAACCGCCATCAACAACCTCGCCCTCATCTGCCGCCGCCACCACACCGCCCTCCACGCCGGCCACTGGACCATCACCATCACCAA